>NZ_JBJFHB010000072.1:0-24964 GCF_051893255.1 Lactobacillus sp. | reverse complement strand
GCATCATATTTGATGGTGGCCGTGCCAATTCGGAAGTTGGGATTGTGGGCAAGAACCTTGCGGTAGCTTGAGCCGCTGATTCTGATTCTGCCAAGCTTTGCCAGCTTGACGTGCTTCATGTCCAGGAAGCGCACCGAGCCTGAAAATGGAGTACAGTTTTCGATCTTCTTGTCCTCGCTTTTGTAGATGCAAGAAGTTTGATAGCCATCGTTGACGCCCTTCTTGTGATACTTTGGGTGGCCTGAGGAATGGACCTTGTGGTACATGTTCCATGCCGCCCCATAGCAGTGCTTTGCCTGAGCAATATTCAAGCTGTCCACGTCTTCTGAATCCATGTAGAAGTAGTACTTGGAAAGCTTGCTTTTGCGTTCCTCAAGTGCCTCGATCCTGTCAGCTACCTGCTTGACGTAGACATTAACTTTCTTGAGCTGGTTCAGCTCAGAATTGATGGCTATCAGCTTGTTGTAGACGGAGCGGCTGATACCGCTGTTGATGGCAATCAGCCGTTTTTGCTCATTGCTTGGATAGATCCGCATCTTGATGCCAAGATGATATGGTAGCTCTGACATCGGGATCATTAGCGTCTTGCGCTTCTTTTTATCTTTTTCCTCGTCGGTCTTTTTGACTTTGACAGCGACTTCTTTCTTCTTTTTAGTCATCTTTCTCACCTCGATTCTTGTGCTATAATTATAACATAATCCGCTATTCAATGGACTATTTTAAAGTGGCTTAATATCATGATTCAACTAAGAAAGAGAGAATTGCAATGGCTGATAAAATCAAAGATGCAGTATACGCCCAGCGCTACGTTTACAACTGCCATTATCATCTGATCTGGTGCACCAAGTACCGGAATCAAATATTTACAACTGCCGAACTTGCAAGCGAGATGAAGGAGCTTATTCTTACTGTGGCAGCTAGGAACGATATCCAAGTTGAGAAGCTGGAGGTTATGCCGGATCATGTTCATGCCATGATATCTTTCAGGCCGTCAAAATCTATCAGCGATGTGGTCAAAGCTCTCAAAGGATCTACCGGATATATGTATCTGCGCGATCATCCGGATATTAGAGAACAGAAATGCTGGGGCGGTCACTTGTGGTCATCAAGCTACTATATCGGAACCGTTGGAAACATGTCGAAGGACACCGTGGAAAGATACATCAATGATCAGGTCTATAATGCAAAAAAGGACGGCAAGCCCTATCCATCCACCCATTAAAATAGGTGGACTTCCAGGCTTGCCGTCCATTGACAAAATCATTAAAAAGATTTTCCCAACCAGCTTAACCAGGCTGTCTACCGTGTCCCACCAGGACTTGGTCTGAACTAGCTTTTTTATTTTGCCAAGATCACCAGCCTGAAGTTTCTTAGCCTTCCGGGTCAAATAGTCGCAAGCCACGTACTGCAGCTCCCGGTAGTCATCTTGAAAGCAGAGATCCACAAAGTCCCAGTCCAGGTCCTGCTTGTTCTTTTCTTTTAAAAAATCCCGCACCAGTTCCCGTCTTACAGGGCTCTTCAGCCCGTAGAAGGGAAACTGGTCCCGCATGTAGCGGGCCATGGGGATGGCGGTCTCTGGATCGGCGTGCTCTTCGTAGAGCTTTTTTACATAGAGGTAGTCAGCTTTGGCGGTCATCATTCGTTCCTTTAGCGCTTATGGTAGAATAGTAAGGATTGTATTTTTTCTAAAGGCAGCAATCTTAAAATGCCAATAGAAAAAATGGCAAAGCAAACACTTGCGAATTCATATTATAAACCACTAATAGTCTTGAGAAAAGTGAAAAAACTTGTGAATTCGCCTACTGAAAGGAAATGTTACTAACTATATGAAGAAAAAAATGACCTTAACGGAATCGCTGACGATTTCCAGCATGCTCTTTGGCCTCTTCTTTGGGGCGGGCAACCTGATCTTCCCGGCCTATTTAGGCCAGGCCGCCGGCAAAAATGTCTGGCTGGCGCTCCTGGGCTTCTTGATCACCGGGGTAGGGATGCCCCTCTTGGCCATTGCGGCCCTGGGGATTACCAAGTCGACTGGCCTCTTTGACCTCAGCTCCAGAGTCGGCAAAAAGTACGGCCTCTACTTTACCTGCCTGCTTTATTTAGCCATTGGTCCCTTCTTTGCCATTCCCCGCTGCTTCACCGTTCCCTTTGAAACCGGGATTTCCAGCATGCTGCCAAGCAGCTTTAACAAGCAGCTGGGCCTCTTCATCTTTACCCTGATCTTCTTTGCCTTGATGCTCTTCTTCTCGCTGCGTCCTGGCCGGATCATGGACTGGATCGGCAAGTTCTTGACGCCCATGTTCTTGATCGTCTTTTTCACCATCATGATCACGGCGCTCCTCCACCCAACTGGCTCAGCCAGCGGCAAGGCGCTGGGTGCCTATGCTAAAAGTCCCCTTTTGACCGGGGTCTTGGCCGGCTACAACACCCTAGACGTCCTAGCAGGCCTAGCCTTTGGCATCATCGTTGTCTCCAGCATCCAGGCCTTTGGGGTGACTGAGCCCGACCAAATCGCCAAAGAAACCGTGAAGACCGGGATCTTGACCAGCGTCCTCATGGCGGTCATCTACGGCATTACCTCTTTAGCCGGTGCGACCAGCCGGCCCCTGGGCATCGCTGACAACGGCGGCACCATCTTGGCCAATATTGCTCACCACTACTTCCCTGGCTTTGGCGCCATCCTCTTTGCCCTGATGATCTTTATCGCCTGCCTGAAGACGGCGATCGGCCTGACCACGGCCTGCGCTGAAACCTTTAATGGCCTCTTCCCTAAATTCTCTTACAAGCAGTGGGCCATCTTCTTCAGCGTTTTTGCACTGGCCGTAGCCAACATCGGCCTAGACGCGATCATCGCCATCTCCACGCCATTTTTGATGCTGCTCTACCCGCTGGCAATTTCCCTGATTATCATGGCCTTGACCAGCAGCTTTTTCCATTTTGAAAAAAGGGACTACCAAATGATCATCGCGGTCACTGGGGTTTGCGCACTTGGCGACTTCTTCAAGGCCCTGCCAAGCCAGCCGGCCCTTTTAGTAAAAATCTACTCCAACCTGCCCCTTTACGCTGACGGCCTGGGCTGGCTGGTCCCCTTCCTTATTGCCTACGCCATCTTGGCAATCCACCGCTTGGCTAAGGTCAAAAAGTCAAAATAATATACCGAACTAAGCAAAATCAATAACACAAAACGCGATCTTCCTCCAGGGAAAATCGCGTTTTTGCTTGCCATTCTTATTTCACTTTTACCTGATCCATCTTAATCAAACCCACGTCGGTCATGCTTAAGATGTAAGTCGCCTTGTCGCCTTCTTTAGTCAAAGGCACCAATTGGGTGTAATAGGCCTTTGACCCCAAGCCTAGGCGGAACTGGTAGACGTCTTCTCGGCGGTCAGCCACTAAGAGCTGGCTCGATATTTTTTCACGCAGCTCACCAGTTGGGTCAAAGCCGAAGTCCTTATTTTGCAAGTAAGGTCGCAAGGTCGCCAGCAGGTCCTGGTTCACCCGCAAGAAGGTAATCTGCTCGCCGCTTCTCTCCAAGACCCCCTTGGCAAAGACCGGCATCAAAAGCTTGTTTTGGTAATAATGCGCTTCTAACGCAGTATAGAGGTTGACCCTAGCGGCTGGCCGATAGACCGGCACGTCACTTTCAACCGTTAATTCATCCATAAAGGGACTAGCCAGAAGGTCTTCTAGAGAAATCGGCTTGCTATAGTAAAAGCCCTGCAGGAAGTTGACGCCCCATTGTCTGGCGTAAAGAACCTTGGCAGTATCTTCAATCCCTTCAGCAATCATTAAAGCCCCGGTCTGCTGGCACAGCTCTACGATTGAGCGGATGATTGGCCGCACCTTCTTGTTTTCCGGGAAGCTGGCAAAGAAAGACTGGTCAATCTTGACCCCATGGACGTTCAAGTCCTTTAAGGCATACAAAGACGACTGCCCGGTGCCAAAGTCATCGATCCAGACCTTGTAGCCCTGCTGGTTCATTTGATCTACGGCCGTCTTAATAATCTGGTCGTTGCCGATCGCTGATTCCGTAATTTCAAATTGGATAGCGTCTTTAGGCAGGTCATACTTGCCCAAAATCCGGGATATTTCCCGGGGAATATCCCGAACCATAAAGTCGAGCCGGGACAGGTTGACGTTGACAAAAAGGTTATTCTTGGTCAGTTCTGGGTGCTGGCTCAGGTCCTGGCAGACTGCTTCCAATATGTGCAGATCCAGCTTATAAGCCTCGTTGAGCCGCTCAAGATATGGCACAAAGTCATCTGGCATGATGAAGCCGCGCTTGGGGTCGATCCAGCGGGCCAAGGCTTCAAAGCCGATCACGTTTTGGCTAAGAGACCCAACTAAAGGCTGGTAGTAAGGGCGGATATAGCCCTTTTTCACGGCTTCATCGATATGGTCACGGACAAAGTGCTCTTTTGCCTGGTCTTGCCGCATTTCTTCATCAAAAACAACCAGGTACTGCCCCCGGTTATCGCCCTTGGCATTTTTGACAGCAAATTTGGCATTGTCCAGCAGGTCATAAAAGTTGCTGTCTTCATCGATCGGGCATAAGCCCGCCCACAAGGTGATCCCGATCCCGGGTAAGAGCTCACTAACCTCTTCTTGAATTTTTTGCACCAAAGAGGCGGTCAGAGGTTCTGACAGATTGGTGAAAAAGGCGAAGTTGCTCAGGTCTACCCGGGCAACTGGCATTTGTCCGAAGTTGCGGTAGATTGCTTCCACAGTTTGGGTCAAGACATACTGAGCCTTGGAATAGCTATACTGGTCGCGGATCACCGAAAACTGGTTCAGGCTCAAGTAGACAACCGTTTGCGGCGTTTCCATCTCTTCTTCGTAGGCAACTTTCAGGGCCTCCAAGGAAACGAGCCGGTCAAGGCTACTGGTTTGGGAATCCTTAGCCTGGACATGGAATTCATGGCCAGCGATAGTCCCGCGTCCCAAATCCTTGACCTGGTAAAGCCAAGAATCGGCTGCCTTCAGGCACTGTGTAAAGTCTTGGTCGTTCTCGATTTTCCCCCAGCTGTAGCCGATGCTGACCTAGATTGGCCGCTTTAACTCCCGCTTTTGGCAAAGGGAACGGAACAAACGCAGGCGCTGGTAAAAGTCATCTGGCGTGTCAGCCGTCGACACGATCAGCATTTCATCGCCGCCGTAGCGGTAGCAGTGGTCCGTTTCCTTATCAAAAACTACCCGCATATTGCTAGCTACGAACTTCAAGGCCTGGTCGCCAAAAAGGTGGCCAAAGCTGTCATTGACATACTTAAAGTAGTCTAAATCTGACAAGGCAACGCAGACCTTTTGCCCGGCAAAATCTGCTCTTTCTTCTTCTAGGGCCAGGCGATTGTCTAAGCGGGTTAAGCCATCAGTCTTGGCCTGCTTGGCAAGCGCCTTTTGCCCTTGAAAGTTCTTCTCTTCGTTATAAATATAAGACCGCCAGCGCAGCTGCGCCACCGTCATCGAGAAAAGGTGAAAAGCGGCCATGTCGATCTGGTCCTGCCAAACCATGGGCCGCTTTAAGAGGACAAAGGTCAAGATCATGAAGAAGTTGTTGACCAAGGCATTGAGCAAGGTTTCCTTAAAGTTGTAAACCGGCAAGATGTAGACCAGGGCCGTTACCAGGATGTATTCAAAATAGAAGCTGCTGCCATTTTGCGTTGACAAAAAGGTTAGACTGGCTAGCGCCATCTCGCCCAAGCGGAAAACCCGCATTAGGTTAAGCTGCCTTGAATGCTTTTTCAAAAAAGACGACTTGCCAGACAACACTCCAAAAAATAGGATCAAAAAGAGGGCATTGTAGGCTAATAAAGCCAGGTAGACCATGTCTGGCTTAACGCTAGCTACCATCTCTCCTGGCCCCAATGGTCCGCCACTAACCAAGATGATTAAGGCGATCAGCGGCAACAGCACTAAAAGACTGGCAATTCCGATACAGAAATAAAGGTCTCGGCGCAGCAGCCGGTCCCAAAAATCATCTTGGTGGAAGATCTCCAAATCCCCTTCAATGAAGAACTTCTTTACTTTATGCCATACATTTCCCATTTTTGCCTAGTCCTATTATTCCTATTAAATTAAACATGTTTTCTAATAAACAATAAATCATTTATTATCAATATTTTAGCCCGGTAATGATTTTGACGCAAGAATTTAGTTAAAATCGCTAAAATAATTCTGTGCGGTTATTATTACTAAAAAATTTGCTAAAAAGTCAGCCGCATTTGATTCCAGTTAACCCCGCCGTGGGTGGAGCCGGTGAAGCCTTCGTTTTCAAAGCCAAATTGGCCATAAAAGCCTACCAGGTGGTCCTTGCAAGTCAAAACCAGCCCTTTTCTGCCTTGATCCTTGGCGTCTTGAATGGCGGCTTCAATGCACATCTTTGCATAGCCGTGGCGGCGCTTGTTGGGGTCAGTGACAACCGAGAAGATCATTTGCCAGTCGCCATCTTCATCGTGGCTGGCTGCATCTTCGTACATTTCGTCTTCCAAGGTATCCTTGTTGGTGACTAAGCCATTGACATAAGCGGCAATTTCACCTTCATCATCAATCAAGAGCCAGAAGTGATTGCCGTATTTTTCTACTCGATCCTTGATTGATTCTAGCGTTGCTGCTTCGGCAGCTGGGAAAGAGATGGCTTCCAGTTCAGCCAATTTAGTTACGTCACTAGCTTCTGCGTGTCTAATTTCCATTGTTTCCTCACAAATAAAATGGATTTTTCTTATTAATAAGTAATATACCACCTTTTGCCTAGTTGTTAACGGGATTTGCAAGACCAAAGTTAGATAGGCCCAGAACATAGCCGGCCTTGTCCTGGTCTTTGGCCAGTTCTGCTAACTGACAATGATATTCTTGTCCGGCAATTCTCAGCAAAAAATCCTGTACGCCTGGCTGTTGGTTAGCCAGCACCATCTCCTCTAGCAGCCGCGCTTTAAGCCGCGGGTCGCCGACCAGTTCCATCCGGATATCTTTTTCATTAAGCTGGCCCTGTAAAAGCAAGTGGAGCGGCCGGTTGATCCGCAAGAAGTAAAGGTGGTCGCCCTGCTTTTCGATGACCGCCTTGCCAAAAAGCATCTCCGGCATCTGGTCACCATAAAATTCCTGCTCCATGGCTTGGTCCAAGTTGACGCTGGCCATCGGGTGGCAGTAAGCATAGGTTGCAGCATCCCGGATGTGATCTTTTTGGACATAACGGCTCTTTAACAGTTCAGCCAGTGGCAAGGCCGGGCTAAAATAGTGCCCTTGCACGAAGCTGACGCCCCACTGTCTGGCATACCAGTACTTTTGCTCCCCATCAATGCCAACCGCAACGGTTAGTACGCCAATTTGGTGGCAGAGGTCGAGAATGGAGCGGATGATCAAATGAGTGCGCTCATCTTTTTGAAAGCCGTCAAACAGCTTGGGACTCAGCTTGATGCCATCAAATTGGTTTTCCTTCAAGCTGGAAATGGAGGATTCCCCCGTGCCAAAATTGTCCAGCCACAGCCGATAGCCGCGCCATTTTAGTTCGCGGATTGCCCGCTGAACATCGTTATTGTCGCTGACGGCTGATTCGGTAATCTCTAGCTGCAGCGCTTCTTTAGGGATCTGGTAGCGGCTGACGATCTGATCGATCGCCTCAGGCATCTTGACCAGGCTAAAGTCGGTGCGGGACAAGTTGACCGTCACCGACAAGCCTTTTTGCAGCAAGGCTGGGTGCTGGCTTAGATCCTGGCACACCGCCTCTAGCATGTAGAGGTCTAGTTTATAGCTTTCCTGGGTACTTTCAAGGTAAGGCACGAAGTCTTCTGGCAGCATCAGTCCCTTTTGCGGGTCCTGCCACCGGGCCAGGGCCTCAAAGCCAGCAGTTTTCTCGCTGAGCACGCCTAAAAACGGCTGGTAGTATGGCACAATCCGCTTTTCTTTCAATGCCTGGTCAAAATTGGCAGTGACGAATTCTCTCTGTTCCTTAACCTGCCGCATTTCTTCCCCATAAAAGTGGAAATAGCGGCTGTCTTGGCCGAATTCCCGGTCAGACTCACAGGCATACTTGGCACAGTTGACTTCAGTCAAAAATTCGGTATCGCTATTTTGCGGCCGGTAGTAAAGCCCTGCCCGGAAAATCAAGGTTCTGTGGGGCAAGAGCCCTGCCGCTTTTTGCTGGATTGCCAAGACATGATTGATGACCTCTTGGTGGCTGCTCGTGCCATAAATGATAAAGCGGTCGGTATCAACGTTAGCCACCGGATCCCTAGGAAATTCATCTTTGATGATTTCGGCGATTTGCTCTAACAGCTGGTGCCCCTGCCGGTAGCCAAATTCTTCGTTGATTTCGGCAAAGTGGAGGACGTCTAGATAGACCAGAGTCCAGTCTTCTGCATCCCGGTGCAGGTTGAAAAAGGCAGTCAGGTCGTCAAAGGACATGAGCGAGGCCAGCATGGATGCATAGTTTTCTTGGCCGCCTGCTGCTTGGCTGGCCCCGCCGGCAATCCGGGCTTTGCCGGTGTTTTTCACTTCATACAGCCAGCTGTCGGCCAGCTTGAGGAGCTTACGCACATCTGCTTCTGAATCCGCTGAGCCAAGCGCATAGCCGATCGAGAGGAAGATCTGGTGACCCAAGACCGGCTTTTGGCAGGCATCTTGAAAACGAGCTAGGCGGTCGCGGAAAGCAGCCAAGTCGCTTTCCGCGCTGATGATCAACAGCTCATCGCCGCCATAGCGGTAGCAATAATCGCCTGGCCGGTTGAAGGACTGGCGCAGGTTTTTGCTGACAAATTTCAAGACTTGGTCGCCGTAGAGGTGGCCGTAGGTATCATTAATCTGCTTAAAAGAGTCCAGGTCGATCAGAGCTACGCAGAGTTTTTGCCCAACAAAGTCAGGGAAATCGTCTCTTAAGGCGTTCCGGTTGGCCAACAAAGTCAATCCGTCCGTTCTGGCTTCACTGGACAGGCGGTTTTGCCTTTGCAGGTTGTCTAACTCATTGCTTACGTGCATGTTCCAGCGTCTTTGCGAGATCAGGATGCAAAAAGCGTGGAAGACGATCATATCTGTCCAGTCCTGCCAAGCCAAGGTGTAGCCCACATAGTTAAGGATGGCAATCGCCGGAATCAGGTTAGCCAAGGCATTGGCAATCGTTTCCTTGATGCTGTAAAAGGGCAGCAAGTAGATCAGCATCGAAATCAGCAAATATTCAAAAAAGAAGCTGCTCCTCTTTTCCGTTGATAAAAAGGTAAAACTAGCCAAGAACATGTCGCCGATTCTAAAGGCGACCATGAGCGAGTGCTTAAAAGTCGCTCGCGTCAAGATCCCCCGCCGATCACGCAGGGCCAAGCCAAAGAGAATGGCAAAGGCCAGATTGAAAAGAAAGAGCACCGTGTAAACAGCGGTGGCATTGACCTTGCTGTAAACTTGACCCGCCGCGCCCGGGTTATAGAGCTTGACCAGGTCGATTGCCGGCAAAACCGTCAGCAAGACCGCAATAATCAGCATGAACTGCAGATTTTTCTCAACATGCTCTTCAAAAAAGTAGCTCTGGTGCTCGGCCGCTGCTTGATTGCGGAAAAAGCTTTTTATCCTATTCCAAATTTCTTTCATTAACATTCCTTACAGATTACTAACATTCTAAAACGCCCTGCTGGTACTTGGCCAATAACTCCTCGCCTGGCAAAGGCCGGCTGTAGAGGTAGCCCTGGAACTTGCTGGTGCCGCACCGGCGCAAAAAGTCCGCCTCTTCTTCCGTTTCTACGCCCTCATTGACGGTCGGGATCTGGAACTTTTTGGTAAATTCAATGATCCCTTCCAAAATCAGGCGGCTGCGCGGGTTGGTGTCAAAACTCTTCAAGAACTTGAGGTCAATCTTGATCAGGTCAAAAATGTAGTCCCCAATGATGTTCAAAGAGGAGTAGTCGCTGCCAAAGTCGTCCAGCCAGACCTCGTAGCCGTTGTCGTGGAGCTCGTTCATGATTTCTTTTAAAAGCTCGGGATTGCGACCGATGGACCGCTCCGTGATTTCGATGGTAAAGAGGTCCTTGGGGATGCCGGCGCGGCTGAGCCGCTTGTTGATTTCCTCAATCATCGGCCCCGCCATGAAGTCTTTTTCTGACAGGTTGATGGAAATCGGCAATTGCTTGATGCCTAGGGATTGCTTTTTCTTTAAAAATTCAATCGCCTGGTCCACCATGTAGAGGTCGAGCAGGTACAAGAGGCCTTCGTCCTCTAAAACCGGGATGAAGTTGTCCGGCGTGATCACCCCGTATTCGGGGTCAATCCAGCGAGCCAGCGCTTCTTCGTCGGTCACCTTCCCGGTCTGAGCGTCCACGATCGGCTGGTAGTAGGCCTTGATCCAGTTCTCTTTCAGCGCTTCTCTAAAGTGGGCCAGGATGTACTCCTTCATGGTCGTCTTTACTTCTAAG
Organism: Lactobacillus sp.; assembly: GCF_051893255.1. Taxonomy (GTDB): domain Bacteria; phylum Bacillota; class Bacilli; order Lactobacillales; family Lactobacillaceae; genus Lactobacillus. Next base: position 14,579 of record NZ_JBJFHB010000072.1, on the reverse strand, counting down.
TCCTTGGTGAAGTAGGCAAAGCTTGACTTGGACCGGTCTTTGACAGAATCAGCGGCGATTCTAGCCTCATCGCAGGCCGTCGACACCTTTTTATCCTGGTCCAAAAGCACGATCCCGACCCGCACGGGCAGACTGTTTCCATGATTCAGGCTGTTCACCTGGTCAAAAAGGATCTGGAGCTTGGCTTCCAGATCCTTTTTAGTCGTATATACGGCAAAGTGGTCAGAGTCAAAGCGACCCGTATTTTCCGTACCAAACAGCCTGCGCAAGGCCTGGCCTAAGCCTAGTAAGAGCTCGTTGCCACTGGCTAAACCATAAGTGTGGTTGTAGTATTTTAAGTTGTTGTAGTCGACAAAAAGAATGACGGGCTCTTCCCCATTTTGCAGCAGGCGCTTGATGCCGGCTTCAGCCAGCATCATAAAATAGCCCATATTGGGCAGACCCGTTAAGTCGTCGTACTGGTTGCGGCGGATCCAGCCTTCCAGCTGGACGTTTTCTTTCAGGTAGTGGTTCAATTCCTGGCCGGCGACGGAAGCCTCATCAGCCAGGCTGCTTTCATCCATGTAAACCACCATGGTCAGCCGGCTGCCGTCTTCCATAAACATGTGCTTGCCGGTGGAGTGAATCAAGTGGTAGCCGTCTTGGTCCACATTTTTAGTCCGGTAAACAGCATTGTAAATGCCGCCCTTAATGGCAAAGCGGTAGGCGATGTCGGCAACGCGGGCCACATCGTCTGGATGGGTGTCCCGGTACATGTCGTTAGCCATCAGGTCGATCCCCTCGGCCATTTCTTTGATACCGAAAAAGTCCAAAAAGCCCTGTGATAAGAGTAGCGGCACGACCTTGTGGTCTAAAAATTGGTAAAAAGCGATCGGGAGGGGCAAGCCTTCTAAGGTTTGTCTAACTTCCTTGGGAAAATGATACTTGTGCATGTTCTAACCACCTACTGTATGCGCTATAATAGCTTGTTGATTATAAATATCATATCATTTTTTGGACTTGAATTCAGTAAGCAGGTGCAAGGAATGCATGAAAAAGCCGTGACTTTCTTGGAAAATCACGGCTTTTGCTAGATGTTACTTATTCTTCTTTTCTAATTCTAAGAGGGCCTGCTTCATGGCGATCCCGCCAGCATAGCCGGTCAAGCTGCCGTCTGCTCCCAGGACCCGGTGGCAGGGCACGGCAATCATGATCGGGTTCTTGTGGTTGGCCCCGCCAATGGCCCGGACGGCTTTAGGATTGCCGATGGCCTCGGCAACTTCTTTGTAGCTGCGGGTTTCCCCGTAGGGAATGTCTTCTAGCGCATGCCAGACCTTTTCCTGGAAAGGAGTGCCAGAGAGGCGGTAACTAAAGGTAAAAGTCTTCCTTTTTCCATCCAGGTATTCGGTAATTTGCTGAAAGACCTGGTCGGTCAAAGGGGTCTTGGGGCCTTGCTGCTTTAAGTCTGCTTCATCCTTCACGGATCCAATCAAGGTGATTATGTTATCTTCGTAGCCAATCTTCAGCTGACCAAAGGGGTAGTCGTAAATTGCGTAGCCGGTCATTTTGCTTCTCCTGCACTTGTCTTTTTTACAATTATACTACCCTTTTTTAAAAAATTAGTCTCGGTACATGTATTCCCGGGTGAGGGGCAGGTTCTTGCCGGACGGCCCCTTGGTCAACAGAAACTGCATGACATCGATATTGCCCGATTCAAATGAGGCTGCACAGGCTTGCAGGTAGAGGTCCCACATCCGGGTGAAGCGCTCGCCCATTTTCTTTTGGATAACGGAGCGATGCTCATTAAAGTTCTGGTCCCAGATTTCCAGGGTCCGCTGGTAGTGGCGGCGGAGCATCTCGATATCGGCGATCTGCAGGTCGTTTTCCGTAATGTGCTCAACCATCTCGGCTAGACCCGGCACATAGCCGCCCGGGAAGATGTACTTGTTGATCCAGCCGTTAGTGGCCCCGCCCTGCTGGCGGGTGATGCCGTGGATCAAGGCCACGCCGTTAGGACTGAGATAACGGGCCACATCTTTAAAGTACAGGCCCATGTTTTCCGGGCCAACGTGCTCGAACATGCCGACGCTGGTCACATAGTCCCACTGCCGGTCGCCCAGTTCCCGGTAGTCAGTTAAGAGGACTTCCGCCACGTCTTCTAGGCCTTCTTTTTGAATCGTGTCTTTTACCAGGTTGTATTGTTCCTGGCTCAGGGTGACGCCGGTGACCTTTAAGCCGTATTCTTTAGCAGCCGTCAGCATCAAGGTCCCCCAGCCGCAGCCAATGTCCAGCAGGGTCTTGCCCTTTTGCGGGTCCAGCTTGTCTAAAATGTGGTGGACCTTGTCGATTTGCGCTTGCTTCAAATCATCGCGGTTGTTTCCTTTAAAATAAGCGCAAGAGTAAGTCAGGGTGTCGTCCAGCCACAGCTTATAAAAGTCGTTGCCCACGTCGTAGTGGCTCTGGATGTCGTCGGCGCTTTCCTTTTCCCCGTGGCCCTGCTTGGGCAAAAAGCGACGAAACTTGCTGCTCCGCATGAAGGAATCCTTGCTTTCGTAAGCCGATTCGATGACCTGCTGGATGCTGCCGTTAATCTCAAGCTTTTTGTCCATATAAGCCTCGCCCAGGGCAATGGAGGCGTTGCGGCGCAGGTCCGCAACTGGGATCTTCTCGTTAAAGCGGATGGTTGCTTGCGGGGTCCCGTTGCCGTAGACTTCTTCTTTGCCATCCCAGTAGATAACCTTGACTGGCATGTTAAAAGAGTGACTGAGCAAGAGCTTATAGAACGTTTTTTCTAGCATTGTTTTGCCTTCTTTCTATAACTGATATTATAGCCCTAATATGCACTTTTAGCATGCATAGAATTTATCTTTTTTAGGAAAATTTTCAATTTCAGAAAAAGAATAAAATTCTTACATCGTGCTGTGACTAAGCTATGGGCTGTTGCCTCTTTTTTATATAAAAGAAAAAGTTATAAGTGTTATTACTTACCTGATATCTGCTTGAGCTTTATCATTTACGAAAAGTAAGTAAGATCCAGAAAGATCTTGGAGGCAAAAGTATTGGTAATTGGCGCATCCAGCCAGATTGCTCTGTACGCGGACCAGATGCTGGCTGAAGACCAGGATGTGGACTTGACCCTTTTTCTCAGACACCCAGAAAAGCTGCCAGAAGGGCTCAAAAAAGAAAAAATTATCGTGGGGGATGCCGCTGTGGTAGGCGCTGTTCGCAGCCGGTTGGGGCTGGTTGGGGCTCCCCGGACTATCATCTAGTTCGAAGCAAGTCTCCCCGGACTATCATCTAGTTCGAAACAAGTCTCCCCGGACTATCATCTAGTTCGAAACAAGTCTCCCCGGACTATCATCTAAACAAAAAATGTCTAATTTTACAGACAAATTTGGCTCAGTTGATATTCTGAGGAGACCTTAAGTTTTTTAGTTAATATAGTCGGGAGGCCTCGGACTTTTTAGTTAATATAGCCGGGAGACTTTTCATCTACAGCTTTGTCCAAAATTAGCTGATGAGCTTCGTTTTCGAGAATAAAGTAAAAGCACCCGAGTAAATTGGGTGCTTTTTTATAGAAAAAATCATCTTAAACATTCTGCGGTTCAATCAGCTTTAGCAACTTGGGACGATTTGCCTCAGGTACGTCCAACAAGTCGAAAGCTTCAGTTGGCGTCTTTCCCTTATTAACAAGGCTGCGCAAGTTTTCGACTAAGGCTTCTTCCTTCCCGCGCTTTTCGCCTTGCTTCATGCCGATGTTCCGCTCGTGATTCAACATAACTTGGTATTCCATACGGTCTTTCCTCCATTGGGCATCATGGTTGTAGTACGACGCTTAATGGAAAACTAAACCTTCTGCGGTTCAATCTTCTTGCGGTATTCGTTCCACTTTTCGCGAGGAACCTTTAGGCGCGACATTGCTTCGTCTGCTGCCATACCGGATTCGACAAGGCTGCGCAAGTTTTCGACTAAGGCTTCTTCCTTCCCGCGCTTTTCCCCCTCATACCGTTCCTGGCTAAGAGTGCTCTTGTATGCAAGGCGATCGTTTCTCCATTGGACGTCTTGGTTATATACGCTCATTTTCTCGCAAACCTCCTTAATAAAATCATTGCTGGTATCAGCATGACCATTCATTAAGTCTAAAAACTTCTGTATAGTAGGACTAACCAAGCCTTCTGTTCCTCTAGAATTGATGATGTAAATCAGCGACTTATCGTCTAATCCGATCTTTTCCTCAGTACAATAGGTTCGGAAGCAGCAGACTCGTTTTTTACTGTTAACATTGGCAAAAGGTGACAAGATCACGATGATCGATGGTGGCAGCTTTTCATAAGCCATTCCTGTCTCTAACAAATTAGCATCAGTAATAGCCCGGTAATAGCGTACTCGCTTATGCTTAAACCTATTCTTCGACTGCATCTCAAGATCATAAACTCGTCCTTGATCATCATTAGCACCGACGTCTAGTCGGACAGCTTTTGACTCCTTGCTGCGCTTAATTTGCTTCTGAGCCTGAACTTCTAGATTTTTAATCTTTAGTTCTGGAAAAAGTTCTTGCAAAAAACGAGTGCAAATCCGATCATCTTGCATGACAGAAAAGAACATGTAGTCATCAGTAATCCCTAACTCTTGTCTACTAATGACTGGCAAATTTTCTTTGACCATATTATAGCATCACCCTCCTTCAAAGGTGGTTCCTAGAGCTTTGCTTTTCTCCATCTCTTTACTAATACAGGAAAAAATCCTCCCTGTCACCAAGAAAATGCCCCGCTTTTTACACTTCGACCTAAAGGTAAAAGATTTCCTTTACAGCTGGAAAAAAGTGTCAAGAAAATCGTAACAAAATTGTTGACATCTAAGATGTAAGCATGTATATTATATCTATCAGATGAAATAAGCAACATTACATTAAAACGAGGTACACAAGATGAACAAGAAAATCGCAATCGTCGCTGTTAATGGCAAGGCCGGCAAGAAGATCGCTGAAGAAGCAGTTAACCGCGGCTTTGACGTCACTGGTTTTGGCCGCCACACTAACGACACCGCCGCTCAGCACTATGTGAAAAAGGACCTTTTTGACCTGACCAAGGAAGATTTGGCCGGCTTTGACGCAGTCGTGGACGCCTTCGGCGCCTACACTCCCGAAACTCTGCCCCTGCACACGACCAGCCTGATGCACTTGGCTGACCTGATCGCTGGGACCGCCACCCGCCTTTTGGTTGTCGGCGGGGCCGGCAGCTTGTACGTTAACCCAGACCACACCATGCAGCTGTTTGAAACGCCAGACTTCCCAGACGAATTTAAGCCGCTGGCCACCGCGATGGGTAAGGCGCTAGACAAGCTGCGCAAGCGCGATGACGTCAACTGGACTTACATCTCCCCTGCCGCTGACTTCCAAGCAGATGGCGCCAAAACCGGCAAGTACATCCTGGGCGGAGAAGAACTGACCTTGAACCCAGCCGGGGAAAGCGTCATTTCCTACGCTGACTACGCAGTCGCCATGGTTGACGAAATCGAAAAAGGCACTCATAATAAAGAAAGAATTTCAGTCGTTAAGGCTTAAAAAAACAGGCGCCAAGTCGCCTGTTTTTGCCATTAAGAGGAGTTTAAAAATTTGCAAGTTTCAACCAAATTTACCATCGCTATCCACGTTTTAGCAGCCACCGATTTTTTTGCTGGCAAAGAAAAAGTGACCAGCAAGAGCCTGGCAGGCAGCATCGGCAGCAATCCCGTCATCATCCGCAACATCATGTCCGACCTGCAAAAGGCGGGCTTGATCGAAACCAAGCGCGGGCCCGGCGGCATCTCGATCACCCGCCCCTTAGACCAGATCACCTTTTACGACGTCTATGAAGCGGTGGAAAAAAATAAAGACCAGCTCTTCAACTTCCACGACAACCCGAATCCAGATTGCCCAGTTGGCCGCAACATCCACGCGGCCCTCGACGACAAGCTGGCCGACATCCAGCGGGAATTTGAAAAAGACTTAAAAAAGCACAATGTTGCCGAAGTCGTGCGTGACCTCCATCAGGAAGTGGAGGCAGAACAAGAGTAAAAAAGTACAAGGATTTTCCTTGGACTTTTGCTTTCTCAATTTTTAAGTACTTATCTTGTTGCTTCAGCCAGAATAATATATAATATGTATTAGAAATCAAGAATAAAACAAAAATTGTCAACTAGCGAGGTACATATTATGGAAGCTACAGAACAAGTTTTGGAAACCATGAAAAAGGCTGGCGAACCTTTGAACGCGGGCAAGATCGCAGAATTGTCTGGCTTGGACCGCAAAGAAGTCGACAAGGCCATGAAAGCCTTGAAGAAGGAAGGCGCCATCGTTTCTCCAGTGCGCTGCAAGTGGGAACCAGCTGAGAAGTAATCTAGTTAAGTTGTACAATCGTAAAAAGGCAAGGACCAGGTCCTTGCCTTTTTGCATGGTTACTTTTTGGCCAGGCGGATCTGCTTGTAAGACAGCTCAAGCAGCGCAATGTTCAGCACGGCAAAAAAGAGCAGATAAAGCGGCATGATCCAGATCCCGCAGGCCTCTTGCAGCCAGCCAAAGACGGTCGGCATGAAGGTTGAGCCGGTGTAGGCAAAGGCCATCTGCAGGCCGATCACGGCTGCACTGTACTTTTTGCCAAAATTGTCCGGTGCCATGTGCTGGATGGCCGGATAGATCGGCCCCATCCCGGTTCCGGCCAATAAAAAGCCAAGGGCGGCCAGCCAGTAGCCAGGCAGCGGCAGCAGGATTAAGGCGATTCCCACTACTTCCACAATTGCCCCCAGCCGGATCATCTTCCGGTCGCCGTAATGATTCGTGATCAGGCCCGCAATCAGCCGGCCCAGCATCAAGCCGCCAAAGATCAGGGAGCCAAAAGAAGCGATCAGCCCCTTGCTCATCCCGGCCTTGGTGCCGGCAAAGTAGCTGGACGTCCACAAAAAGCTGGTAGCTTCCCCCGAGCAGTATGCGAAAAAGGCGATGAGCGTGGCCAAGACGCCGGGCTGCTTGATGGCCTCGGCCAGACCCGACGCTTCTTCCGGGCTGCCCTCTTCTTCTGCGGCTCCTTGTTGCTCATTTTGCCCCCACAAGGGAAGCGACAAAAGGACGACCAGCAAGATCCCCAGTTGCAGGTAGGCCGTCCACTGGTAGCCCTGGTTCCAGTGGGCTTTTTCCAAAGCCAGCGCCATTAAGTTGGGGCTGATCACGGCGCCTAAGCCGTAAAAGCAGTGAAGGAAGTTCATGACCGCGCCAGAATAGTTGTTAGCCACGTAGTGGTTGATGGCGGCGTCAATGGCGCCGGCGCCCAGGCCATAAGGCACGGCGAAGGCAAAAAGCATCCAGTACTGGCTGGAAAAAGAAAAGCCCAGCAGACCCAGAACGGTCAAGGCGATCGAAATCACCACGATCCATTTGGTGTGGATTTTTTTAATTAAGCTGGGGCTGGCCAAGGCCGAGATGATGGTCATGAAGCAGATGGTCATGGAAACGTAGCCGGCATAAGACGTGGGCACCTTAAAGGTTTGCCGCATGACCGGCCAGGCGCTGCCTAAGAGCGAGTCCGGCAGGCCCAGGCTGACGAAGACCAGGTAGATTACTGCTAATAAAAGAGCTGCCATATTTTCCTCCAAAAATGAGTGCGTTTTCAAGAGTTGCTTTGATTATAGCATTTTTTCAAGGGAAAAAAGAAAAGCCAAAGCAAGAAACTTTGGCTTTGACTCTTATTTTCTGATAAATTTCTGGTCGCCTGCTGGCGTTTCGGCATCCTGGTAGCGTTCAACGGTCATGTGCAGGTCGTACTTGTCGCGGAGTTCCGCAATCGTCTTCATCATTGGCGTTGCGTGGTGCTTGTCGACTGCTTCTTGATTTTCCCAGCTGTCGATGAGGAGCACCGTTTCTGGGTCGTCAAAAGAAACGTAGTATTCATAGCGCAAGTTGCCCGGTTCGTCGCGGATGGCCTGGACCGTGCCGGACTTGGTCATTTCTTCAGCAAACTTTTTAGCGGCGCCATTTTTCCCAGTGTAGCGCAAATTAACGGTAATGCTCATTTTCTTTTTCTCCTTATATCAAAAAGCTTAAACTTATTTTCCACGATTATCCGTGCTTTGGCAAGCAAAAAGTAGGATAATATAAGTATAGAAAGCGCATTCTAGAAAGGGAGGATGCAATTATGAAAGGGAAAATTTTAGTCATGCTGGCTGCTAGCCTGCTTTTGACAGGCTGCAGCCAAAATAGCAAGTCAACTTCATCGCAGTCGAGTTCCAGCTCCAGCAAGGTTAGTCAGAGCTCCAGTAAAAAGGCGAAAAGTAGCGCGAGTCCCAGTTCAAGCTCGAGTTCGGCCAAAAAGGCTTCGAGCGCTAGTTCCAGCAGCCAGGCTAGTTCCAGTCAAAGTGGCTGGAACCAAACGACGTCTAACGCTGCGCGCCTGACCACTTTTAACAGTGAGATCAAAAAGCAGCTGGGGAGCGTCCTGCTTCCGAGCGTGACGGGCCTAGCCAGCGACTCTGGCTACCTAAACGTCCGCTACTCCGGCAACTCTAGCAGCTGCGCGGTCTCCTACTCCGTTGGCTACGCGGCCAAGACCTTGAACGATCCTAGCCTATCGGGGCAAACGCCCTACTTAGTTTTGACCAAGCAGACCTACGCTAGCGCCAGCGCCGCTCAAGCTGCGGTTCAAAATGTCCAGTCTCGCAGCAACCTTAACGGCCTGCCAACAACTAACCTGGGATCCGGGATCACCGCCTGGACCGACGCCGGAGCCGGCCAGCGCTACGTTACTTTTAACGAAGGCAACTGGCAGTTCACGGTCCACGGCGCAGCGGTGAACGGCGAAGATGCTGAAGCCACCGCCAAAAATCTGGTGAGTCTGCTCAACCAGTACTACCTGCCGGCGCCGGACAAGGGCAAGGGGACTTTTGAAGTCAGCGTGGCTGACGGCGAGACCCCGCAGACCCTGACCTGGGCCAAGGGCAACAGCCTCTACAAACTGCAGGCCCACTCAACCGACACCTTGATCAAGACGGCAGCTAGTTTGAAATAGTTACAAAAAACTCTCGCGTGTGTGACGCGGGAGTTTTTCTCCATCTTAATCGTTAATGACAACCACCTTGCCGAAGCTCTTGGAAGATTCCAGGTAGCGGTGGGCATCCTGGATCTCATCTAAGCTGAAGACCTTTTCCGGCTGAACATTAACATGATATTGCTCAATATAGGCAAACAGGTCCTGAACGTCGTCATGATTGCGGTCGCCGCTGTTGGCGATGGTCAGGTAAGTGGAATTTGGCAATTGCTCAAGGGGCTCGAAGTCAAAGGACCACTTATTCCCCAAGAGACCGGTGATGCAGATGATCCCCCACTTGTTGATGTGCTTAAAAGTGTCCAGCATGGCAGCTGGCCCAATCAAGTCCAGGATCCGATCAAAAGCCTTTTCCGTCTGCAGCACATTGTCTTGGTCAATGATCACCTCATCAAAGCCTGCTTCTTCCAGCATCGCCCACTTCTTCTCGCTGCGGCTGGTGCCAGCACAGTAAATCTTTGGGTACTTGCCCCGCAGTAGCTTCAAAAAGGCGATGCCGACGCCGCTGGTTGCGCCGCGCACCAGGACCTTGTCATTTGCATTAACCCGCAGATTTTTCAAAGACATGAAGGCCGTGTAGTAAGTCTCCGGGATGGCGGCAATTTCCGGCCAAGAAAGGTTGCTGTCGATTGGAAAAATGTTGTCGTTCGGTAGCAGGCAGTATTCGGCATAGCCACCATCATGTGCCCGGCCCATATCGCCCATGAAGGAGACGACTTTTTGCCCCGGCACCAGGCTAGGACTAGTGCTTTCTTCAACTAGGCCGACACATTCAATGCCGAGGATCCGGGGGAACTTAACTGAAGGTGATTCGCCTTTTCTGGTAAAAATTTCGGAGTGGTTGATGCCGAAGCCCTTGACCTTGACCAGGGACCAGCCTGGCTTGACCTCGGGCTTTTGTACCATTTCCACCTTCAATTGTTCAGGTCCACCAGCTTGGTAGATCACCGCTGCTTTCATCTGTGCCATAATCGTCCTTATTTCGTTTAACAGATGTCAACTTTTAAGTTACATCTATTATAGAATGCCGGGAGCTTTTTGGCAAGAAAAAAGACTTGCTAAATGGTGAGTTCCAGCTGGTTGCCTTCCGGATCGTAAATCACGGCTTCATAGTAGCCGTCGCCCGTCACGCGGGGGCCGTTCTGGATTGGGTAGCCCTCGCCCTGCATGTAGTAGGCAAAGCGGTCGACCTCTTCCTTGCTGCCAAGGGCAAAGGCTAGGTGGCCAAAGCCAAAGCGGTCGCGGCCACCCTCCTGAATGTCCGGCCGGTGGCCCAGCTCTAGGCGGGCGCCGTCATCAAAAGCTAAAAAGTAGGACGTGAACTGGGTCTTAGGGTTGTGGTACTTGGCCGACGCCGTCGCCTTAAAATACTTGACGTAAAAGTCTTTCATCGCCTCGAGGTCCTTGACCCAGAGGCCAACGTGTTCGATTCTCATATGGGTACTCCTTTCTCGCTTTGGGAAGCGGTTACTTATTTATTGTAACAGATAATTAGGTATCCCGTTTATTTTTTTAAAAGTTGGACGAACTTGCCCCCCTTACTTCAAAAAATCCCAATTCTCTGCAACGCTCCAGTTTTTCTTCCCATTTTTATGCAACGAGGCTAGTTTTTTGGAAAAAATCTAGTTTCAACCTCCAGCAGCAAGCATTTTTGGCAACTTTCAGCTAAAATCCCACCTATTTTTGCCAAAAATCTCCTCGTGATGGAGACTAACGCCAAGTCTTGCAGACTTTTGGGATGAAATTTCGGAGTGATGCAGAAAAAAGGGATGCCGACACCCCAGTGTTGCAGAATTTTGGGATTTTTGTGGCATGAGCCCCGACTTAGCCAGGGCGGTTTATCACATTTTGGTGCAGCCGTCTGAAAAAAGATCCCATTTTGGCGCAACCGTCCGAAAAAAGATCCCATTTTGGCGCAACCGCCTGAAAAAAGATCCCATTTTGGCGCAGCCGACAGCCAAAATCACTCTTTTGGACCCAGCCGCTCGCAAATACGCCGACTCCAGAGACCTTTTTTCGAAAAAAGCCCCTTTTTGCCCCAAGATAACAGGCAAATTCTAGAAAATCTGCACCGGTTGCACAAAAATGGGACGCGGACAACTTTGGTTGCGCCAAAAAGGGACGCCGCCAACCTTGCTTGCGCCAAAATGGGATTTCCCCCTCCCGACCCACAAGAAACAAACAAGGCATCCGCCGATAGCGGATGCCTTAATTACCTAACAATTCAAGCGACGGAATCGCCTCTTCAAAATCCACGTCAAACGGCAAAATTTCATCTCTGAACACGTCGCTCAACGTACTCTCCGCGGGACCAGACAGGGCAATCCGGCTCCACTCCATCTTCACCTCGCCGGTCATTCGCTTCTTGATCTCATTCAGGAAAAATCCCAGAATCTCCTTATCTGACTTACTGTCATCTTTCCAAAAAGTCATCACCACTTCGATGCCGGCCGCATTAAGGATGGTTTTCGCCTGCTCCACCGGGTACTGGTTGATCAGCTCGCCCACCACTTCCTTGGCTTGATCCAGGTCACTTTGATCAATCCCGGCGCCGATAAACGGGAAGACTTTTTCAAAACAGTCGTAAAAAACCAGCTTCTGCCAAACTTCCAGGCAGGCTTCCCGGTCGCTGCGAATCGCCAGCCAGTCGGCGTCGTCAAAAAGATCCTCATGGTTTTCAAAGCCCTCCAGGTTCAGCCGGTAGTTGACGCCAAAAAGATTATAATTTTTCGGGAAATCTTCGTCTTTAAAGGCGTCAACTGGGGAATTGGGGTCGACGACCAGCACCCTTTTATCGATAAAAGTCTTGACGATCTGCCGGGTAAAAATTTCCGAGGGAGTCAAAACGCGCAAGGCATCCCCGACCACGGTCAAGCACTTCCACCGCATCAAGCAGCCCATCGCCGCCAGGTAGACTTTTTCCGCGGTCGGCAGCCACTGGTAGCGGGCCTTCACCCGGGGCATGACGTTGGTGTAGTAGGTCCGAATTACCGCCTGCTTGTCGGCCCGGTCCTGACCGCGCTTTTCCTGGCATCCAGAACATGGGCAATCATCCAAGTCTGGCTGGTGGCCGCAGACTGGGCACTTTTCAGATATGCTTCTAGCCGGCATTCTCTTGACCAGGCGGCTTCCATCATAAGGGCATTTTTTATCGAGACATCTCAGCGGAAATTCGGAAGCAATTCTGCGAATATCGCCGGTCACGCCGTATTCTTTAAACATATCACCGACTTTTTTATAAGTATTATAGTAGTCGTCCATCAGGCTGACGACAGCCCCGCAAGCGCCTCCCCGCGGCTCTCCCAATCAAAGTCCATGTGCTTGACATCCAGTTTCATCGCATTTATTCCTTTGCTAAAAATGTTCACGTACGGTAAGGCCAATAGTACTAAGGATTGGGGCGATTGTCAATTAGGGCTCTTAATCAGCAATCAAGTCAGTCGAAGGGACGACTTCAAAGAAATCAACCTTAGGCGCAAGAACTTCTTGAGAGAAGACGATCTGCAAAACTGTCGCTTTAGACCGAACAGCGGCTACCGCATCAGGGTCAAGCGCAGTTTTCCCATCAACCAGATCAGCTAATTCTTCTAAAAAGTCGTCAAGTTCATCAAGACCTTGACTCTTCCGCAGCTTGGCTAATTTAGCGGCCTGGACGACTACCGCTTTAGCCTCTTTTAAGGATCGTTCTTCAACAAGGCGCTTAAGCAAGACGTTGACAGTCACATAAAAGCCAAAGTCCACGTTCTCATCGCCATTAGCAATATATGGAACGGAATTCAAACACTCCCAGTAATTCAGCTTGCGCCAAATATCCAGGCAAGCCTCTTTATCTTTTTTCAGCCCTGTCCAATCCATTTTTTCAAAAAGACTAGTCCCCTTAGAGCCTAGATTTACGTTGATTCGGTAATTCACGCTAAGCAAATCAAACTGATAAGGTGGATAACTGGAAAAAGCCTCTGCCGGCGAATCAGGGTCAACCACCAAGATTTGCCGCTCAACAAAGTCCTTCACGATCTGCCCAGTCCAGTTTTCAGAAGGCGTCAAAAACCAGAAGGTGTCGCCCTCGACTAACAAATCGTCTTCGCCCCCTGGCAAAAAGTACATCGCTGCTAAATACAACTGGTCAACAGGTGAAAGCTGATCGAATTTAACCTTCCTCTTTGGCCTAAGGGCTAAATAATACTCCCTAATTCGCTGTTGCTTATCATCCAGCTTGGCTTGCCGCTTTTGCCGGCAGCCTGCACATTCGCACTCATCCCCGTAGTAAGGCTCGTGGCCGCATTTAGGGCACTTTTTGACATAGTCTTCAGGGTCCTGGTTCCGGGCCGGCATGAAGCGAATTAGGCGGTGGCCATCATAGGGGCACTTCTCGCTTAACAGTTGGGGAGGAAATTCTCTTGACAGGCGGTTGTTTCCCGCAAGGCCATATTCAACCCAAATGTCGGCTACCTTTTTCTTAGAATTGTAGTAGTCGTCCATAATGTCCAAAACAGTTGCCTGATCGAGGCCAGCCAAGGTGCCAAAGCGCCCCCAATCCTCCCAGTAAAAGTCCATGTGCTTGACATCAAGTTTCATCGCATTTATTCCTTTGCTAAAAATGTTCATGTACGGTAAGGCCAATAGTACTAAGGATTGGGGCGGTTGTCAATTAGGGCTGCAGGCAGATTTTTTGAAAAAATTGCCAAAATCCGCCTCGCCCTTACGGCCGTCTAGCCTCACCCCGCTTTAAGCAAAAAGCAATATCCCGGTATATCAACACTTGATCTTGTGGGCACACTTTGACAGAGCCACTAAATATTGATATCATACTAGATGTGTTAGAAATCAAGGCGCTCTGAGACTTCTTTGGCAAAGCGCGGCCGGAACCCTATTACCCTTTATCCTATAAAACTATTCCCAAATCCGGCCAAATGCAAGAGCGGCCCTCCTTTCTGGCATAACCGTCATAAACATCAAGAGCACCCGCCAGCCAGCGGGTGCTCTTCTTTTTTTGCAAGTCAATCACACAGGTGTAGGCCTAGCTCCATCACCCGGTCGTAGTCGATCGTGTACCAGAGGGTGCGGTCTTGCGGATCGGGGTTGTAGCTGGCGACCCGGACGAGGCCGAGGCGGCGGAGGTCCTTGAAGTAGCTGCGAAGCGTGGTCTCCGACTTGATCCAGGGGAAGACGTCGCTTTGCCAGGAGGCGATGGAGCGGCAGACCCAGACGGCGCCGTTTTTGAAATTGGTGGAGTCGCAGAGCTGGTTGTGGAGCTGCTGAAGGACGATCGCCTCTTGCAGGCTGCCAAGGGAGGCGGCGAGGTCGGGGTAAACCGCGATTGGGGATGCATCGAATAATAGTGTCATGTTTTTCTCCTTTCCGCCGAGTGGCGGGTAATTTACGATGTATTAATTTGGAAAAAATCCTTCCACTATTACTAACGATTCGAGATGGTAAAGTTCGCCAAAAAAGTTGAGAAAAAATTTACGCCTTACTGGGAGCAGGTTAAGCTTGGGGAAATCTTTACAGAATGTACTGAAAAATCTAGAG
>NZ_JBJFHB010000071.1:0-6275 GCF_051893255.1 Lactobacillus sp. | reverse complement strand
AGTAATTCAAGATCTTTCGAGGTAGTGAATTACACCACATCTGAATACCAAAGATGTCGTCAATACTGTATTTGTCGATCCTTTCACCCTTTGGAATGAAGCGTCTGATAATGCCATTGTGACGCTCAACGCTTCCCTTATCGCAAGAGGTGTAAGGATGAGCATAATAAACAAGAGTTTTAGAAACTGTCTCTAAGTCGCTTAACTTCGCAAATTCTGACCCATTGTCAGTTGTGATAGACTTAAAGATTTGGTCCCATTTAGCGCCATACTCTTTACGCAGCTTCTTAAAGGCATTCATTACACTGTCAGCGGTCTTGTCAAGGATTTTGATTACCAAAAACATCCGGGTCTTTCTCTCACAAAGAGTCAGAAGTACCTCGTCATCTTTGGTTTTCTTCCCAAGAACCAAGTCGCATTCCCAGTGGCCAAACTCTTCACGCAGTTCAATTTTCGGGTCTCGTTCATCGATACTACGGCCTAATTTACGCAGGTTTTGGCGTGCTCTGTGTTGCTTAGTACTTCGAGTAGTTTTCATAGGCAAATCGAGATTGATGATGCCAAGAAGCCTTTGGTTAACGTACTTGTACAGCGTTTTGGTAGAGACAACCTCATCCTTGGAGAAGCCGTCTACAGCTAATGCACGCCCGACACAAGCATCTAAAGACCAGCCACCTTGGTGGAAATGCTTAACCACATAATCCATGAAACGACGGTGCTTAAAGAACTCAATCTTACGCCCGCAGTGCTTGCGGTTATCGTCATAAGCATCCTGTCCAACCTCGGCGAAATAACGCGTCCTGTGGCTATTAGGAGTGATTTTGGAGCCTCGTTTCAGCTCATAACCAATAGAGCTGGGAGAGCAGTTCAACCTTCTGGCAATAGCTCTGTTGGAGTATTTTTGATTGTGGTACGCCTCGATCAGACAACGATCCTTGATAGTAAAATGTCTGCCCTTTTGCCGAGAATCTGTGTTAGAATTTGAATGATCCATTTTGACCTCTTTCTTGGAATCATGTTTGTGGTAATTCATATTCTACCAGAGGTTGAAATGGATTTTTTATGTTCTAATACTACTGATTTTCAGTGGTGTTCAAATTGATTATACAATCGACCAACAAAATAAAAGACACAAGAATAAAAGACTAGAAAAGAGAAAGAAATAAAAAGTGGATTCTTTAGATCAAACCGAAAAGAGAAAATACATCTCTTGGCCAGTCATTGCCTTGATGGACTTCGTAACCGTCATCGGCTTTGACGACATTATCTACAACTTCCAAAACCAGGGCTTAGCCGTTGTCAGCGACTGGGTCATGCTTTTAGTCCTCTTCGTCATTCCTTACGAAATGATGGTGGGGCACCTGGGCAGCGTTTTTGCCAAAGAAGGGGGCGGTTTGTCCTCTTGGATTCGCCACACTTCCGGCGACAAGATGGGCTACATCGCGGCCTGGTGCTACTGGGTAGTATCTTTGCCATACCTGGTCGATGTGGCTAACTCAACCGTTATTTCCTTTGCCTGGCTGATCAAGGGACGGGCACTAAATGATTCAGAAATGTCCAACTGGGCCTTTGCCCTCTTTACGGCAATCTTGTTTGTCTTATTCATCTTCTTCCAGCACAAGTTTGCCAACTCCCTCCAGTGGCTGTCCATCATTGGGGGCGGGGCTATGTTTGTCATGACGATTCTTTTTGTCATCATGACCTTTGCCTACCTGGGCGAAGGCCGGCCAATTGCGACCCAGCCATTCCATTTCAAGAACTTCATGCCAACCTTTGACATGAAATTCCTGACCTCCCTGGGCTTACTCATTTTTGCCATGAACGGGAGTGAATTCGTTGCTCCTTACGTTAACGAAATGAAGGATGGCCCGCGTGACTTCCCGAAGGCCATGTACATGCTGGCTGCTATGACCGGCTTTTTGACCATCTTTGGCTCCTTCAGCTTGGGCGTTTTCTTTAACGCGCACAAGCTGCCAAACGACCTGAAGATGAACGGGTCCTACTACGCCTTCAAGGCCATGGGGGACAAGTTCGGCATGGGCAACTTCTTCCTTTATGCCTTTATCATCACCCAGGCTCTCTACATGCTGGCCCAATTAGCCGTCTTGGTCGATGGGGGTGCCCGGATCTTCTTGTCTGACACCGCCAAGCGCTACTTGCCAAAGCAATTGACCAAGACTGATAAAAATGGCCTGCCAATCAACGGCTACTGGCTGACTACCTTTATCTGCTCAGTCTTGCTCTTTTTGAGCTCAACCCTGCCAAGCGTGAACGACATCTTCAACCAGCTCTTGAACTTGAACGGGATCGTGTCACCATATGTAACGGGCTTGCTCTTCTGGGCCTTCATCAAGGTGCGGGTGCACCAAGAAGACTATCCATCTGAATATGTCTACATCAAGAACCGGAAATTCGCCATCTTCGTTGGCTGGTGGTGCTTGATCGTGACCTTAACGGGTGCTACCTTTGGGATCTTGCCAATCGATGCCAAGTTTGGGACCAGCAAGTGGACCCACATGCTGATCTTGAACATCGTGGAACCGCTCTTTATGATTGCCCTTGGCGTTATCTTGCCGCTGATTGCCAAGTGGCAAAGAAAACGGGATGGAGAAGAAGCCTAGTACATAATATAGCTTTGCTATTAATAGAGAGAACAAAAAAGAGATTTGCTTTAGCAAATCTCTTTTTGTTTTATCAACTATTCTTGTTAAAAAATTTAGAGCTACTCAATGAGCTTAGCATTCTTCAACAGCTCTTCCAGCCAAGTGCCTTGGACCTTCTTTAAAGCGCCTTTCAGGGCAAATTTTGGAATTGGCAGGTCCATCTGGTCTAATGGCTTCTTGTCGTTTAAGTAGTAGGTTGCCTTGAGCAGTTCCCGGATGTCGTAAACTGAGTCAAAGACCTCTGGCACCCCGCGGTCTACGTTAAGCAGGGTGTAGACGGCTTCCATAGCAGTTCTGACCGAGTATTCAGTGGTGAAGACGGTGTCGCGAGTCGGGGATTCAGCGAAGTTGCCGAGGAAGGCCAGGTTGACTGAACCTGCTGGCACAACTGCTGGCCGGTCGCCCTTCTTGCGGAGTTGGAAGTAGGCAGTAACGTATGGCATGTAAACTGGTACAGTGTTGACATAGTCCTTTGAAGCGTACTTCTTGATCAGGTCGTCTGGAACGCCCAGGTGGTAGAGGAGCTCTTCCGTGATCTCTTCACCGCTGCAGTCAACGACGCGCTTCTTGACGTAGTTGCCTGGAGTGTCAGAGTAGAGGGCGTAGATCCAGACAACGGTCTCGTTTTCCTTTTGGTCCTTGAAGTGCGGCTGTCTGTGAATGGTGAAGCTGAGCATCCAGTTGGAGTCAGTGACGGTGATGATCCCGCCAGTGTTGACCCGATGCTGGTGGATGTCGCGCTTAGTCAAGCGTTCAAAGTATGGCTCAAGGGTAGCATCCTTCATGGTCATGGTTGCGGAAATGAACCAAGCTCTGTCAGGGATGTTTTCGCAGAAGACCTCTGGGTGACCAAAGGCAGGGTCTTGCTTAGCCAGGTTTTGCCACAATTTCCAGCTGCCGCCAAGAGCATGGGTGATTGGCGCTGGGGTGTCGTGGGTCCCATAAGTTGAGCTTTCAACGATGGAGCCATTAGTGACGTATACCAGGTCGTCTGGAGTCAATGCAATTTCTTCTTGCTCGCCGTCTCTAGTCAAGATGATCTTCTTAGCAACCTTTTCGCCGTTGCTAGTGTCGACTTCGATATTTTGGACTTGGCAGTTGTAGCAGATGTCTACGTCGTGGTCCTTGAGGTAGGCAAGTAGAGGCTTAGTCATGGACTCGTATTGGTTGTACTTGTTGAACTTCAAAGCTGACAAGTTTGGCAAGCCATCGATGTGGTGGATGAAGCGCATTGCATAGCGCCGCATTTCGATGACTGAGTGCCACTTTTCAAAGGCAAACATGGTTGCCCAGTAGGTCCAGAAGTTGGTCTTGAAGAAATCTTCTGAGAAGTAGTCTTCAATGGTGATCCCTTCCAGGTCATCCTCTGGGGTCATGATCAGCTTGACGATTTCGCTTGCGCACTTGCCCAGGCCATATTGCCCGTCAGTTGGCACTTGGTCGCCGCGGTGGTGGATCAAGCGGCAGTTTGAAGAGTTCGGGTCATCCTTGTCAAGCCAAGCATATTCGTCCAAATAGGAGGCACCTGGGATTTCCAAAGATGGAATAGACCGGTACATGTCCCACAAGCATTCGAAGTGGTTTTCCATTTCCCGGCCGCCCCGGATGATGTAGCCGTATTCTGGGCGGTTGATCCCGTCAAGAGAACCCCCAGCTAGGGCTTCTTCTTCAAGCAGGTGGATCTTCTTGCCGTCCATGTGGGCGTCGCGCACCATGAAGACGCAGGCTGCTAGGCCCGCTAAACCGCCACCGACAACATAGGCACTTTTTTTGTCAGCATCTTTTGGTTTTCTAGCGTCAGTAAATGCTTCGTAATTACCGTTTGAATAATACATGTCATTCACCTCGTAAAAATACTTCTTGCTATTCTATTTGTTGTTATGTTTTTTCCTATTTCACTTTGAATTGTAGCATTCAAGAAAATCGCTTTCAAGACTTTAAAGGCTAATTTAGCATTTTTTAGAATATTTGTGAATAGAAATGAAAAAATGTCAAAAATGAAAAAGCTAATTTGTTTAATTTGTTATAATAGTGGGCAGAAGACATTAACGGAGTGATGGAAATGAAACGGTTAAAGGCGATTGCTTTCTTCTACGCTAGCCTAGTCAGCATTTTGATCGGTCTAGGGGCAGGGCTCTTTTTAACGGTCACGAGCGAACTGATCAGCCTCGTTTGGTCAAGACCGGTTTTAACTAGACCAGCTTGGCTGCTGGGCTTAGCTCTTATTTTTGGCATAATTATTGGTCTTTTGCAGGAAAAAATCGGTCAGTATCCTAAGACCATCAAGCAAATTCTGGCCGAATTTAAGGCCAGTGGCAAGGTGGAATCCCGGAGCTGGAAGACCTGGATCAATGGGGCAGCCATCTTAGCCAGCGGGGCCAGTGTGGGGCCAGAAGCGTCGATGACGGGGATTATTGCCCGTCAGTCCAGCTGGCTGGGGCAGAAGCTGACCAATTTTGTGACTAATCCCGATTTAGCAGGTGCTGATTTTTGGCAGCAAAACCAGGGCTTTTTTAAGTCAAAGAGTGATGCAAACCAGCCTTTAAAGAGCGTCTTTGCCAGTCAAAAGCGGCAAAAAGCAGCTTATACGATCTGGATTGTGCTGGGCGTAGTCGCCTTTGTTTTTTGGCTAAAAATCTTTCCAGAAAGCAAGGTCTTTGGCATAAGCTGGAAGGCGGTCAACTGGACCTGGCAGGGGCTGGCCTTAAGCCCAGTCGCCTTGGTTATCGGTCTCTTATTTGGCTACTTCTTCTTAAAAATGGAGCAGGCCGGGGCCTGGCTCAGCAAGAAAATTGCGAGTCCCATTTTAAAAGGGGCTTTGGGTGGCCTACTCTTAGGGATTTTTGGCATTTTTTCAACTTACTTTCTTTGGTCAGGAGCCTTTACCATGTGGAAGCTGGTCAAAGAGGCAACAGTCTTGGGCCCAGTTTTGCTCATCGTTTTGGCCTTTGGCAAGGCGATCGTGACCAACCTGGGCTTTGGCCTTGGCTGGCGGGGCGGAACGATCTTCCCGGCAATTTTCTGCTCGGTTGCCGTGGGCATGGCCTTTGCCCTAGTTTTGCCGTGGTCGCAGAACCTGCTGGTCGCAATTATTACCTCAGCTAGCGTCAGCTTGATCGTGGGCCGGCCAAAATTGGTTGTCGTCTTGCTGATCTTTCTTTTTACCTTGAGGCTAGCCCCGGTTATTTTGGCGGTTTGCTGGGTCTGTGAGCAGCTGCTGAATACCAAGTGGCTGCTGGAGAAACTGCAGTAAAATTTTCCTTCGGCAGATATTTTTATGAAAAAACAGTTGACAATCTGAAAACTTAGCCGTAAGATGATGATAAATAAATTAATACTTGCTTAGAAAAGATGAGTAGCTATTCCAAGCTTTTTAAAGAGAGCCAGGGCAGGTGAAAGCTGGCAATTGCGAAGGTAGTGAAGATGGTCTTTGAGCAGACAAGGGGTGAATCCTGAGCCCCTTGCAGGAGGCGCCTGTTATCGCGCCAAGGTTTAAGAATGAACCTGTTGAGGGCTGGGCCGTGAGGCTTAGCCGAAGTAAGAGTGGTATCACGCAAGTGCGTCTCTTGGCTAGAAATAGCTGAGGGCGCACTTTTTATTTGGATAATTTTT
>NZ_JBJFHB010000070.1:0-6416 GCF_051893255.1 Lactobacillus sp. | reverse complement strand
AATTTTGCCAAAAAGCGGTCGTTAGCCGTGGTGATAATGGCCAAATCCTTCCGGCTCTTGCTCGCCATAAATTCCCTGATCATCGTCTCAAAATTGTTTTCCGGCACAAACCGGCCCACGATCAAGTGGTACTGTCCCGTCCGCAATTTTTTCTCCTGCAGCCAGTCAGTAAAAAGCTGATCGCTGTCGTCTAAGGGACTAGCCGCCAGCTGACTGCCGTAAGCGATGAAGGCAGTCTCTGGCCGGTACTTGCCGTAGTTCTTTAAAATATAGCGTTCAATCGCAATCGAATCGCAGATCACCTGGTCGCAATTTTTTACCATCAATCTTTCCGACACTTGCCAGTACCTCCGGACCAGCCAGGGCCACTTGCCCCGCCGCCACTCATGCCCATCCGGGTTGATGAAGACCTGCCCGCCTAAGCGGTGGACTTGCCGTGCGTACTTCTTCATAAAAGGCCCGATCCGGCAAGCCAGGATGTAAAAAATCGGCGCTTCAATCTCATGGTTCTTGCAATAATCGATCCCGTAGTCTAAGGCCGCCAGGTCATAATAGATCGCCTGTGCCGGGCCCAGCTTTTCCGGTACCCGGATCTTATAGCAATTCGCGCCCCGGTACTTAAAGCGGATGTAGCTGCCCTCCATGGCGCCATCCCCGTTTTCCTTGCAGGCCACATGGTACTGTATCTTTTCATGATCCGCGTGCTGGTTGAGGAGCTGCTTGACGAAGGTCTCATAGCCCCCGTAAGAGCCCAGGCCCTTGGAACCGATAATAAATACATGTCTCTCTTTCAGAAAAATCCCTCCTCACATCCCCGTTGGCTTAAAGAGCAGGCCAAGGGTTTTAAAAATCAAGCGCAAATCCAGCCACAGGGACCGCTGGTTGATGTACTTGATGTCTAATTGCACCATCTGGTCAAAATCGCCCTCGTTCCGGCACTCCACCTGCCACAGGCCAGAGCATCCCGGCTTGACTAAGAGCCTTTGCCAGTCATATGCGCTGTATTGCCTGGCTTCTTCCGGCAGGGGCGGACGGGGACCAATCAAGGCCATCTCGCCCTTAAGCACATTGACCAGCTGCGGCAGTTCATCCAAGCTATACCGCCGCATCATCTTCCCAATTTTGGTCACTCTCGGGTCATCCTTGATCTTAAACATGGCACCTTCAATCTCATTTTTCTCCAGTAAATCTTTCTTCATTTGGTCCGCCCCCTCGATCATGGAGCGGAACTTCCAGATTTTAAAAGTCCGCCCCCCTTGGCCCAGCCGGGTTTGCGAATATAAAACCGGTCCGCCGTCTTCTAATTTGATCTTTACCGCCAAATATAAAAGCAGGGGGGAGAAGAGGGCCAGGCCTAAGCTGCTCAAGCCCAAATCCAGCAAGCGGCTGGCCGTCCGGTAGACCGGCCGCCCCTTTACTTTCCGGTAGTTGATTTTTTCCATCAGTCATCACCTCGCTTAAACAATGCCCGCCAGTCTGCCGCCGTCAAAATGCTGCCGGCAAAGACCAGGCCGGCGAAAAAGATAGTCTGCCAGTTGACCAAATCCCAGCCGCCCGCCAGAACCGTAAAGAGAAAGGCCCAGGCCGCGTAGGTCACGTTCAAGGCCATCGCCTTGCTTGGCCCCACTTGCTCAATAGCCTTGTAGTAACAGAAGTAGGAGGCCGTTGCCATAGCGCTGGCACCGGCAAGCAAAAATCCCAGCTTACCCGGCCCTTTAGTCACCAGCTCGCCCACAAAGTCTCCCGCTTGCAGGGCCGTGACCAAAAGCATCCCCGAAATTACTGCCGCCGTAGTCTGCCTTATCTGCAAGGCCTGCCCGGTCTTGATCCCGCCCTTAAAGCACTTGGCTAAAATCACTGCCTCTAGTCCCCAGCCGCCGGCGCACATAATAGCGCTGGCCAGGCCCAAGACTATATTGTCTTCAGTCACTTGCCCGCTAGTAGTCAAGCCATATACTCCGGCTAAACTCGCTAAAAGGCAGACCCAGCGGGAGAGGGGGAGCCTTTCTCCCAATAGCAGCTGGGCCAGGAGGGCCCCAACCGCCGGAAAAAGGGCGCAGGCTACGGCCCCTAAGGCTGGCCCCATGAATTTGACCGCTAAAACATAGCCGGTCATCCCGACCGGGCCGCCAACCGCCGCGGCTAAAACGATCCAGCCGCCGCCTTTTTGCCAATTTTTCCAGGCAGACCTTTCCCCGGACGCTAATCTCTGCCCCCACAGCCAGAAGCAGGAGAGGGTGTCATGGAAAAAGGCGCAGACGAAGGGGGCTAAAAATGCTGCCTCTAAATCCCGGCTGAAAACCGGCAGAGCCACCGCCCCGCCTAAGAGCAGGGTTTCTACTGCCCAAGTGATGCCAGCTAAAATTCCCGCTAACATGATCGCCTTCCTTCCTATTTAATAGGAATGCCCCAGCCGCTGGCAGCGGATGACCCGGCCCAGCTGGTAGATGTAGCAATACAGGCGCCCGTCATGGCGGAAGTGAAAGCCAATCGCCTCGTTGCCCCGCCCCTTGATGGGCTTGATCCGGTCCAGTTGTCCTTCATCGGTAGCTAGAATTTTGGCGCATTTTTTCAAGATATAGGACCGGGAATCCTCTTGGTAGGTCTTGTCGAACTGGCGCAAGTCTTCCAGGCTGTCGAATTCCTTGATATAGCCGGCCGGGAACCTGGCCAGCCGCATCTTGAGCAGGTCTAAGTTTTCGGCAAAAATTTCCTCCCAATACTTGCCACTGGCCGCGTCTCCCTTTTTCTCCATGATTTGAAAAAAGCGCTGGGAAAAGTCTTCCCGCCAAAAGGCATGGCCCAGCATGTACCAGGAATTTTTCGCCGACCTGGTCACGCGGTCGATATAGCCCTCCTGGTCAGTTGTGATGCCCCATTCATCAGTTTCACCCTGGCTGTACTGGCCGGCGTAGTAGCTGCCGGCCTTTTCCAGGCCCAGGCGGAAAGGGTTGGACAAAAAGTAGTTGTCTGCCGAGCAGATGAAGCTGTTTCTGATCACGCCCCGGGCCAGCCAGAGACTGGCCGCGCTGTTTTGCCGGGCATAGGCAGGGTTGTCGATCAATTTCACCCCGTACTTGCCCTTTAAGTAGTAAAAATGCTCTTTCTTGTAGCCGGTAACGATGTAGATGTCGTTAACCCCGGCCGCCTGGAGCTGGCGGATTTGCCGCTCAAGCAGGACTTCCCCCTTGACCTCGATCAGGCCCTTGGGCTTGTCATAAGACAGGGGAGCAAAGCGGGCTCCGGTCCCGCCGGCCAAGATTACCGCGTTGTCGGCGCACGTCATTAGGCCACCCCCGTTCTTTTCAAAGCTATTGCCGCGTACTCCTTGGCATAGCGGTACTGCCGCCGGCCGTAAGGGGCCAGGGCCTGCTTAGGCTGGAAGGCCTCGCACCAGTTGGACCAGAGCAGGCCGCAAATGGCCATGTAGCAGTAGATCTTGCTCTTGATATTTTCCGGGCATTTTTTCTCAAAATATAAATCCAGCAAGTGATCAAGTTCCGCCCTTTCATAGCCGGCGTAGATGGCAAACATGGCCAGGTCCACGTGCGGGTCCTGCATCCCCGCGTACTCCCAGTCGGTTAATTGCAGTTTGCTTTGTCTGCCTTCTCGGTAAAAAAGGCAGTTATCGGCCACCGGATCCAGGTGGGTCAGGCAGCTTTCCTTTGGCACTGTGTCTAAGTAGGGCTTTAAGCTAAAAATCTGCCCTTTAGTTTCCCGGTAGTCTGGGAAAAGGGAGGGGCGCGGCCCCCTAATTTGTTCATAATGCTTGATCTGGGCAAAAAGGTCGAAGCTATGTGGAACTGCGATCTTTGCCTGGTGCAGGCGTTTGATTTTTTCTATCCAGCGGACTAGGTCAGCTTCTTTTTTGGGGTTACAGGACCGGGCCTGGGGTAAAAAGGGGCTGAGCTTATAGCCGGTTTCCGGATCCAGGTAAAGGGGGGAGTCGCAGAAATTGTAGGGGGCGATGGCCTGGTAGACCGCGGCTTCCCGGGTCCGGTCGATAATTTGCCGGCCAGGCCTGGGTTGGCGGAAGTGGTAGCTTTTTCCGCCATAATCCAGGCGGAAGGAGTGGTTGGTCATGCCCTTGTGTAAAGGCACGAAATTCAGTTCATCAGGGTCAGCTTGGAAAAAGACGGCAAGCGCCGTGACTGCCCGCTGACTTAAGTAGGACATGTGGTCACCTTCTTTTTCTAAAAAACTCGAGATATATCTTGTCCTAACAGCTTAGCATGGCTGATGGATAAGATAAAATGACATCTTTTAATTGCACCAAAAATTCTGCTTATGGTTAAAAGACTATTTGGGATAGATCTTGTAGTCGTGGTGGGGAGCGCGGTCCTTAGCCGGGGGCAATTTCTCATAGTCCCCGTAGTATTCCCGCAAGATGGGAGCAGGATCAGCCGGAACGCGGAAGCTGGACCCGGCAAAAGGGGCGTACTTGCCCTCCCCGAAGTGTTTTTTCTCCAGCATGTGGACCCCGCCATCCGGCCAGGCCGGGACGCCGACCTTCTGCCGGCCCTCTTTCGTTTTGGTAAAAATGATCCGCTGGATTTTTTCATCAACGGCCTGGGCAAAGCCCTCGCCCCAGATCCGGTCAACCGCCTTTTTGTAAATTTGGTGGGCACTTTTGGTCAAAAAGTTCTGGGGCCAGGTCGCCGCGTAGGCGTAGTAGGCCATGTTGACTAGCTTGCAGCGGCGGTAGAGCTGGCGGGCCACCGGGTAGGAAGAGCCGTTTTCGTCCAAGGGGTAGATGTCGGTGAAGATGCCGGCAGAAAACTGCTCGGCGGGCTTGGTGGAAACGAACTCGTAGTCCTGGTTGCTAAAGCGGGCCAGGCCATAGGGATAGCCCGGGCTGTTTTCCCGGGTCGCGATCCGGTAGGGAGCAGGAAGGTCTTTTTCGCAGTAAGCGATGAAGGCCTCGTAATCCCGCCGGGGCATCCAGATGTCGGTGTCATCGTCCCAGGGGATAAAGTCCTGGTTGCGGACGGCGCCTAAGAGGGTCCCGTAGGCCAGGTAGTAGGTCAGGTCCTGCTCTTGGCAAATCCGGTCAATTATCTGGAGATTGTCCAGTTCGACCGCTTGTATCTCGCTAATTGTGAGTTTTCGCATGTCTGTCTCCTTCAAAATTCGTTTTTTGCTTTGTAGTCAAATAATTTAGCAGGCCAAAATATGGCCCGTCAAGTCTGGAAAACTTAAGAAATTCTTTCCTCCTCGTGCAAAAAGTTGCTGGAAATTTCTGAAAAGAAGATTTTTTCCTATTAGGCGACAGCCGCAAAAAGGCGGGGGATTTTTTCACAAAGTCAGTAAAAAATAAGCACGGAATCCGGAAGAACGGGAAATGGTCTTGTACAATCCTGCACTTGTGTGCTAATTTATTGCTTACAAAATTTCACGCGAAGGAGATGACCAATGAAAACACGCGACCTGCGCAAGCTCATTAAACAGCAAGGAGGCTGGGACCTGGTCCGCCAGTACGCCGCGGCCGGCAACCTGCCCCTGGCGGCAGGGCAGCTGCTTCTGCTTGGAACGAAAGAAAAGGCCCTGGAGATCCTCCGCCTCAGCGCCCAGTACCGGGTCAAGGAGAAGCTGGCCAGGCGGTACCGGAAGGAGCTTGACCATTTGGTTAAGCTGCACAAAGATGCTGGGGAAAAAGAGAAGGATAAAAGTAAATCTGAAAATGACCAGCCCTATGTCTGGTTCTGCTGGTTGCAAGGCTTGGCGGAAGCCCCGCAAGTTGTCAGACACTGCTATAAATCAGCTTTGGCGGCTTACGCGGGGAGGGGGAAGCTGACCTTGATCACGGAAGACAACTACCGGGACTATGTGACTTTTCCCCAGGAAATCCAGGCGAAAATTAAGCGCGGAATTATAGATGGCGCGCATTTAGCCGATTTGATCCGGCTGGAGCTCTTGATCAATTACGGGGGCATCTGGACGGACGCGACCGTTTTTTACAGCGGGGATTTGCCGGATTTTCTGTTTAAAAACCGCCTCTTTGCCTACCAGATCGTCAAGCCGGGCAGGGACGGGCAAGCCATCCCCATGTCCAACTGGCTCTTGGTTGCCCCGAAAAGAAACAGGCTGCTTTTGATCACCCGGGACCTGCTCTATGCTTACTGGAGAAGGCATGACAAGTTGCTTGACTATTACATTTTCCACATCTTTTTCCAGCTGGCGGCTGAGGCCTGCCCGGAAGAATTTGCGGAGGTAATCCCTGTGGACAGCGGGGCCCCCCACCTGTTAGGCCAGCGCTTATTTGACCAGTATGAGCCGGATTTTTGGCAGGCGATTAAGGAGCAAACTAGTATCCACAAGCTGTCTTACAAGTTCCCGCCGGGGATGTTTTTGCAAAAGGGGACTTATTTTGCAAAAGTTGTGGCGCAAGGAGGAAATAATGGCTAAAGAGAAGAAAC
>NZ_JBJFHB010000069.1:0-25933 GCF_051893255.1 Lactobacillus sp. | reverse complement strand
AAAGTACTAACATTCGCGTCATTGCTTGACGCAACGTTTAATATCTTAGCAAGTTATCAACTTCTTGTCAACAACTTTTCTAAAATATTTTTTCGATTGTCTTTTCTTAAGTAAGCGCTTTGGCTTTTCTCTCGAAGACAATTAATACTTTACCTTGTTTTAACTGATAAGTCAAATCTTATGAAATAACAGTTTTTTGCCCTAAACGCCAGGAGGCGTTGTAAGAATTTGCGATTTTCAGATTGTTAAATTCTCTGCAAGTTCGGCAAATTGTTTCAGCTTGTGGATAAATTGTTCGCTTTTTGCCGTTTTTTCGTCCAAATTATCCACAAAACTTTTTTGATTTTTTTGGCGAAAAAGAAAAAGGACGAGCAATCTCGTCCTTTTACCCTATTCTACTTAAAATTGTGCCGTAATGTTCCGGGCATTGATCTGCAGCATCTGGCCCGATTCACTTTGAGCCACATTGGTGACTTCTAAGCGCAAGAACTCATCATTTTGCCGGATGTCAGCTAAGGAGCGCTCACCCCTACGCGCCTTTTCGGCCAGCTTTCTAAAAGTCTGGCCAAAGTTTGATTCTGGCTTATTGGATTCTTGTAGCAGCCACTCGTAGGCCTTAGGCGACCTTGCGACTTCCTTTTGGAATTCCTCGTTGGTAAAGATTACCCGGAAATTCTGCCCATCGTCAAAGAGCAGGCACAGCGGCTGATCACCGGCCAGGTCTACCAGGCCGACTTTTTGGTAAAACTTGCTCTGGTCACGCTCTTCGGCATCAATGCCCTTTTCCTTAATCATCTTACCAAATTCAGCAACCGGCAGCGGTCGGCTATAGTAAAAGCCTTGGATGCGCTCGCAGCCAATCGATCTTAAAAAGTCCACCTGATCGCTGGTCTCCACCCCTTCAGCCAGGGTGTGGATGCCTAAGGCCTTGGCCATGCGGACGCAGGCTTTCAAAATGATTTTTGACGCCTCATCAAAATTCCGCATGAAGATCATGTCCAGCTTGATTTCGTCAAATTCAAAATTCTTCAGATAATTCAAAGAAGAATAGCCGCTGCCGAAATCATCCATCCAGACTTCATAGCCGGCTTGGCGGAAGCCGTGGATCGACTTTTTCAAGCCTTCGACATCCTTAGCTAAAGCACTTTCCGTGATTTCCACGTGAACCAAGGACCTTCTTAAGTGCTTTTGCTGAATGGCCCGATTGAGTTCTTCTAGCGGGTTCATCATCTGGAAGTCTGCCCGGGAAAAATTGATTGAAATCGGCACAACGGCTTGTCCTGCTTCAATCCGCTTTGCTAACAGATCGGTTACTTCTGAAATGACGTAGCGGTCGACCTTGTAGGAAAGATTTTTCTCTTCAAAAAGTGGGATAAAGTCAGCTGGCGACAGCATCCCCTTGTCAGGGTCAATCCAGCGGATCAAGGCTTCCGCGCTGCAAAGGCGCCCAGTCAAGGTCCGGATCACCGGCTGGAAGTATACCTGGAGATGCTTGTGGGCAATCGCCTCATCGAGGTGATTGATCAAGTACTGCTTCAGCTCTTCTTGCTCTTGCATCTTAGGCGTGTAGAGACACCAAGCCTGCTCAGCGAATTCCTTAGCCCGGTCACAGGCAATTTTCGCCCGGTCGCAGGCTAGAGCGACGCTGATTGGCTCATCATAATGATAAATGCCGACCCGAATCCGAATCTGCGCGGTTAGGGCTTCTTTTTTCAAACATTCCTGTAGCTTGGTCAATTTCAAGCGCCAATCACCAGGCTCTGGATCATAGACGTAGAAGTTGTCGGAACTAAAGCGGCCCAGCGTTGCGTTCGGGTAAATCTCCTTCAGCAAATCGGCAATCTTGACCAAACACCGGTCCCCTTGTTCTAAGCCGTGCTGCATATTGTAGAGCTTAAAATTGTCAACGTTCATGACCAAGAGCTGCCCTTGAAGCTCCTGGCTTTGCCCACTTTCTAGCAAAAAGTGGTGCATGTTTAAAAGACCCGTCAAAGAATCATACCTTGAAACCTTGTCAGTCACGTCCTTGGCCACCATGATTGCCGTTTGCGGCTCTTCGTAGTTGCCCGCTTGTCCTTGCACGACTTCAAATTCTAAAAGCCGCTTTTGCCCATCGAGGTTGACATGGGCCGTTAAAAAGGCATTAGGCTTTTTCCGCAAGGCCTGCTTGATGTGACTCACATTGATCGAATTGACAAACTGCTGCTGGCTGCTTGGCAGTACCTGGTCAATAGCAAACAGCCGCATCAACTGGTCAAAGTCAGCTTCTTGGTTAAGTCCTTTTTGCCAGGCAAGCGGTGCCTTAAAGATCGTTGCTTGCTTTTTGGCCAAATCAACGAACAGCTCTAAGAGGTTATCCCGGCTAAAAACGTTCTGGAATTCCCGGTAGGCTTCAAGGCGCTGGGTGCGCTCTTGCTGCTCTTGGCTAGACGCAGCCACGTTTTCAATAATCGCCACGACCTGTTCAACCTCGCCTGCACCGCCGCGCCGGTTGACGAAAAAGTTGACGTTAACCTTGCCAGGTTCTTGGAAGGCATGGCAGGTCACCGTCGCCCGGCCCTTCTCCAGAACCTCTTGGTAGGCTAAAAGCACTTTTTCTTGTTCATAATAGGCAATAAAGTTTTGGCAAAAATCAGCCACGCTCTTTAAGCGGTAATACTTGCTTAAGCCAAAGCGGTCGCGAAGATTTTTAGAAAAAATGACCGTCTTGACTTTAGGGTAAATCCAGGCAAAAGAATTGCCTCGAACCTTGGCCTGCAGGACCCGGCTTTGGGACTTGACCTGGTCGCTGCAGATCAGGGGCCAAAGGATCCGGGCAAGTAGATCTAGGCTTTCTTTTTCTGCTGAATTCCACTCATGATCGGCCTCTTTGGCCTCAAAGCTGACCAGCCCTTGGAGCAGACCCACGCTGACAAAGGCATAGGCCAAGTTGCCCGCCTTCAAGGCATAGCTGCCCGTCGCCATTTCTCCCGTCAGCCAGATCGGGTTTGCCAGCTCAGCCGCCCTTTTAACCAGGTCAAATTCATTGTCCTCGTCAATCAAGAGGCCGCGCTG
The DNA here is from genome assembly GCF_051893255.1 of Lactobacillus sp. Classification (GTDB taxonomy): domain Bacteria; phylum Bacillota; class Bacilli; order Lactobacillales; family Lactobacillaceae; genus Lactobacillus. The sequence continues at coordinate 22,879 of NZ_JBJFHB010000069.1, read as the reverse complement.
CATGGCAATCTGCTTTTCGCCGCTAGCGCAATATTGGTAGATAAACTGCTTGCCCTCAGCCGCGTTTTCGCAGACGTAAACCATCGCGAGATTCAGCTCTTCTTTAAACAAGTTCAAAAGAGCCACAACCTGCTGGTCGCCAATCTCCCCATCCTGTAAATAGGCGCGCTGAAAGCTTTCAACTGCATCCCTTAATTTCTGATTCACCATTATTTTCTTTTCCCAATTCCCTTTTCTCTTGCTCTAAGAAAAAATATTATAGATCGATTATCTTTTTTCACTTATTCAATTGTAACTGGTATTTAACTCCTTGTCATATTTTTTGACAAAAAAACCGCTGATTTTCTCAGCGATTTTCAATGTCTATTAATTATAAAGTGACTTTTTCGTTTTCCTTGACTCTAGCCCAGTTATGCGGATCCTGCAAAGTCGTGTCAAGCTTGCCCAGCATGTGGTCCAGCTTGTGGCGCTCGATGTCTCGGTCTTCATCGGTCGTCTTGGCCAGTTCTGCCTTAAGCTCAGCTTCATAGACCGTGTCTTTAGCGTCCTGCCAGAAGTAGTCTTCATATTGGATGCCGGTAAAGTGCCATGGCTTGAAGAAGAGGTTGTAGTGGATCAGGCTTGGATTGGCCAAAGGCTCGGTATTTTCGTTTGGCATGGCGTCCCAGCGGCCATCCACGTACTTGATCCGGCCTGAGCAGATTTCGTTTAAGTAGTCCTGGTCAGGAGCGATGCAGTCAAAGTGGTAACGGCCTAAAAGGCTAAAGAACTTGTCAACGAATTTTTCATCTCGGAAGGCCTTGGCGTTCATGACCAGCATCCCGGAATTGATGTATTTCTTCGGGTCCAAGGTCAAGACTTCGCTAATGTAGCGGAGCATTTCCGGGACATACTGGATCGAGGAGTCCACGCAAGCCCCAATTAAGTTGTCGCCCAGTTCCGTTTCATAGAGCTTGGCAATATCGTCGTTTAAAACTGTGTCAGAGTCAATGTAAATGGCCTTGTCGTATTGCGGGAAGAGGTTTGGAATGAAGAGCCGGTAAAAAATGGACATGGTAAAGAAGTCGCCGCGAAGGTAGTTTTCCTTTCGGTCCTGGATGGGCTTCAAGAGCTCATCGGACATTTCGTAAAATTCCACGTGCAAGTTGTCTTTAGCATAGCTCGCCAGGCTCTCTTCATGTTCCTTAGACAGACCTTGGTGCAAAAAAGTTACCGTGTAGTCTTTCTTAGGATCGGCAAACTTGGCCAAAGAGCTTAAAGATACGGCAGCGTATGGGGTAAAGTCATCGCTGATTGAGTAAAATACTGGAATTGTCATAATTTCTCCTAATCAAAATATCGCGTTTTTCCAAAAAGAAAATAATTTGAAGTTATTTATAGCTCCAAGCATAGTGTAGTCTTACCAGGTAAAGATGCAAGTCTTCTATTACTTTTCTAATCGTTTAGCCAAACAAGAGCTTCAGGGCCTGGCGAACGCTGACCACTGGCACCAGTTCAATCCCTTCGCTCTTTAAGCTAGAGCTTAGGTTGTGCTTTGGGATAAAAATCCGCTTAAAGCCGACCTTGGCCGCTTCACTGACCCGCGCCTGGATCTGGTTGACCCGGCGAATTTCCCCGGTCAGGCCGATTTCGCCCACAAAGCAGTCGGTTGACTGGATCTCCTTGTCATAGTAGCTGGACGCAATCGCCATGGCAATGGCCAAGTCGATGGCCGGCTCATTGAGGCGAATGCCGCCAGTTGCCGACAGGTAGGCATCCTGGTTTTGCAGCATTAGGTTGCCTCTTTTTTCTAAAACGGCCAAGAGCAGAGACACCCGGTTGTAGTCGAGCCCTGACGTCGTTCTTTTGGCATAGCCAAAGGCCGTGGGCGTGACCAGTGCCTGGATTTCCCCTAAAATCGGCCGGGTTCCTTCTAAGGAAACAACGACGGCTGACCCGGTGGAATTGGGCAAACGCTCGTCCAAAAAGACCGCTGACGGGTTGGTTACTTCGGCTAACCCCTCATTCTTCATCTCAAACATGCCGATTTCGTTAGCGGCACCGAAACGATTTTTAACAGAATGGAGAATTCGGTAGGCATGGTGCTCATCGCCTTCAAAGTACAAGACCGTGTCCACCATGTGCTCCAAGATCTTGGGTCCAGCAATAGAGCCCTCCTTAGTCACGTGGCCAATTACGAAAACTGTGATCTGGTCCAGCTTGGCAATCTTCATTAATTCTGCCGTGACTTCCCGGACTTGAGAAGCCGACCCCACCATGGAGTCGAGGCTTGGCTCATTCATGGTCTGGATGGAGTCGATGACGACAAAGTCCGGCTTTAAGTCGTCGATCTGATCGCGGATGTGCTCCATGTTGCTTTCTGGATACAGCATCATCGGACTCTGCCCCAAGCCCAGTCGGTCGGCCCGCAATTTAATCTGGCTGGCCGATTCTTCCCCAGAGACGTACAGGACCTTGTATTTTTCTGCCAAGTCGCTCATGATCTGCAGCATCAAGGTCGACTTCCCGATCCCGGGGTCCCCGCCGATCAAGACCAAAGAGCCAGGCACGATCCCGCCGCCCAGCACCCGGTTTAATTCAGAAGACTTGGTCAAGACCCGCTCTTCTTTTTCCGCCTTAACTTGGGACAGCTTGACTGCTTCTTTGGTCCCTACGCTGGCCATCATCCGGCTAGGCGTTTGCTTGTTTGAGGCCTGTCTTACTTCCTGGCTTTCTTTCTCAAACTGATTCCAGGCCCCGCAATTCGGGCACCGGCCCAGGTAGGAAGCCGAAATATAGCCGCATGACTGACACTTGTACCGCGTTCTGACTTTTGCCATCGCTCCACCTTCCTGTCGCTATCCTTTTTTAAAAAATTACTTCTTACCGGTTGAGCCAAAGCCGCTCATTCTTTGGCTGGAAATCGGCTCATCGTCATCAGTCTTCAAGTACTTGATAAAAATTCCCTGGGCAACCCGCTCGCCCTTCTTGATATGAAGAGGCCGGACGCCGTAGTTGAGCACTTGTACAAAAATTTCCCCCTCGTTGTTGGGATTGTCGTAATAGTCGCTGTCGATCACCCCGATGCCGTTTGGCAAGGAGAGGTTGCGCTTAAAAGTATTGGATGACCGGTTGGCCAAGATCAGGACTTCGTCTTCTGGCATGTAAGCCTTGATGCCGGTTGATACCAAGATCGGCTTCAAGACCTTTTCAGCAGCCAGGCGGTCGCTTTCAATCAGCTCATGGCCGTTTCTGATCAAACGAAAAATCCTGACAAAGTTCAAAGTCCAGATGCTGGGAATGGTAATGTTTTCTGCGGCTTCAATGTCATAGCCCGCACTGGCCAGGGTCTGCCGTCTAGGCAGGGTCAAGCCCTGATCCTGGTACTTTTTGACAACTTCAAAGCCTCTTACTCTATTCATTATTGGTTTGCTCCTTTTCTTCTTAGACTTTTATTTTACACTAGTTGGGCTGACAATGGAAAAGGCAAGTCACTGGCCACGAAGGTGCATCATGACAGCTTTTTTACCAAAAAGGTAAAATGTTAAAGCTAGACAGGACAAGGACTCAGGGGCTTCTTTTGCACTTTAAACTTTTTTCTGTCTAATACCCGAACATTAATCTGGTCATTCCCGCCATTTGAGCAAATTCAATAGACTAAGCCCACTCCTTGGGCTAAAATAAAGCTTGTAGCCAAATAATCAGCAATTATTTTTAGAATTGTAAAAGAAATAGGAGGACTCATATGTCAAAAGATATCAGCTTTGACACTATCCAAAACTTTACCGACAACCTGGCCAAGCACCCAGCCTACCCAGTTGCCGCTAACGCCGCTCAAACCAACGGCATCTTCAAGGCCAGCCAAAGCACCCAAACCAAGGTTGACCTGGACCCAACCTTCTCAGTTGAAATCGACACTGGCTCAGTAACCAACCAAAAGCAATCCGGCCGCTGCTGGATGTTCAGTGCTTTGAACACCATGCGCCACTCCATTCAAAAGGAATTCAAGCTGAAGGGCTTTGAACTGTCACAAAGCTACACCTTCTTCTGGGACAAGTTTGAAAAGTCCAACTTCTTCTTTGAAAACGTGATTGGCTCAGCTGACAAGCCACTGGGCGACCGCAAGGTTTCCTTCCTCTTTGCCACCCCGCAATCAGACGGCGGTCAATGGGACATGCTTTGCGGCTTGATCGAAAAGTACGGCATCGTACCTAAGAAGGTTTACCCAGAAACGGCCAACTCTGAAAACTCCCGTGCCCTGGACGACACCTTGAACACCATGCTCCGCAAGGGCGGCTTGGAACTGCGCGAACTGGTTAACGCCGGCAAGAGCGAAGACGAAGTTGAAGCCAAGAAGCAAGAACTCCTTGACGCCATCTTCCGCATGCTGGCAACCAGCTTGGGCTTGCCACCAAAGACCTTCAACTTTGAATACAAAGACGACGAAGGCAACTACCACATCGACAAGGACTTGACTCCACAATCCTTCTTCAAGAAGTACGTTGGCTGGGACCTGGAAAACTACATCTCAGTCATCAACGGGCCAACGGCTGACAAGCCTTACAACAAGGTCTTCTCAGTTGAATACCTGGGCAACGTGGTTGGCGGCCGGCAAGTTCGCCACTTGAACTTGGAACTATCCGAATTCAAGAACTTGATCATCAACCAGTTAAAGCAAGGCGAAGTAGTTTGGTTTGGTTCAGACGTTTCTAAGGGCGGCGACCGGCAAGCCGGGCTCCTTGACACCAAGCTCTACCAAAGAGACCAACTCTTTGACTTCGACTTCTCCATGACCAAGGCTGAACGCCTGGACTCTGGCGAAAGCATGATGAACCACGCCATGGTCATCACCGCCGTTGACTTAGTTGACGGCAAGCCAACCAAGTGGAAGATCGAAAACTCATGGGGCGACAAGCCAGGCTTTAAGGGCTACTTCGTCATGAGCGATGAATGGTTCGACCAATTCGTCTACCAAGCCGTTTTGAACAAGGCCTTCCTGCCAGAAGACGTTAAGAAGGCTTACGACGAAGGCAAGAAGAACCCAATTCAACTTTTGCCATGGGACCCAATGGGTGCATTGGCCTTCAAGTACTAATTTTTCAAAAATGTAGCCAAGCAAAAACAGCTTTTCCGTTAGGGAAAGCTGTTTTTTACCTCCTGTACAAACTGGCATGGCGGAAAATTGCTCAAAAACTTACTCATCTATAGAAATTGTTGCTCAAAACTTTACTCAACCATGGAAATTGATGCTCAAGACTTTACTCAACTGGACCCGTTCAGCGTTTAGTTGAGTAAATTTCGGGCAACTGCTTGGCTTACTTGAGTATGATTTTGTGAGCTTTTTTCAAAAAATCCTCCTAGTTGAGTAAGTTTTTGTGCAGCGCTTGGCTTACTTGAGTAAGTTTTTGTGCATCCTATAAAAATTTAGCCAAGCAAAAACAGCTTCTCCTAACGGAAAAGCTGTTTTTTTACCAAATATGCAAAATTCTGGTCCGGTCCAGCTTGCTCAAGCTGAACTGGTGGACGTGAGACTGCTTGTTTTCAGGGAATTCCTGGACAAAGTCAGCCACGTTGTACAAGCCGGTCGCGTAAGACCAAGTCCCCTTGACCTTCTTGATCGGATCCAGCATCTCGTTGCGTAGCGGATAAGCTGAAATCAAGAAGTGCTTGTGGTGAAACTTAAAGGCAAAGTATGGCAGGCGGAACTCGTCAACTGCTTCTTCCTTGGTCTTGGCAATCGTGACCACATTGCGGTAAGTGCCGTACTTAGCCGTAAAGCGGTCATTGAAAGAAAAGTAAAAATTAGAAATATGAACGTGAGGGAAGTCTTCTTCTTTCACGTCATCGGGAACGGCGATCACGTGAGAATAGCGATCTAGGTTATTCTCCCTTTGCATCAAGGCCGCTTCCATCTGGTTGGGCTGGATGCCCCTTACCCAATCTGGCAATTCTGGGTGAGCCATGTAGGAATTGTACATCATCTTGATGACTTCCGGCTTAACCCAGTCATACTGCATCCGAATCTGGTTTCTCTTTAATAAGCCCTCCAGAGACTGGTGCCGCATCAAATCCACAACGTAGCACTCGTAATGGTACTTTTCGCACCACTTCTTGTAGTGGTCGATTTCACTGGCCACGATGTGCGTGCCGTCCACAATGACGGTTTCCCCATAAGACATCTTATGCTCAACCAAGTTGTCCTTCATCTTCTTGGTTTGGTCCGTCACATGGCGTGGAATGACTTGATGCAAGACATCACTCTTTTGGTCATAATAAACCGTGAGATCCGCCAAAAGCAAGCGAATCGCATCCCCGCTGATCGCGTATGGCAATAAGTGGTGCCGGGCGATAAAAGAGGATTTACCAGAGCCGGGTGCGCCTCTTAAAAGAAATAATTTGCGCATAGCTAGCTCCATTTTAATCAAACATATGAAATATCAAAATAAATTTTACCATAAAATCAGAGCTATTCCTTAACAATGTGCAAAAAAGGCTAAATTATTAAAAAAATAAAAAGCCTGCTAAAAGCAGACTTTAGTCGGTAATGATCTTATCCACAATGTTTAAATCTTGGTCAAAAGTATACACAATCGCCTGGGCATTAGGTACTTCCAGCTTCAAGATCTCCACATTGTTGATCTTTTCTAAGTATTTAATCAGTGCCCGCAGGCTGGAGCCATGGGCCACGATCAGCTGGTCTTGCCCCTGGCGCAGGCGGCTGGCCACCTCATCTTCATAGTATGGCAAAAGCCGCAGCTGGGTCTGGTGCAGGCTTTCGGCCCGCGGGAGCAGGTGCGGATCAACCAAGCGGTAGCGGCGGTCAATCGTGGGCGAGCCCTGGGCCGGCGGCACCGCGTCAAAGCCGCGCCGCCACTCTAAGACCTGCTCTTTGCCAAAAATTTTCCGGGAAACGTCTTTGTTCAGGCCCCGTAAAGCTCCATAATGGCGCTCGTTCAGCCGCCAGGTTTTATTAATTGGTACAGCTAAAAAGCCCGCAGCTTCGGCCGCGATGTTGGCCGTTTCAATCGCTCTAGACAAAACCGAGGTGTGGATTAAGCTGGGGAAAAAGTCCGCAATTGCGCCTAATTTTTCCCCAGCTGCCCGCGCTTGTTCTCGGCCCTTGTCTGTCAAAGGGACGTCATTCCAGCCTGTATATACGTTAGCCGCGTTGGCCTGGCTTTCGCCATGCCGCAGCAGTGCCAATTTCACCATTGTCTAAAAATACTTTCTTTCTATGCCCAAAAAGACCAGATGCCCGTAATGATAAACAAAACGCCTAAGATGATAAAGGCGCTGCTGCTCAGGCCCTTGGTCTTTTCTCCTTTTTTCGCCTTAATGGCCCGGCTGATGCCGGTAACCAGGTCCCAAATGCCAAAAAGCAAGACGGCATATGGGACCCACCAAGAATGAATGTCCATGCTTACCCCCACAACTTAACCGCGTAATAAAGCGCGATCGCTAAAATAAAGGCCCCGGTCAGGTAGTAAGACCGGATGGTCAATTTGTTGTCTGGCTTGGCGGTCTGGGCATTGTAGCCTCTAGCTAGTTCCCATAAGCCGACCAGCACCAGCAAGATAAAAGTAAAAGTGTGCGTATTCCACTGCATCTTTAAGCCTCAAATTCTTCTGGTGGGCAGTTGTAGTCCACGATTTCAAACTTGCCGGAATCACTTAATACGCCCCGGGTCACCGAGCCATTGGTTGGGAAGGGAATGTCGTGAAGCCCATCGCTTTGGTCCCAGTACTTGATGCCCAGGGTCTTGATAAAGTCGCCGTGAGAAACCAGCAAGACCCGCTTTTCTCTTTGGGTGGCGGCTTTTAGGCGGTCAATGGCCTGGGCCATGCGGAGGTTCAATTCTTCCGTATTTTCCGCTAGGTGGCGGGGGTCAGCCTTTTTCACGACTTCCCGGAACTTGTAGATGCCGATCGTATTGATAATTTCAGTCACGTCGCTAGTTTCGCTGATCCCAGCTGCTCGAGACGTTGCCTTCCAGATATGGTCGATTTCGCTGCCCTCAAAAGAACCGTAGAAGACTTCGCGAAATTCCGGAAACTTCTTGATCTTGCCGATCTGGGAAACCCGGTTGCCGTCCTTTATTAAGTGTACCGTATCGATGGCTCTTTTCAAATCTGAGGAGTACATGTTGTCAAAATGCACGTCTGCCAGGGCTTCAGCCGTCTTCTTTAAGTCGCTGATGCCTTTGCCTGTCAAGGGGGTGTCGCACCAGCCCTGAACCTTGCCTAGGCGGTTGAACAAGGTTTCACCATGGCGCACGAGATATACTTCTGTAGTCATTTGTCCTCCCAAATTTGTCTTTGTCTATTTTTTCTTTTTGTCAAAAAATTACTTGTAGGCGCTGTAGCCCAGGTAGATGGCCAAAAGCACCGAAAAGAATGCCGTAATCCATCTGACCCAAGCCGGCTTTAAATATTTAATCATCTTTTGGCCAAAATAGCCACCAAAAAAGAGGCCAATTGCCAAAGGAAAAGCGACGCCCCAGTTGATCCGGCCATGCCAGATAAAAATCATCAGGGCCACAAAGTTGGCTAAAGAGCCAATCAGGCTCTTCATGGCGTTGATCACGACAAAAGGCGAATCGCTCAAGGCCGTCAAAAAGATCAGGGTCAAGACCCCGCTGGCTGCCCCAAAATAGCCGGCGTAGATGCCAGCGATAAAGAGGCCCAGGTAGTTCAAAACTTTTCTAACCGGCGTCATCGGCTTTTTCTCAGCCTGCTTGTGGCCGCTCAGCAAGAGCAAGGCACCGGAAAAAAGAACCATGAAGGGAACAAGTTTTTCAAAGACCTTGCCCGGAAACATTAACAAAAGATAGCCGCCGATCACGGCCCCGGTTAACTGGAAAAAGGCGTAGCGGCCCATTTCTTGCCAGTAGCCCTTCATTTCTTTCAAACTAGAGGCTAAAGTCCCGAAGCCGGTTGCCACCAAGGCAGCGGTATTGGTCATGTTGGCCGTAACCGGGTCCAAGACGACCAAAAGGCCCGGGTAAGATACTAAAGACGCCATGCTGGCGATGGCGGCCACGATGCCGGCTAAGAAGCCGATGATGAGCAGGTAGATAAACAGCAATTTCTTCTCCTCTAAATTTCAATCTTTGTCTATTATAGCTTTTTTAGGCTCCTCGATAATACTAAATATTTTAGTTTACTTTTTATAAGAAGGTTAGCTATTCTAGTCCTGCCTGTTTTCAATGACAAAAGTTCTGCTTACTGTTTCAAAATGGTTACAGGCCAGCTTGGCCAAAGCAATTTATGTAACAGTCTTGTATAATAGAAAGTAGATTATATTAATAAAAAATGAAAAGTGCTAGTAAGGAGAAAAATATGCCAAAGATTGCAGTAGTATTTTCAGATGGCTGTGAAGAAGTTGAAGGCTTGAGCCAAGTGGACGTCCTTAGACGCCTTGGCATCGAATGCGACATGGTGGGGCTAGATAAGACCGACATTCAGGGCGGACACGACATTTTGATCAAGTGCGACAAGACAGTAGACGATTCGCTTTTTGACTACGATGTCGTTTCCTTCCCAGGCGGCGCGCCAAACGCCCAGCACTTAAGAGAGAGCGACAAGCTGGCCCAAATCATGCAAAAGCGGGCTGAAGCCGGCAAGTGGAACGCGGCGATGTGTGCTTCACCGATCGCCTTGTCCAAGTACGGCCTGCTCAAGAACGCTAAGTGGACCGCTCACCCTGACTTCAAAGAACAAGTGGCTAGTGAAAACCCTGACGCCACTTACGTAGACACCCCGGCTGTGGTCGACGAAAACCACAAGGTGATTACCAGCAGGGGCCCGGCTACTTCTTGGGCCTTTGCCTATGCCTTGGCCCAAGCCGTGGGCGTCGACACTGAAAAGCTGGAAAACGGGATGCAGTACACTTACCTGCGCAACCACATCAACGATTAGCTTTTTAGGTACAAAACATGATTGCATTAAGACAAGCAGCGCTGTCTGACCTTGACGCCATCATGGTCATGATCGGCGATGCCAAGAGCCTGTTAAAAAGCCAAAACTCCACCCAGTGGCAGGATGGCTACCCAGCTGACGCCGATATTGAACAAGATATCAAAAACGAGAATGGCTGGGTCTTAACCGTGGACGGCATCCCTGCCGCCTACCTAGCCGCCACCGATTTTGACGAAAACTACTTAACCATTTCCTGGGACTGCGCCGGCCCTTACTGGGCCCTCCACCGCTTTGCCGTCAGCCAAGCTTTTCGCGGACAGGGTCTGGCCCAGCAGTTAATCACCCTGGTCATGGAGGAAGGGCAAAGGCAAGGCGTTAAAGCCTTTCGCTTAGACACCGGCTTTGAAAACCACGTTATCCAGCACCTGGCAGGCAAGCTGGGCTTTCAAGAGCGCGGCGTGATTACCGTCAAAAGCGATAGCCATGACCCCCGCCGCTTGGCCTACGAACTGGTTTTATAACAATTAGCTTTTTTAAAAAAGAAAAAGGAGGACATACTAAATGACTGATCCTTTTGCCATTCAAGACTTAGACGTTTCTTTAAAGCAGATTCCCTTGAAGCATCCCTTCGTGACGGCCCTGCACCGGGTCGACAAGATCAATGCCGTCCGGGTCAAGATCACCCTGGCTAACGGCGTGACCGGCATCGGCACCTGCACCCCGAATGAAAAAGTGACCGGCGACACGGTGTCCAGCACCGCCGCCGTCATCACCGATGCCATCAAGCCGGTCGTGGTCGGCCAAAGCATCACCAACTGGTGGCCGCTTTTAGCCAGCTTAAAGGGGGCCATCGTCCACAATGCCCCGGCAAAAACCGCGGTGGAAATCGCCCTCTACCAGGCTAAGGCAGCTAGTTTGGGATTGACCTTGACCCAGCTGCTCGGCGCCAACTCCGGCTTTGTCGAAACCGACTATACCATCAGCATCGGTCCTAGCGACCAGATGATTGCCGAAGCCCAAAAGATGGTCGACCAAGGCTTTAAGTCCTTAAAGCTCAAGCTGGGCGCTGACAACTTAGACCGCAATATCAAGCTGATTGAGGACCTAGCCTACGCAGTTGGCCCCATGATCCACCTGCGCCTTGACATGAACCAGGCCTGGGATGCCCGGCAAACCATGCAGGCGACCACTTACTGGAAGAAGCAGGGCCTCTTGATCGACTTTATCGAGCAGCCGGTGCCCGCCTGGGACCTTGATTCCATGGCTTTTTTGACTAAAAATTGCCCCTACCCGATCATGGCTGACGAAAGCGTAGAAAGCTTCCGCGATGCCCAAAAATTGATTGAAATGCACGCCTGCGACTACATCAACATCAAGCTGATGAAGACAGGCGGGCTGGCAGAAGCGCAAAAGATCAACGACTTGGCGGAAAATAACGGCGTCAAGACCATGGTCGGCAGCATGATCGAATCGATCGAATCCCTGTCAGCTGCCTGCGCCTTTTACCTGGCCAACCCGAATACCGTTTTTGCGGACCTGGACTCCATTTTTATGGCAGAGCAAGATCCCGACTTAGCGCTTTATGCCGAAATTTCCGGCGACCAGATTGGGGTGAAGTAGATGCTTGACGTGAAAAAATTTGACCAAATCCTGGCGCCCCTGCCGGGCCAAACAGCCTTGCTGGTGTGCGATGAGAAAAAGGTCCTCTACGCTAGCCCATTGGTTAGCCAAGAATTTAAGTCTGCCAGCTTGATTAAGTTGGCGGTGGCATGCTACTACCAGACGCATCCCGTGGACCTCAGCCAAGTGGTTACCATTCCAGAAGACAAAATCGTCGATGGCGGGATGCTCTGCCACCTGGCCCAAAGGGACTGGCAGCTGCGCGATGTTCTCGATTTAATGTTGTCAGACTCAGACAACACCGCCACCAACTTTTTGATCGACTATGTCGGCTTTGCCAAGATGGCCGCCTGGTTTGAAGACGAGTTTACGGGCCTGCACCTGGGCCGCTACCTGATGGAAGTGACCGACCGGGAAAACTACATCACCGCTGAAACCGCCATGCAGCTCTTTGACCGGCTGATGGATGACCAGTCGCCTTTTGGCCAGGTCTGCCAAAAAGCCCTCCACTACCAAGAATCCGTCAACAAGCTGCTTCAGTACCTGCCTGAAGGCTGCTCTTATTCAAAGACTGGCGAGCTGGACGATACCGAGCACGACATTGCGCGGATTTTTGTCGACGACCACTACTACGATGTCTGCTTCTTGAGCCACTACCAGGGCCTCAAGGAGCGCAAGGCGATCATTCAGGGGCAAAATGCCGTGGGCGAGCTCCTCTACTACGACTTGCTAGCCCAAGAAAATTGATAAAATTATAGGTTCGGTGGTTTTTTTATCATTATTTGTGATAAAATTTAAGTGTAATTATCAGTAGTGGGAGATTATTATGGATATCACCAACTTTTTTACGGTCGAAGCTTCTGAGCTATCTAAGTCAGACCGCAAGATCATGAAAAAAATCACCGCCGATTCAACCGACTTCGACTCGCTGACCATCAACCACCTGGCTGAAGAAGCCGGCACGTCCTTGGCCTCCGTCCAGCGCTTTTGCCAAAAGATGGGCTACTCCGGCTTTAAGGAATTCAAGTTTCAGCTCTTAAACTATGTCAAAAAGCAGGAAAGCCAGCAATCTCTGGTTTCAACCAACGAATACCTGGTGGACTACCACGACGCCATCAACCAAGTCTGGACCGTCAATGAGGGCGACGTAGACGAACTGGCCCACGTCTTGATGACCAGCTCAACCAACTTTATTTTTGGCATCTACTATTCTGAGCTCCCGGCGCGCCTGCTTAGCATGGGGCTGCGAGACCTTGGCAAGTCGACCTACTTTGGCGACAACCTGGCTGCCGGCGAGCACCTTTTTCCATTAAGCGACGAAAATTCTACAGCGGTCTTTTACTCCGTGTCCGGGATTTCCAAGCTCTTTGGCTCCTCGCCCCTGCCGAAGTCCATCTCCCACTTTAAGCACAGCTACCTGGTGACCATGAACCCCGATACGCCTTTGAAGAAGTATTTTAAAAAGGTCATCGTCTTGCCAGGCAAGAATCTGGCCCAAGGGCTGCCGGTTGACCCCCAGTCGATTCCGGTCGTCTTTACCGAAAGAATCATCGACACCGCGGCCACCAAGTACCACAAGCGGAAAAAATAAGTTAAGCTGCCCCTCGGGGCGGCTTTTTTCATGGGTTCCTTTCCCTCAAACGTTGCTAGCCATGGACTTTTTGACGACTTCTTTCCCTCAAACGTTGCTAGCCATAGACTTTTTGACAATTTCATTCCCTCAGACGTTGCTAGCCATGGACTTTTTAGAAAAAATTTTTGGCTACATATACTTGGGGGAATTAAAAGCCCAAAATCGGCTTGGCTACCCACATCAGGGGGAATCGTCGACCAGAAACAGCTAAAAATTTGTCACGAGGCCCCAAGCTTGATAAACTTTTAGGATAAGCCTATTAAAAAATTAGGGGGACAAGATGGAGCTTAACTACAAAGAACTTGCCCAAAGCAAGAGAGACGCGATTTTGAAGGACTTAGCCGAACTGATTGCCATCGATTCTTCAGAAGACTTAAACAACACCAGCGAGGAATACCCAGTTGGCCCAGGCCCAGTCAAGGCCATGACCAAGTTTTTGGAATTCGCCAAGCGCGACGGCTTCGACACGGAAAACTTCGCCAACTACGCCGGCCGGGTCAACTATGGTGAAGGCGACCAGCGCCTGGGCATCATCGGCCACATGGACGTGGTGCCAGCTGGCGAAGGCTGGACCCGCGACCCATTCAAGATGGAAATCGATGACGAAGGCCGGATCTACGGCCGGGGCTCAGCTGACGACAAGGGCCCAAGCTTAGCCGCTTACTACGGGATGCTGCTCTTGAAAGAAGCTGGCTTTAAGCCGAAAAAGAAGATCGACTTCGTTGTCGGCACCAACGAAGAAACCAACTGGGTGGGGATCGACTACTACTTGAAGCATGAGCCTACTCCAGACATCGTCTTCTCACCTGACGCTGAGTACCCAATCATCAACGGCGAACAAGGGATTTTTACCCTGGAATTCACCTTTAAAAAGGACGACATTGAAGGCGACTACGTCTTAAACGACTTTAAGGCCGGGATCGCCACCAACGTAACGCCGCAAGTAACCCGGGCTACGGTATCTGGCGCAAACTTAGACACTATAAAGCTGGCCTTTGACGCCTTTTTAAAGGACCACGACCTGGGCGGGGAATTTGTCATCGACGGCGAGACCGCCAAGATCACCCTGATCGGCCAAGGCGCGCACGCTTCTGCTCCGCAAGTGGGCAAGAACTCTGCAACCTTCCTGGCTCTGTTCTTAGACCAGTACGCTTTTGCCGGCCGCGACAAGAACTTCATTCACTTTTTAGCAGAAACGGAACACGAAGACTTCTACGGCAAAAAGCTGGGTATCTACCACCAAGACGACTTGATGGGCACCCTGGCCAGCTCCCCTTCCATGTTTGACTACGAACATGATGGTGCTGCAACCCTGAAGAACAACGTCCGCTACCCACAAGGCACGGACCCAGACACTATGATCAAGCAGGTCATGGACAAGTTTGGCGCTATCTTGGACGTCACTTACAACGGCTTTGAAGAGCCTCACTACGTGCCAGGCGATGACAAGCTGGTCCAAACCCTGCTGGCCGTTTACGAAAAGCAAACTGGCAACAAGGGCCACGAAGTCGTGATTGGCGGGGGCACTTACGGCCGCCTCTTCAAGCGCGGCGTCGCCTTTGGCGCTCAGCCAGAAAACGGGCCAATGGTCATGCATGCGGCTAACGAGTTCATGATGCTGGACGACTTGATCAACTCCATCGCCATCTACGCGGAAGCCATCTACGAATTGACCAAGGATGCAGACTTGTAAAAAATCGACAACATAGACTAAAAAGACTAAGATTCGCATTTGAATCTTAGTCTTTTTTCGTTATCTATTTGCTTGCTTTTTAAAAAAATTAGCCCAGAAGCAAATCCAGCTTCTCTGGCGCCATCAATTTGTGCTCAAGGACCAGCTCGCGCACGCTCCGCTTTTCGCGCAGAGCCGTTTTAGCGATCTTGGCTGACAATTGGTAGCCCAGGTATGGGCATAAAACGGTCGCAATGCCGACGCTGCTTTCCTTTAGTTGCTTGCACCGCCCCTTGTTGGCCGTAATGCCAGTAATGCAGTTGTCCACCAGGGTGTCCACCGCCCCGGTCAAGGCCGTGAAGGATTCAAAAAGCTGGTAGAAGACCACTGGCTCAAAAGCGTTCAGTTCCAGCTGCCCAGCTTCAGCCGCCATGGCAATAGTCGTGTCGTGCCCGCAAACCAGGAAGGCCGCCTGGCTGACCACTTCCGGAATAACTGGGTTGATCTTGCCTGGCATGATCGATGAGCCGTTCTGCTTGGCCGGCAGGTTGATTTCACTGAAGCCGCAGCGCGGACCTGATGACAGCAGGCGCAGGTCGTTAGCCATTTTTGACAAGGAAATCGCGCAGGCCTTGAGGGCGCCGGAAACTTCAGCGAAGGAGTCCAGGTTTTCTGTTGCATCAAAGAGGTCGTCTGCTTGGACCAGTTCTCTGCCAAAAAGCTTGCTAAGCTCGCCGGCAATGTGGTCTTCGTAGTATTGGGAAGCGTTGATCCCGGTGCCGATGGCCGTCCCGCCTAAGTTGATGGTTTGCATTTCCTTTTTGGCAGTTTCAAGGCGCTTGATTTGGCGCTTGACCATGGAGGCGTAACCCCTGAAGCTGTCGCCCAAGGTCATCGGAACCGCGTCTTGCAGCTGGGTCCGGCCCATCTTGATCACGTCTTTAAAGTCGTCCCCTTTTTCGGCCAAGGCAGCTTCTAGGCGCTCCAAGCTCTTGGTCAGCTTTTCAATCAAGACAATCGTGGTCATCTTGCCAGCGGTTGGAATGGTGTCGTTAGTGGACTGAGCCATGTTGACTTGGTCGTTTGGGTGCACCAGGTCGTACTTGCCAAGGCCTCCGCCCAGAATTTCGTTAGCCCGGTTGGCGATGACTTCGTTCATGTTCATGTTGGCGCTAGTGCCGGCTCCGCCTTGGACCGGATCCACAATGAAATCATCTGCAAATTTGCCAGAAATCACTTCATCGCAGGCAGTCTTGATGGCCTTTTCCTGGTCTTGAGAAATTAGACCAATTTCCCCGTTGACGCTCGCAGCCGCTTTTTTAATCAATGCCAAGTTGCTGAGAAAAAGTGGGCTCATCTTTAAGCCGGTAATGTGAAAGTTGCGGTTTGCTCTTTCGGCCTGCACGCCGTAGTAAGCGCCCGTAGGTACTTCAAGACTGCCAATTGAATCTGCTTCGATTCTGCTCTTTTCTGCCATTATTTTTGCCTCGCTAATTTTCGTTTTTCTTACTGTGTTTTTTGCTTTTTTCCTATGGCCAATACTATAGAACTAAATTAGACCAATGTTAATAGCAAACCTGTTTTTCCTTGTCATTTTTAGAGTAAGCGATTACAAAAATAAGATTGTTAACTTTGGTGGGGTCGATTTTTGGCAAAAATAAAGTACGAAATTTTTTGACAAAATAAAAACGCGATCCTGTTCAGGAGTCGCGTTTTTGCTTTAAGGCTTAAAACTGCCCCAGTACTTGCCGCTATAAGCCCACTTCAGGTGGCTTGGCACCCCAATGTAGTGCATGGAGTAAGTACCATTAGTGTAGGAAACATTAAAGCCGTAGTAGTCCCAATCGCCGTCGTACTGGCCGCCTTGGGTGTTCATCAAGTCCCCGGCATGTTCCCATTCCGTGTATTGGCTCAGCTGGTTGACCTTGGACTGGTTGGCGTAGCGGTAGCCAAACATCATGGTCTTGAGGCCATAGTAAATGTCCTTCTTCATGGCCGTCATGGTGATTGCACTGGAATCTCTAAAGCCGGCCATGTCTTCAACGTAGTTGTAATTGCCTGGCAATTTCAGCCCGACCTTCTTGGTGGCCCGGACGATCCCAGCTACATAGTGGCCAGTAGCGATCGTCTTTTTGTTAGCAACGTATTCTTTGGAAATTTCCAGAGCCAGTTTCTGCGTCCCCTTGCTGTACTTCCACTTCTTCAGTCCCATCTTGCTTCTAGCCTGGTTGATCAAGCGCAGGGAATAAGTGGCCAGGGTCTTGGCCTGACTGGTCGTCAGGTGGCCATTGGTCAATTTCACGATGGTCTTATTGTCGGCTGCACTTTCAGCCTTGCTGGTCTGGTCAAAAGTATTGGCCTTCATCCCCTTGACGTTGATCTTCTTCCAAGACTTCAACCAAGCAGCGTTCTTCTTGTTTTTCAGCCAAGCCTTCTTTTGGCTGGCAGACATGCTGGTGTACAGGTAGGCCTTTTTCAAATTGGCCTTGGTATAACCTTTGGGCAGGGTAAAAGCAGCCTTTTGGTAGCTGGCAGCTTGGACTGGCTTGACCTGGGTCAGGGCCGGGATGGCCAAGGCGAAAGCCACTAGGGCACTGCTGACTAATTTTTTCATAACGAACCTCTTTATCTTGTTTCTTTAACAATCACATTATAACTTGTTTGCCCAAATTTAGGTAGAAAAAAAGGTCCCGAAACCGGAACCATTTTTCCATTAATACCAGCCGTTAGCCAGCCAGAAAGCCTTAGCGGCAGTCCATGAACCGTAGCGGCTCAAAACGTAGCTGTTGGCAACCTTTTCTTGGTTGGCAGCAGAGGTGTCGCCGTTCAGGTAGCTGAGGCTCAATTGGTACTTGCCGTAGTAGTTGCCGTTTGAAGCAGTGTATGAGCTACCACTTTCCTTGTTGGCAATCCAAGCCTTAGCTGCTTCTTCTGATGAGGATGAGGAAGTCGTTGAGCTAGTTGAAGTGCTTGAACTGGTAGTTGCTGCTGAAGAAGCACTGTAGCTGTAGCCAGTTGAGGCAGTTGAGCTAGTGTTGCTGCTGTAGTTTGAGCTAGTAGTGTTGTTGCTGTAGCTGTAGCTGTAGCCGTAGTTCTTGCTTGCAGCAGAATTGTTAGAGCTGTAAGCTGAGCTGTTAGTGTTAGTATTCGTATTGTTGTATGAGCTAGTAGTTGAAGCTGATGCACTAGTGCCGTTAGCGTCAGTCGTGTACTTAGCCAAGATCCACTTGCGGTCGCCGATCTTGTACCACTTGGCACCAGATGCGTCCTTAGCAGTGTTAAGTACAGTCCAAGTGCTGCCGTCCTTGGCAGCGCCGGTTACTGTAGCAGTGTGATAGTTTGACCAGATTGCAATTGATTGTCCATCATTGTAGTCAACCGTTACGCTTTCACCAACAGTGGCTGCGTCTGCTTGACCGTTCGTGCCTAAGCTGATCGCTGCCACGCCAGTCAAAGCCAAGCCTGCAGCAAATACTGATTTAAGTACGTTAGATTTGATGTTCAAAAAAATTTCTCCTTTGTGTGTCGCAGGCTGTCGTCTCTTAATGAAAAAGAATCGAGTTAAAAGGACGATTGTTTTCCCTGTCTAAGAAATTCGTTCCTGCTCTTCTTGTGTCATTTGACAGTTTATATAGTAACAGGCCCAAGTTTCAAAACAGTAGCAAGGAAGTGACGGTCCAGTTAAGAAGAGATTACAGGAAATTGCCATTTTGTAACAATTGTAATATTGGAGAAAATAATCTTTTTCTTATTCTTTTTTATTTTCAGGGCAAACAAAAAGCTAGGAACGCCTTGAAATTAGGCGTTCCCAGCTTCTGTTTTCTTAGAATCTTTTAGTTAAACCATTCGATTTTCGTAATTGGCCAGTAGCGGAATTTTACAAGACCGACAATGGCGTCTTTATCAATATAGCCAATCAGGCGGCTGTCTTTAGAAATATTACGGTGGTCGCCCATGACGAAGTACTTGCCCTTGGGCACGGTAATCGTGTGGCCATCCACCTTGATCCGGCTATTGGCGTAGTCAGTGGTGTATTGCTGGTTAGGGCTGTAAAGCTTTTTTCCTTCTTTAAGATAGGGCTCACTCACCTTTTTGCCATTAACGTAGAGCTGGTCATTTTGGTAGCGGATCTTGTCGCCTGGCATCCCGATCACCCGCTTAATATAGAGGGCTCCCGGCTCATCCGGTGCCTTTAAAACGACGACGTCAAAACGGCTGATGGCCGCGTGTCTAACCGAAACGATCCGGTCGCCGTTTTGAAAAGTCGCCTGCATGGAGGGACCGCTTACGACATCGTTGCTCAAAAACTGGCTAAAAATAAAGTAGTAAAGGCCGGCAATCACTAAAAAGATGGCGGCCGTTTGCCAGAGTTCTTTGAGCCAGCTGCTTTGAGTTTGCTTTTTATCTGCTTTATTCATGATTGAATCTTGCCTCTCTTACATCTCAACTTTTGACATCAGCATTTTCATAGTAGCATTTTGAATTGAGAATACAAGAAGCTTTTGGACAAAAGAAAACCACCAAGCATGCGCTTGGTGGTTAGATATGGGTCGTCAGGGGATCGAACCCTGGACACCCGGATTAAGAGTCCGGTGCTCTGCCAGCTGAGCTAACGACCCAGATTAAGTTTTGACGCAATTGCTTGCGATGGGTCGTCAGGGGATCGAACCCTGGACACCCGGATTAAGAGTCCGGTGCTCTGCCAGCTGAGCTAACGACCCAGATTAAGTTTTGACGCAATTGCTTGCGATGGGTCGTCAGGGGATCGAACCCTGGACACCCGGATTAAGAGTCCGGTGCTCTGCCAGCTGAGCTAACGACCCAAGTGGGTTGCGGCTGACTTGCGTCAACCGACATTTATTTATTATACAGGAAGTAGAATGGATTTCAAGAGGATTTGTCAACTTTTTTGCTTTTTTTGGCAAAAAGCTATAAGTTGCTTTGGAGCAAGGGTGTCGCAGCACAATATTTGACTCAACTGGCAAAAAGCCTGCTCATTATCTTACTCAAGTAGCCAAAAAACTGCTCATGATCTTACTCAAGTAGACAAATAGTTGCTCATAATCTTACTCAAGTAGCCAAATACCTGCTCATGATCTTACTCAAGTAGACAAATACTTGCTCATAATCTTACTCAAGTAGTTAAAAACTTGCTCATAATCTTACTCAAGTAGCATTTAGCAACTTTTAGTTGAGTAAGTTTCGGGCCGCCATTCAGTTTACTTGAGTATGTTTTTGAGCAGATTTTTTCAAAAATCAATTTAGTTGAGTAAAATTTGGGCGGCAACCTGACCTACTTGAGTAAAATATTGTGCAAATTTACCAAATCAACAAAAAACGGAAGCCGCAGCTTCCGTTTCTAAACTATAACCAATATGCCCCGCGCGGCGCCACTTCCAGCCGGCGGATCTCGTCTTTAAGCCCCGCTTCCCTGACGGCATCAATGAAGTCGCCGATGTGCTGGGGGTCAACCAGGCTCATCACGGTTGGACCAGCCCCTGACAGGTAGGTCGCTACTGCCCCATGCTCGTGGCCAACATTCCTAATAATTTCCAGTTCCGGCACCAGCTTGCTCCGGTAGCGTTCATGGAAGAGGTCGGCCTCCATGAGTTCGCCTGCCTTTTCATAGTCCTGGGCAAAAAGAGCCGCCACTGCCGTGTTGGCCACGGCTGAGGCTTGCACTGCATCCTTAAAGGAAAGCTCTTTTGGCAAAACCGCCCGGGCGTCGCTGGTCTTGAGGTTGTAAGCCGGGATATAGGCAATCATGGCAAAAGGCGGCACCGGCGCTTTCACTGCCGTAAAGTGGCCATTGACCTTGCAGCCGACAACCAAACTCCCCAAGATGGTCGGTGCCACGTTGTCAGGGTGGCCTTCCAGTTGACTGGCCAGCTCAATTTTTTCATGAGGAGCCAGGTGCATCCCGCCGAGCTTATCAGCCAATTCGATCCCGCAGACGATGGCGCTAGAGCTGGAGCCCAGGCCGTGGGCCAAGGGGATGTCTGACTTCACCCGCAAGTGGCGGGGCGCCAGGTCAGGCTTGATCTTTAAAGCTGACGCCACGATCATGTTCTTTTCGTCTCTTGGCAAGTCGCCCAAATCGTGGTCAACCACCCAATGATCCGTTTCTTCAAGCACGTCAATGGTCAAGTATAAGGAAATGGCCACCCCGATGGAGTCAAAGCCGGGGCCCAAGTTGGCGCTGGATGCTGGAACCTTTATCTGCATTTTTTCTACCTCACTATTTGCTATCTGAAGACTTTTTAATCATTTTATCATGTTTTGCCTTTAATAACTAAGCTTTCCCCGTTATAATTAGGCTAATAGGAAAAATTTTAGCTGATCTTTACGATTAAAAAATCTCTCGGAGGAAATATGATCTATCGCAGTACCCGCTCCGCAAATTTAGAAGTTTCTGGCGCTAGCGCCATTATCCAGGGCCTGGCTCCAGACGGCGGCCTTTTTGTGCCAAAAGTTTTCCCAGAAGCCTTTAGCCAAGAAGAGTTGAAAAAGCTCCTCGCATTGTCTTACCAGGACCTGGCTCAAACCATCCTGGGCCGCTTTTTGCCAGACTATACGCCTGAGCAATTGGCTGACATCGTCAAGGGCGCCTACGGCAAACAATGGGACGATGCCCAAATTGCACCAGTGACCGCAAACAAGGCCGGCAGCTACTTCTTAGAGCTCTTCCACGGGCCAACCTTGGCCTTCAAGGACATCGCCTTGCAGTGCCTGCCGCGCCTAATGAAGACAGCCCTCTTTAACCAAGCAGACGACCGGGAAATCGTCATCTTGACGGCCACGTCCGGCGACACCGGCACCGCCGCCATGCGGGGCTTCCAGGGCTTAGCCAAGACCCGTGTCATCGTCTTTTACCCTTACCAAGGCGTTGCCCCAATCCAGCTCAAGCAAATGCTAAGCGAAAGCAAGGACAACACTGTGGCGATCGCTATTGAAGGCAACTTCGACCAGGCGCAGACCAAGGTCAAGCAGATTTTTAACGACCAAGACATGCGCCAGCTCCTAGCCGACCACGATTTCACCTTCTCCAGCGCCAACTCCATGAACGTCGGCCGCCTCTTGCCGCAGGTGGTCTACTACTTCTACGCCTATGGCCAATTAGTCGCTCGCGGCGACATCGCAATGGGCGACCCAGTCAACTACTCCGTTCCAACCGGCAACTTCGGCGACATTTTGGCCGGCTACTATGCCAAAAAGCTGGGCCTGCCGGTGGGCAAGCTGATCTGCGCGTCAAACAAGAACAACGTTTTGACCGACTTCTTCAAGACCGGCCACTATGACAAGAATCGCGACTTCTACGTAACCAACTCCCCATCCATGGACATCCTGGTTTCCAGCAACTTGGAGCGGCTCCTCTTTGACATTTCCGGCGACCCAGACTTTGTCAAGGGCTTGATGGACCAGCTCAAGGAAAAAGGCGAATACCAATTGCCTGACGACTTGCGGGAAAAACTGTCTGACTTTGCGGCCGATTACGCGACACCAGAAGAAATCGAAGGCGAAATCAAGCGCGTCTATGACGAAAGCGGCTATGTGATCGACCCGCACACGGCGGTAGCTTCTTTAGCGGCCCACCGGTTTACGGAAAACGACGCCAAGACCGTGGTCTTGTCCACGGCCAGCCCGTACAAGTTCCCGGAAACGGTCTACCACGCTGTCAGCGGCCAAGCCGTAACGGAAAAAGGCATCCCAGCTCTCAAGCAATTAGCTGACCTAACCGGCGACTTGCCCGCTTCGATCAAGGACTTCCTCGGCGCCAGTGCCCGGGAAATCGTCATTCTACCTAGTGAAATGGAAGCAGAAGTTAAGCGCCAACTCGGCTTATAAGCAAAAAGCACATCCTGACGGATGTGCTTTTTTACTAGATAAAAATAACCATAACGAGTAGACGCGTTATGAAAAATAAAAAATGGAGGATATAGGGCTCGAACCTATGACCTCCTGCTTGTAAGGCAGATGCTCTCCCAGCTGAGCTAATCCTCCATATGACCCGTACGAGATTTGAACTCATGTTACCGCCGTGAAAGGGCGGTGTCTTAA
>NZ_JBJFHB010000068.1:5902-26518 GCF_051893255.1 Lactobacillus sp. | reverse complement strand
CAACCTTGCGGTCGTACTCCCCAGGCGGAGTGCTTAATGCGTTAGCTGCGGCACTGAAGGGCGGAAACCCTCCAACACCTAGCGCTCATCGTTTACGGCATGGACTACCAGGGTATCTAATCCTGTTCGCTACCCATGCTTTCGAGCCTCAGCGTCAGTTGCAGACCAGAGAGCCGCCTTCGCCACTGGTGTTCTTCCATATATCTACGCATTCCACCGCTACACATGGAGTTCCACTCTCCTCTTCTGCACTCAAGAATGACAGTTTCCGATGCAGTTCCACGGTTGAGCCGTGGGCTTTCACATCAGACTTATCATTCCGCCTGCGCTCGCTTTACGCCCAATAAATCCGGACAACGCTTGCCACCTACGTATTACCGCGGCTGCTGGCACGTAGTTAGCCGTGACTTTCTGGTTGATTACCGTCAAATATGAGCCAGTTACTACTCACATCCTTCTTCACCAACAACAGAGCTTTACGATCCGAAAACCTTCTTCACTCACGCGGCGTTGCTCCATCAGACTTGCGTCCATTGTGGAAGATTCCCTACTGCTGCCTCCCGTAGGAGTTTGGGCCGTGTCTCAGTCCCAATGTGGCCGATCAGTCTCTCAACTCGGCTATGCATCATGGCCTTGGTGAGCCGTTACCTCACCAACTAGCTAATGCACCGCGGGCTCATCCTAAAGTGACAGCTTGCGCCGCCTTTCAAATAATGGTCATGCAACCATCATTGTTATCCGGTATTAGCACCTGTTTCCAAGTGGTATCCCAGTCTTTAGGGCAGATTGCCCACGTGTTACTCACCCATCCGCCGCTAGCGTCCAACACGTCATCCCGAAGGAATCTGTGAATTCAGCTCGCTCGACTTGCATGTATTAGGCACGCCGCCAGCGTTCGTCCTGAGCCAGGATCAAACTCTCAATTTGAAAATTGAGTGATTTAAATCTGCTCCAGATTATTTGCTTGCGAATTGACTTCGCTTATTTGTTTGAGTCAAATAAATTTGACCCACACACTGCGAAACTTTGTTCAGTTTTCAAAGTACTAACTTGCGTCTTAGCGACGCAACGTTTTATATCTTAGCAAGTCATCAACTTCTTGTCAACAGCTTTTTAAAAGATATTTTCATTTTTGTTTTCTTTACGTTAGCGGTTCCGCTAACGCTCGAGAACATATAATACTTTACCCTCTTTTTGGGATAAAGTCAAATCTACCTTTAAATTCGGTTTACAGCCGAAACACTAGGAAGCGTTGCTACTTTCAAACTGTTAGCTATTGCTTGATCATTATTGTTTTTTCTTTTTATAATTGAATTCCCGATTTTTAGTTCGTTTTTAACTGATTTTTACGCCAAAACTTTACTAAAATTTTCGACAAAAAATGCAAAAAAGAATCAGCCAAGTTTCCTCGACTGATTCTGCTTCTATTTTTCAAAGCCTACTTCTAGATAATGCAAGTTCCGTAAAAGCTCGGCCTTGACCTCATCCAAATTAGCATCACCGGTCGCTTCATAGTTGATAAAGCCTGCTCGAATGCTGTTATAGAAGGCCATCGAGATGCATTGCACCATAAAGTCAAAGTCGCTCGCATCCCCCAGCTTCACTTTGGCCGTAATCTTGGCCATCTCCTCGTCACTAAGGCGGTTATCTAAGACCTGACGCTTAAGGTGGGGCATTTGCTGGCGGTGAAACATCTCCAGCCGCCGGTAGTAAAAGGATGAGTCCTCCCCGATAAACAGCTCTTCCAGCCAGCTAGGCAGGAACTGCTCCGACAGTTTGAAAGGATCATAGTCACATTCCGGCAGCTTTTGCCGCGCCGCGTTAATCAACCGCAAAAACATCTGGCTGCTCAAGTAGCCGTAGAGGTCATCCTTATCCTCGAAATACTGGTAAAAGCTCCCCCGAGGAATCTGCGCCAGCTTGACAATCTGGTTGATCGACGCCTCCTCATAGGAATTTTTAGAAAAAACTTCCTTAGCCGCAGCAATAATCCGGTCTCGCTTTTCCTTAGGCAAGTTGAAAAAAGTCTGCTTTGGCATCCTAATCACCTATTCCTTACGCAAAGCATCAATTGGGTCCAGTTTCGATGCATGGTTGGATGGCAAAATACCAGCAATCATGCTGATCACTACGCTGACTACTACGCCAATTTCAGCATATCGCGGCGTCATGGTTACCACAGCCGCGTCAAAGGCAGACTGGGTAAAGTGGTTGATGGCTAAGCTCAAAAGTCCGGTCAAGACTACCCCGACAATTCCAGAAGCCAGGCCCAAAAGGAAGGCTTCGCTGGAGAAGATGCGGCGGATATCTTTTCTGCGGGCACCTAGGGCCTTCATGACCCCGATTTCTTGGGTTCTTTCCACAACAGAAATGTTCAAGACTACCAAGATCATGATGGCGGAAACCACCAGAGAAACGGCCGCGATCGCCGTCAAGACGTAAGTCAAAACGTTCAAGATACTGTCAAACATTTCAGTCATCTGCTCTTGCATAGAGCCAGAGAAGCCCTTGTCCTTAACCGCAGCCTTGATGTCGCTGGTGTACTTTTTATCGCTAGAAGTTAGGTAAACAACGTTAGCCTTGAGGGTTGAGCCATTGTCCTTAAACAGCTTCTTGAGGTCTTTGTAAGTGAGGAACAAGGTGCTCATTTGGCCAGCTGAAGATGCTGACTCGTAAAGGCCAACCACCTTAAACTTTTTGGTAATCGTCTTGTTGCCCAGCTGCAGCTTAGCTTTAACCGTCTTGCCCAAAAGCTTTTTACTTAAAGTATCTGCCGTCCCGGAATCGATCATGATTTCGTTGCTGCCGCTCTTGGGCAGGCGCCCCTTCTTGACTTCAGACTTGGCAATGCTGTTGTTGACCGTGTTCAGGTAAATTACACTAGCACTCTTCTTTTTAAAAGTTACCTGGTTGCCGCCAAGAGAAAGCGCGGTAAAGCCCTTTTGTATTTTAGAAACGTGCTTGATCTTCTTCAGCTTCTTCAAGTCTTTATCAGAAAAAGCTGACGCGCTGCTGGTCCCGGTTAAGGAGCTAATCCCTTGCTGGCGGGCCTTGGCAACACTTGCTGAATTATTTTGCTGCATGGCGGACATAGACTTACTCCGGGCCTTGGCCGTGGTGTTCTTGTGCACCTCGGTCACCAAGGGATTGGAGTAGGTGTTCATTTGGTCGCTAACGTAAGAGGTAACCCCCTTGCCCAGACTCAGCATCAAGATCACAGACATGATCCCGATGCCCATCCCAGTTGACACCAGGGCGTTGCGGCCGAGTTTGGCCTTCATGTTCTTAAAAGCCAGCTTAACAGCCTTCCACATGTTCATGTTGTGAACCTGGATTTCTTCCCGGCTCTCCTGCTTGTGCTCCAGCTTGACTTGCTCTTGATCAGAGATGATTTGCCCCTGGTCGATCCGCAGAACCCGGCTGCAGTGGCTGGCCACCTTGTCAGAGTGAGTGACCATCAAGACCAGCTTGCCTTCAACAGCGATCTCTCTGATCATGTTCAAAATCACATCGGTCGTATCGGCGTCAAGCGCACCAGTTGGCTCGTCGGCGATGATCACGTCAGGGTCATTAACCAGAGCCCGGGCGATGGCCACCCGCTGCTTTTGCCCACCAGACAATTGGTCTGGCTTTTTATACATGTGCTCTTCCAGGCCCACTTTTTTCAATAATTCCTTGGCGCGCTCGCGGCGGACAGACTCGTCAATATTGGACAGGGTCATGGCGATTGAGACGTTATCGATCAGGTCCAGGTGAGGAATCAGGTTGAAGTTTTGGAAAATGAAGCCAATCGACTTCTTGTGGTAGTTAACCATTTCCGCTTTGGAAAAATCGCGCAGGTTCTTACCTTCGTATAAAATTTCCCCTTCAAAGTCGGAGTCCAAGCCCCCAATCGTGTTCATCAGGGTCGACTTCCCTGACCCGGATTCACCAACGATGGCGACCATTTCACCGGCATTGAACTTGGCGCTGACGCCGCGCAAGGCCTCGTATTGGCCCCCACCCGGCATCTTGTAATACTTCTTGACGTTCTTTAATTCTAGGACTGCCATTCGTATTCCTCTCTGTCTGTTTCTGTTTTCTATTTTTTTGATTCTCTTAGTAAAAATATGACAGCTTGTCATATGACATGTTGTCATAATATGCCTAAAAAAGTTCTCTGTCAACTTTTTTCAAAAAGAAAAGAGTAAAAAAGAGAGAAATAAAAAACTCTCCCCGTAGGGAGAGTTCAAACTTTAGCAACTGGCACCATTTTGAATTTGTTCAGCAGTCAAAGTGCTTGGTTCGTAGACATTCACGCCGACGGCCGCGTCAATCAAGCCGCTGCCATCGCTGAGGCTGAGCATGCCGTATTGTTCAGCCACGTGCAGGTTTTCGTCTAAAAAGCCCATTTCTGCTTGACCGGTGTAAAGGTCAAGGCCTTGGTCGTTAACAAGCGGGATAGTGTAGTTATCGTCTTTTTCATCCAAGGCCACAAATTGGAAGTTAGCACCGATGGTGCAGGTGCCGCCTTGCAAAGAGTACTGGTTTGAGCCATCGTTTAAGGCCAGAAGCAAGACCGCTTTGCCATCTTGCTTTCTCTTCAGGTATTGACTAGCTTCTGGAGTAAAAGTGATTTTTACAGACATTTTCTTGCCTCCTATTGATCTCTTTTGTTCTTGATAAGCTAATTATACAAGCCTTTTTCTGAGAAAAAATTGACCCAAATCAAGTTTTGCTTACTTTTTACAAGCGATTCCGTTTTTTTCTTATTTTCTGATCTTCTTACTTCTTTTCAGTTGCCTTAGCACCCAGCCAGTATGGGAAGGCGACGAAGAAGACGCCGCCAACCATGTTGCCCAGGGTTACCCAGAGCAAGTTGTAGAACATCCCGCCTACAGAAACGCTACCGACAGCCTTAACTGGGCTCAACAGGGCTACAACAAAAGTAGTCATGTTGGCCACGCTGTGTTCAAAGCCAGTTGAGAAGAAGGCCAACAAGCACCAGAAGACCATGATCAGCTTAGCGGCGTCGTTCTTGGTTTGGAAGCCAGACCAAACAGCTAAGCAGACCAAGATGTTACACAAGATGCCTCGCAAGAAGAGCTGCAAGGCTGGAGCCGCCATCTTGGCAGCTGCGGCCTTGGTGAAGACAGCAGCCACAACTGGCAAGTCCAAGCCAGAGTTTACATACATCCAGGCTAAAAGCGTGGCTCCTACCAGGTTGCCCAGCCAGCAAACAGCCCACAGGCTGAAGGCTTGGCCGACGCTGACCTTCTTTTTCAGCATCCCGGCCCCCATCACAAAATTGTTGCCAGTAAAGAGTTCAGCACCTGGGATTACGACCAAGCTCAGGGCTACACCGAAGATCAAGCCCTTAACCAGGTTGGCAACTGGGCTGGTCCCCATTTGGCTGCCGATAGTGAAGGCCAAGAGGATCCCAAAGCCGATGTACATCCCGGCCAAGAGGGACAAGAGCACGTAGCCGAAAGGATTGTTCTTTAACAGGTTGACTTTCTTAGCTGCCGCGTTGCTGGCGGCTTCAAATGATTCACTATACATATAATAATCTCCAACGCTTTTTAAATTAATTACATTTCTCACATAGTATTTTATTCCTTTTATCCCGTCATGTAAACGGTTTATCATATATTTTTGCAGTTTTTTGATGCAAAAAATAGCATCAGCATGTGCATAACTGCTTCATGCTATAATTAATATAAACATTTAGAGAAAATCAGCAAAAAAATCGAGTTTATTGGACCATATCGGAGGGTGAGAAAAATGGCAAAGTGTCGTTTAAACGATCAATTGGAATACCTGCTAAAAGACTACCTGAACCAAGAAGGCCTGGACCGGGACGCGGTCGTCAACCAGGCCGTCAAGGAATACTTGATCAAGAAGATGGGTAAAAAGGAGATTGCCCGCTTGCTCAAAGAAGAAGCTGCTGAAGAAAACTACAGCTTGGAACGGCTGCTAGGCACCAATTTTGATTCTTGGCTAGAGCTATAAGCAAGCAAACCGAAAACTAGGCAAAGAAAAACGGACGCAATTTGCGTCCGTTTTTTGTCTTCTATAACTCTTTTTATTTCTGTATTCTGTCTCTTTTTCTTTTTTCTAGCAAAAAAGCCTAATTCCACCAACAACGGAATTAGGCTCACACAGTGCGTGTCAAAGCAAACCACATAAAGCCAGTTTTCGCTACCGGAGAAAACAGCCAAAGCGATGACACAAGTCGATTATATACTCTTAATCCGTTATAAACAACTAAATATTTCAATAAGCCTATTTTTCCAGATTAGCCAAAACCTGCTTGTTGGTCAAAGCAACCTTTGGCACAGTCTTGGTATTACGCCAATCTTCCGTGAAAAAGTAGTCGTTCAAGGCATAGGTTGGCTTGACGTACTTCTGCTTCATGAAGGCCTTAACGGCCTGATCCATGTAGAGCCAGCCGTTCCAGCCTAAGTGGATGGTGTCTTCCATGAAGTGCTTCTTGCCACCCATTTGAGACAGGTCGTAGATGTTGTCAAAGCCCTGGCTGATCAATTCGTGCTTGATCTTATTAACGGACTTTTCATACATCTTTTGTGATAAGCCAGTGTACTTGCGCCACTTGGCGTTAACTGGCGGAATCACAAACAGAACCTGAGTCTTGTCCTTAGAAAACTGGTTTAAGACCAGTTCCAAGTCAGAAAATTCTGGCGACTGGACATAGTTGAACTTCTTCTGGCTCCCCTTCAGCCGCTTTAACAGCTTAGGATTAAGCCGTTTTCTGAAAAAGCCAGTCCGGATGCCAAAAGGATTGCCCCGGGTGTTGTGCTTGGCTTCTTTATTAGAAGCCTTCAACAGGCCCTTGTAAGAATACTTGTCTGGCAGGCTCTTGCCCTGTTGCTCAATTTTTGGCAAGCGGTCGCGGAGCTGGAATGACGTGAAGAAGCTGTCTTCGTTAGAGTACATCCGCCGCCGCCAAAGCAAGTAGTAGCGCTCCGTTTTTGGCAATTCCAGCCCAGCCGCAATCTCGAACAAGGCATGGCTTAAGAAGTGGTTGCTCTTGACACAATCCATCTTCAAAAAGCGTCTAGCTGCGTAGCGGTCAGCTTCCGTATCCTTAGCATTCAAGATAAAATCAGTCACGTGGAGGGGAGAATAATACAGGCTAAAAGCTGCTGGATCTTGTCCTTCCTGCGTAAACCACTGCGGAGAGATAACCATAACGGCCTTCTTGCTTGGTGCGTCCTGCATCCCCTGATACTGGGCCAGTGACTGGCTGCCCGCTGCCCCCAGCAAAAATGGCATGTAGCCGCGGTGGTACTTGGTGGCCAGAACCGTCGGGTGCATGTTGTCAAACCGTGACAATTCGCTAGACCCGTAAAAAGGCACGTAGCCCAGCTTGTAAGCCTTTTGCCGCATGGCCTTGCCCTTGAAGACGGTCTTAGTCTGAGAAGCCGCAGCTTGGTAAAGGCTCCCTTTAGAAAAGGTTCTCTCCCATGGCAAGGAGAAGATCCCAATCAGCAGGAGCGCTGCGCAAATAATTGGCCCAAAAATCAGCCAAAGCTTAGTCTTATTCTTCATCTTGCAGTTTCTTTACCTGTTCAACCAGCTTGTTAGGCGTGTTCCAGTCATCCCGGTTAAATTCAGAAACGGGCACGGTGATGTCAAAGGTTTCTTGCAGGGTCAAGAGCATTTGAACAGTCGCCATGGAGTCCATAATGCCGCTTTCGTACAATTCTTGGTCCATCTTGTCTGAGAAGTCTTCCCCAGTAACATCAGCTAAAATATCAACGATTTGTTTTTGAATATCCATTATTATTTCCTCTTCTGTTAAAAATTAAATTTACTGTATCTAATATTTTTTATTTGCTTTTTTAAAAAACTACTTGCCTAGCGGCACATTGAACCACAAGTTGTTCAAAAAGCCTGAGAAGATCAAGAAGCTCAAGCAGACCACGTTAAAGGTAACGAAGATGGCCACAGCTTCCGTGAACTTGTTGTGCTTGACCAGCTTGTGATTCTTCTTATAGCGCAGCCAGATGTCATTGATGATAATGGCAAAGGCGTGGTAGAGGCCGTAGACCATGTAGTACCAGGTAAGGCCGTGCCAAACCGCCATCACCATGAAGTTGACGATGTAGGCAATCTGCGACAAGCGCACCCGGTTCTTGATCAGGCGCTTCTTCATGGCAAAAAAGGTAAAGCGCATGAAGATGAAGTCTCTGAACCAGAAGGACAGGGTCATGTGCCAGCGATTCCAGAATTCCTTGATATTGTGAGCCGCAAAAGGCTTGTTGAAGTTCATTGGCGTGTGGATGCCCATGAAATAGGAAATGGAAACCGCAAAGAGCGAATACCCGGCAAAGTCAAAGAACAAGTACATGGAGTAGCAGTACATGACGCCTAAGACCCACCATGATAGGTGAAGCGGCATCCCCTTGCCGGCGATGATTGCCTGCGCTTCTAGGTAAGGCAGCCAGTAAGTCCCAAAAAGCCAGCCCAGGATAAACTTGTATAAAAAGCCCTGGAACAGGTACTTGACGGCTAAGCCCAAGTCCTTGATGTAGGCCTCTCTTTCTGGCGCCTTGTCGCAGTCTTTGGCAAAGCGGCGGTAGCGGTCGATTGGTCCACTAGAGATCGTTGGGAAAAAGAGCAAGAAGCGCATGTAGGTGATCGGGTCGACTTTTTTAATTGTTCCGTCCCGCAGCTCCATCACCACCTGCACCGTCTTAAAGGTCAGGTAGGAAATCCCCAAAAAGCCAATGTCGATGCCGGCCTTGTGGGGCACAACTGGCCAGATCTTGACCGCGGCTAGCGGCAGGATGGCCAAGACGACGAAAGTGCAAAAGATCCAGGTCTTGTTGGCCTTACCCGTTTTTTGCCGGTAATGCTGGTAGGCAAAGGTGACGGCAAACTGGTAGATAATGTAGGCAATTAAGGTCACGCCCTGCTTCCACTTGTCGGCATCAAAAATGAAGAACAAGAATAAAAGCGAGATGGCGGCTTCATACCACTTGTAGCGCTTGCCAAAGTACAGGCCGATGACCAAGGGCAAGAGTGCCACTAGCAGGTAGATGAAGTACTGCGGGTTTTCATAAGGCTGCAGGTTGATCATTTATTAACCTCCTGGATGACCGCCTTGATATCCACCTTGCCGTTTTGGGAGATTGGCAGCTTGTCCTTGTAGATGAAGCGCTGCGGTACCATATAAGGCATCACGTCCTTTTGCAGGCCTTCCCGGATTTGCTTGGTAATTTCGCCTTCGTCAAACTTACGGGCCACGCCTTCGTTTAATTCCACAACGCCGACAATCTGCTTGACCGTGTGGTCCTTGCTGTAGATTGGAGCGGCCACGCCGTGAGCAACCAGCTTATTCTTGTTCATGTAGACGTTAATTTCTTCCAGTTCGATCCGGTAACCGTTGAACTTGATCTGGAAGCCGATCCGGCCCTTGTAAAAGAGCAGGTTGCCTTCGTAGTAACCAATGTCCCCGGTACGGTAGCTTTGCACGCCTTCATCATTCTTGAAAAAGGCTTCCGCGGTCTTTTCTGGGTTGTTGATGTAGGCCTTAGAAACAGAAGGCCCACTGATGATCATTTCTCCGCTCTTTTCGTCATCGCCCTTGCTGTGGTCGATGGTGATCTTGGTGTCTTCCTTGACATAGCCGATTGGCAGGCGGTCATACTTTTCCAAAATGTCCTTGGTGATTTCCACTTGGGTAACGGCAACTGTCGTTTCGGTTGGGCCGTAAGTGTTGAAAATCCTGCTGTCTGGGAAACGCTTGTAGAGCATGTCTACTTCCTTATGAGGCAACTCTTCCCCACAGAAGAGGAACAAGCCCAGATCTGGGTGGTGGGCCGCATCAAAGGTCCGGTCCAAGAAGCACATTTGCGCGAAGGATGGAGTTGAAACCCAAACATCAAAATTCATCTGTGGCAAGGTCTTGAAGAGTTCACCGAAGTTTTGGGTTACTTCGTGCGGCAAAACGTCGATTTCCCCGCCCAAAAGCAGGGCTGGGTAGATGCTCATGACCGACACGTCAAAAGAGAATGGCGCTTGGGCCAAAAAGCGGGGGCTTTCTGGCAGACCAAAGTCGCTGAGTTCCCAATTTAAGTAGCTGACCAAGTTGTCATGGCTGATTTGGACGCCCTTAGGCTTACCGGTCGTGCCGGACGTGCACAGAATGTAGTAGTTTTCATCGCCAGTCACGTAGTCAGCCTCGTTCACCTGACCGCTTTGCCCCACTTGATCAGGGGTAATGACCGTCAAACCGGTCAAGTCAACGTCTGGCAAAGGCGTAATGGCGATGATGGTCTTAGAAGCGGAAACTTCTCGAACCAGTTCTATTCTTTCCGCGTTAGAGTAGTTGACGATTGGTACATAAGCGTGGCCACTCTTAGTGCAGCCCAGGAAGCTGGCCAGCATGTCAACTTGCTGACCGCCCCAAACCATGACTGGCTCTTTTGGCGCCACCTTGCTGCTAAGCAAGTCTGCCCAGGCATTGGCCCGGTCTAAAAGCTCCTTATAGGTAGTCTTTTCCCCCAAGTAGTTGTAAGCTACCTTGTCTGGCAGCTTGGCTGCCACTTGATCAATCTTCTTGACAATATTTTCCATTTTTCTTTGTTACTCAACTTTCTAAAATTCGTTGTAGATAAATCCCGTCGATCCAATCCCGCAATATTCGTAGAGGTAGATCAATCCCAATAACACTAAGCTGTAAAGCAGGGTCCTCAAGATAAAGGACCGAATCACTTTACCGCGACTCTCTTTTTTATTCTCTTCCAATAAAAATCATCTCCTCTGTAAAAATCTGCTATCCCAACACCCTGAAACAACATTTTTCACTATAATTTCTTACTTTTTCTTTTGTTACAATTTGGTTACTGTTTATTTTACCGCAGATGTCATAAATTGTTCACACAAAATGCGATCTTTAGCATTTTTTTAGAAATGGTTTACACATCTCTATCCCTTTTTAGACTTTTTTGGGGCTTTTTTAGGTTAAAAAGCTACTGCAGCCCGGCCTTGCGCTCTTGGTCATAGGCTACCAGCAGCGGAATCGAGGGGATGAAACCGATGAAAAAGAGGGCGATCAGGGCCCAGCGCATGACAAAAGCCGGCTTTTGCCAGCGGTCAGTCGCCGCCGTGGCCAGGATGTAGGCGGCTAAGAGGACGACCAGGCCAATCCCCCACAAAAAGCCAGTCCCTTGAGTCAACTTGTACAAAAAGAGCATGCCGCTGGCCGGCAAGAGGCAGAGCCAGCCGGCAAGGCGAACTTCAAAAACGATTTTCTTGGCGAGTTTGCTATCCATGTTTATCTTCCAATCTACTTTCTATTGTTTGCTTTTTCGATTTTTACTATCTATTCTAAGTTAATTGTTATTTAAAAGCGCACTGATGTTAACCGATAGGGTCCGGTCCATCACGGTAATGCTGTCTCTAGCATACTGCCTTGAGCCCGACTCAAAGACGCAGATCAGCTGGCCCTGATAAGCCGTAATCTGTTCCAGGTATGGCGGGAAGCGGACGACCTGGGTGGCGTTTTTTTCATCAAGATTGTCGATGGCGGTAATGGGGAAAATGTACAGCTTGGAATCCCCGCCGCCATAAGACTGGCTCAAGAAAATCTTGTCGCCGCTGATGGCGATCCCCTGGATCTGCTTGTTCATGCTGGTCGAACCGTCTGGGTCTGACCAGGAAACCGACTCATTGACGCTGGAAATTTCACTGGTCGTGATCGAATTCTGATACTGGCCGCTCCGGGCAATCTTGTAGCTGGCCACCTTGCCCCGCCCTTCATCGTTGAAGTAGCCGACAAACAGCTGATCATCGTAGTAGCACAGGGCCGAGGCCTTGGCCATCTTGGTAATTGGAATTTCCTGGTCGTAAACCAGGCTGTCCGTCTTTTTGGCACTAGCTACGTACTCGATCAGCTTCGCCAGGGAAAAAGTAGCCAGGGCCGACTGACCGTCCTTGCTGCTGGTCACCCAGATCTGCATCCCCTTGCTGTCATAGGCGATTCCGCCTAAGTGAGGCTTGCCAGAAAGCCGAATGGTCTTTAAAAATTTGCCAGTCTTTTTATCCAAAACATAGATCACCGAAGCGTGACGGTGGCCACCATCATAGGCCGTGATTAAAAGGTAGTTTTGCACTACGGCAACTCCCTGCGGGGTCATGTCCCGAGACGTGGTTATTTTTTTCAGCTGATAGTCATAGCTGTCAGTTGCCACCAGCCCCGGCACGATGTAGTCTTTGCCTACGCTGGTGCTAGCCGGCGTTTCATAGGCGGCTTGATATAGGAAAGAATATTTTTTCTCAAGGTTTTGGTGAAAAACTTTGAGGCTGTGCCAGGCGGCGCTAACGCTGGTGCCGTCGCTGGCCTTCTTGACAGCCGGCCGCTTTCTCAGTAGCTCCTGCTGCCTTTGCCAGGTTTGGTAGTAGGGGTAAACCGCCTTATAGCCGCCGTAGAGGCACAGGGCTAGCAAAACCAGCTTGACCAGGCAGCCAGCCAGGTGATTTTTGCGCTGCTTGTCCTTGTGCTTAAAGACTTTCTTTCTCTGCTTTTTATTGTCTTTATTATTTTTGCTATTTTGAAGATTTTGATCTTCTTGCTTTCGTAACCTCAAATTGACTTCTCCTGAATCAGCAATTATCAATTGTCCTTTCGCTTTCCTATCTTGCCCGTTTAAAGGGGAAAAAGCAAAAAAATTTGCCAAATCTCAACTTTTTTGCGATTTATCACACTTTGTTCACATTTACCCTTTATTATAATAACTGTAACAAGCGAGAGCTTGTTACTACACTCAACTTTTTGTTTTTCATTCATACTCCTCCAAAGTAAATGAAAAATATCGACTGACTCCATAGTCGATTCATATCTATCCCTTTCGGCTCACGTTAACGCGTGAGCTTTTTTGATGCTTTTTTTAGCAAAAGTCCTATCCTTTTTCAGGCTTTATAAACCCTCAAATAATTCTTTACTATTCTTTAAGAAATTCCAAACCATTTATTGATAATTAAGCTGTATTATAGACAATGTAACGAGCTGGTAGAACTCGTTACAATACTCCCACTTTTTTATTTCATTCATTCTTACTCCTCCAAAGTAGATGAAAACCAAGTAGGCCTGCTCGCGCAGGCCTTTTTCTTTTTTCAAAAGAGATTTATAATTAAAGCAGTTAAAATACTCATGTAAAAGAGCATATAAACAAGAATATAAGGAATAATAAGTACATGTTTTCACCCGCTATTCAGAAATTAATCGAAGAGAAATCAGGTTCTTTTTTAATTCCGGCCAGCAAGATCGCCTTTGTCGAAGAAAATAACCCTTTGTATCACGCCTTCTTGATCCTGACCAAGGTCAAGTATGCCAAGATTCCGGTCTTAAACCAGCAAAGTCAGCTGGTCGGCCTGATCAGCCTGGCCATGATCACCGACAAGATGCTGGACAATGACGATATTTCCGTCAAGGCCCTATCCAAATACCAGGTCAAAGACGTCATGCAGACCGACTTTCCCAAGGTCAACTTTACGGATGCGGAACTGGAGACCCAGCTGCACCTCTTGGTCGACAACAACTTTATTCCGATCGTCGATGACGATGGGGTCTTCCAAGGGATGATTACCCGGAGGGAGTGGTTTAAGGCTTTTAACTACATTGCCCACACCTTTGACGACCACTACATGGTGATCAAGAAGAACCAAACGCTCCGCCTTGAGGCGAACGACGAGTAAAACCTAAGTCAGAGAGCAATATTTTTTATCAAAAACGTTTATTAGATTATTAAATATTTTTGATAAAAAGTCGCTCAAAATTTTGGGCAATATTCCAAGCATAGCGTATAGAAAAAAACTTAAAGTGTGATAAACTCTAAAGTAATACGAAACAGTATTCATTTTGGTGTGTAATAGCTAGCGTATGTATTACGCTCCTTTTAATCCATTGAGGAGGAAATAACAATGAAACGCCAATGGAAGTTTATTGTGGTCCTGATCATCGGGGCCATCGGTCTCTTGACCGACAATGTTTTTCACATTACGGGCGTTGCCGAAGTTATGTTTGACATCGCCGGCGTCTACGTCAGCATCATGTTTGCCAAGGAAATGCTGGAAGACCTCAAAGAAGGCCACTGGGGCATTGACGTCTTGGCCTTGATCGCGGTCATCTCCATGATCATCACCCGGGACTACTGGGCTGAATGGATGATCCTGGTTATGTCAACTGGTGGCGAAAGCTTGGAAGACTACGCAACCGGTCAAGCCAACAAGGAATTGCGGGCCCTTTTAGACAAAAATCCCCGCGTTGCCAACAAGCTGGTTGACGGCAAGGTTGTAGAAGTTAAGGTTGACGACCTACGAATCGGCGACCAAGTCTTGATCAAGCCGGGTCAACAAGTTCCAGTTGACGGGGTGATCGTTGAAGGCGAATCTGCTTTTGACCAATCCTCTTTGACTGGTGAATCTGTCCCAGTCGACAAGGGCGTGGGCGATGACCTGATGTCTGGCTCCTTGAACGGGGAAACCGCCGTTACCATGGAAGTCAAGAAGCTGGCCAAGGACTCTGAATACCAGTCCATCGTAGAACTGGTTAAGTCTTCTGAAGCTCAGCCAGCCAAGTTTGTGAAGATGGCTGACCGCTACGCGGTACCATTTACCATCATTTCTTTAATTATCGGGATTGCTGCTTGGGTAGTCAGCGGCGACTTCCACCGCTTCGCCGAAGTTATGGTTGTTGCCTCCCCATGTCCGCTCTTGATCGCCGCCCCAGTTGCCCTGGTAGCCGGCATGAGCTCCATGTCCAAGCACCACATCATCGTCAAGTCTGGTCCAACCCTGGAACAATTGTCCCGGGCGAAGACTTTTGCCTTTGACAAGACCGGTACCCTGACCCAAAACCAACTGGTTATCCAAGACGTTTTGCCAGAAGCCGGCGTTGACAAGGAAAAGCTGCTTTCTTACGCAGCCAGCCTGGAACAACAATCTGGCCACATCATTGCCAGCTCCCTGGTAAAAGGGACTGACAAGGGCCTGATCAAGGCAGTTAGCGACCTGGAAGAATCTACCGGTAACGGGGTCAAGGGGACCGTTGACGGCAACACCGTCATGGTCGGTAAGCTTTCTTACGTCGCTCCTGACGCCAAGATTGAAAAGGCTAAGACCACTGCCGTTTACGTTTCTATCAACGGCAAGTACGCTGGGCAAATTACCTTTAAAGACCAGCTCCGTCCAGAAACCCCAGAAACTTTGGCGCGCTTGCGCAAGCAAGGGGCTAAGCACATTATGATGCTGACCGGGGACAACAAGGACGTTGCCGACTCCATTGCCAAGGTAGCCGGCGTTGACGACGTCCGCGCCAGCCTTTTGCCAGCTGAAAAGATTGCCGCCATCAAGAACGTTAAGGCTGAAGACCGCCCAGTGGTCATGACCGGTGACGGGATCAACGACGCGCCAAGCTTGACCGCTGCTGATGTCGGCATCGCCATGGGGGCTAAAGGCGCTACCGCAGCCAGCGAAAGTGCCGACGCCGTCATCATGGTCAACGACCTCAGCAAGATCAACGATGCCGTGGCTATTGCCAAGCACACCATGAAGGTGGCAGAAATCGACGTTACGACTGCGATCGTAATCGTTATCATCTTGGAATTAGTAGCCTTCACAGGCCTGATCCCAGCCTTCTGGGGCGCGGTCTTGCAGGAAGGGGTCGACATGATCACCATCAGCTTGGCCCTGCTTGCTAAGACTGAACCGAAGAATCCTAAGCAAACGGGATTGTAATTTTCAGAGATTAAATTTGTTTTTTTCACGACTTCTTGCTAAAGTAGATAGTATATAGAATTACAAATACTTTGCTAGAGGTTGGAGTTTCAAAACTTTCAAGATTTTGCTTCTTTGGGTCAAGAGGCTTTTTCTTGGAAGTTTTTTCTTTTGCCACTAGCTTTTTTAAAAAAGAATGGAGGAAACAATGGAATTTATTGGGGAATTGATCTTAATCCTCTTTGTAACTACCCTGATGGGGCAGCTTTTTGCCCGCTTCAACTGGCCAGCAGTCATCGGCCAACTCCTGTCCGGCATCGTCTTGGGGCCAGCCCTGCTCAATTGGCTGAAACCCAGCGACACCATGACCCTCTTCTCCGACATCGGGGTCATTCTCTTGATGTTTTTAGCCGGAATGGAAAGCGACCTGGATCTACTCAAAAAGTACTTCAAGGTCAGCTTCACCGTGGCCACGGTCGGCGTTATCTTGCCGATCCTCTTTATCGGCGGCTTCTCCCTAATCTACGGGATGAAGTTCCTCGAAGCCCTCTTTATCGGGATCGTCTTTGCGGCAACCAGCGTCTCGATCTCAGTTGAAGTTCTAAAAGACAGCAACCAGCTGCAGACCCGGGCTGGGATCGCCATCTTGGGGGCAGCTGTAGTTGACGACATCTTAGCCGTAATCGTGTTGAGCCTCTTCACCACCTTCAGCCACGAAGGCGGCAGCCAGGGCCTGACCGGCAACTTTTTCCTCAACCTGCTGATCGAAGCCCTCTACTTCGTCTTCGTTTGGCTGGTTTACAAGTTTATCGCGCCGAAGTTTATGGAATTTGCGGAAAAAATCAGCGTCAACTACTCGGCCCTGATCGCTTCCCTCACCCTAGCTTTAGGCATGGCCTACCTGGCCGAATTTGTGGGCCTAAGCGCCGTAGTCGGTGCCTTCTTTGGTGGTCTGGCCATCCGGCAGACCAAGCAAGCAGAAGAGGTTAATTCTGCCGTTTCTGCGATCGGCTACTCAGTCTTCATCCCAACCTTCTTTGTCAACATCGGCCTGTCCATGACCTTTGCCAGCCTCACCCAGGACCTGGTCTTCATCATCGCCATGACCATCTTGGGCGTTTTGTCCAAGTACTGGGCCGGCAAGTACTCAGCTGAGGCCTTTGGCATGACCAAGCTGGAAGGCAGCATTGTTGGCGCCGGCATGGTGTCGCGGGGGGAAGTGGCTTTGATCGTCGCCCAGATCGGCATCGGCCACCATCTTTTCCCGAAAGACATCTACTCCAGCCTGATTTTGGCCATCATCTTGACGACGGTGATTTCGCCAATCCTGCTGAACCACTTCATCAAAAAGCTGCTGGCTTAGATTTTGATTTTTAAGAGCATGAAAAAAGCGAAGCATCTGCTTCGCTTTTTAGCCTATTAAGCTTAGTAAATTCCACATAATATGGGTCATCATCGAGTAGCGCAGGTCCTTGGTGGTCATGTAGACCCAGGCCAGAACCGACCCCATCATCCAGTAAACGATCAGGTAAGGTGACCAGAAGGGGTTGTGGGCAAAGGCAAAGAAGAAGCCGGAAGCTAAGATGCCCACCCACTTGCTCACTTGGCTGGCGTGGCTAAAGAGGAGATTCATGAACATCCCTCTAAAAATGGTTTCCTCACAAATTGGCGCAATCACGGCCACCATGATCTTGTAGGTCGGCCCGGCCGTTTCCTGCAGGTCGTTTAAGTTCTGCTGGTTTTGGGAAATCCCGCCGCCGATCGCCGACATGATGGCGATGTAGAGCAGCTGCATGATGAAAAAGCCCGCAAAGGCGATTAAAACCTTGTGCACTTGCCAGTGAGGCGCTTCGTTAAAGCCCCACTCATTTTTATCCTCAAGCTGTCCCTTATAAAGTAAAAAGGCCATCCAGAAGACCAAGACCGTCGACAGGGCCAGGATAAAGGATTCCGCCTGTCCAAAGTCAAAGATATTGGGATAGAAGTAAAAGTACTGCAAAGTGGTGTACAAGGCAAAGACAACCACGATTTCCATTAAGTAAAAAAGATAATGGCCGATTTTTTTCATATTCGTCACCTTACTGTTTCAAAATACTTAACCTCTATTATAATAAAGTTTGAGCAATTTTCTAAGCAAATAAACCGGGAGAGCAAAATTGAAATCTATCTTCTACTCTTTACTATTCTTCTTCAGCCAAAACCGGACCTTTAGCTACTTCACCATCCTCGTCGCGATTGCGGCCGTAACCTTTTTCTTTTCCTGGCTGACTGATCCTAGACGGCTAATCAACGGCATCTTTTTCACCTTTTTCATTTTTTCATTAGCGGCCTGGTTCACCTTCTTGGTCTACGCCACCAACCTGCCCAGCTTCCGCCGGATCTACCTGATGGTGGGCGCCTTCCTGGTTTCCCTGGTTGCCTTCATCGTCTTCTTCTCCTGGATCCTGCTCTTGTGGAATTCCTACGTGGTCTTGAAGCACGAAAGTCACACCCTGCCCAACCTCTTGACCCTGATCTTGGCCATCGCCATGCTGGTCTTATGGGCCTTCATCTTCATTGGCCACCTGACCAAGTCCACGCCTGCCTGGTTTAGACTGCTCCTAGACATGTTCCCGACGATCGCCTTTTATCTGGCGGCTGTCATGTACAACTTTTTAATCAACCTCTTGCTCTACCAGATCGTCCCCCGCCGCTACCACCAAGACTACTTGATCGTCTTAGGGGCGGGCCTGATCAATGGCAACCGCTTGTCCAACATCCAGGCCGCCCGGATCAACCGGGCCATCCAGTTTGCCTACCACCAGCAGGAAAAGGGGCAGCCTTTCCCCAAGTTCATCATGTCTGGCGGACAAGGGCCAAACGAGACTATCTCAGAAGCCAGCGCCATGGCGGCTTACGCCATTAAAAGGGGGATCCCAGCTGACCAGATTCTGCTGGAGGACCAGTCCCGCAACACCGAGCAGAACATGGAGTTCTCCAAGATTGTCGCTATCAACGACCACGGCGATGACGACTTCCGGGCCTGCTTTTTCACCAGCAACTACCACCTGCTCCGCGCTGCTATCTACGCCAAAGAAGCTGGCCTGGACGGCAACGGCATCGGCTCTTACACCCGGCCCTACTACCTGCCTAACGCGGTCTTGCGGGAGT
The DNA here is from genome assembly GCF_051893255.1 of Lactobacillus sp. GTDB lineage: Bacteria > Bacillota > Bacilli > Lactobacillales > Lactobacillaceae > Lactobacillus. The sequence continues at coordinate 7,645 of NZ_JBJFHB010000068.1, read as the reverse complement.
TTGCCGGTATCTTGGTCATGAACCGCCTCCGTCACTTCACGGTGATGGCCCTAATCGTTGCTGTTTACGTGGCCCTGGCCATCTGCAAATTGCTGAATGTCTTTTAGTAAAGCGCCTTTTGGCGCTTTTTTACGTGAAACTTTATTTTTTGGGAAAAAAATTTTTAAAAAAATTCTAGTATCTAGCTCAAGCTTAGGGCCATACATCTTGAGGACATTATGGCAAAAAGTAATAATCCCGGTAAATCAACACTTGATCTTGTGGAACCATTTTGACACGACCACAAAATATTGATATGATTTAAGCCGTGTTCAATTTAAGGGGGATTTTACTTTGAAAACCACATTCAAATCTGTTTTAGCAACTAGTACTGTTTTGCTGGCCGGCATTGCCTTAACGGCCTGCTCAGGCGCCAAGCAAAATGGCTCAAGCAACAGCAACAAAAAGTCATCAGCCAGCGTTGCCTTGATCACTGACATCGCCGGCGTTGACGACCACTCTTTCAACGAATCCGGCTGGAAGGGCATGGTCGCTTACGGCAAGAGCCAAGGCTTAAAGCGCGGCACTAACGGCTACCAATACTTCGAATCAAGCTCAGCATCTGACTTTACGCCCAACATCAACCAGGCGATCAATGCTGGCTATAAGACCATCTTCGGGGTTGGCTACTCCTTGAAGACGGCGATTGCTTCTGCTGCCAAGAAGAATCCTAAGAAGAATTTTGTCATCATCGATGATGTGATCAAGGGGCAAAAGAACGTTGCTTCTGCCAATTTCCGTTCACAAGATGCTTCTTACATGGCTGGTGTTTTGGCAGCTAGAACTACTAAGACTAACGTTGTCGGCTTCATCGGCGGCGTGCACGGCGATATCGTAGACCTTTTTGACGCAGGCTTCACCAAGGGCGTACAAGACACTGCTAAGAAGATGGGCAAGAAGATCACGATCTTGAACCAATACGTTGGCTCCTTCACGGCCGCTGACAAGGAAAAGTCAATCGCCAAGGCCATGTTTGCCAAGAAGGCGGACGTGATCTTCCACGCATCTGGTTCAGCTGGCCAAGGTCTGTTCAGCGAAGCCAAGTCAATCGACGAAGGCTTGAGCGCTAACTCCAGCAAGAAGGTTTGGGCAATCGGGGTTGACTCCGACCAATCCAACCTGGGCAAGTACAAGAGCAAGGACGGCAAGAGCTCAAACCTGTGCTTGACCAGCGTTATGACTGGCGTAAACGTTGCGGTTAAGGACATTGCCACTAAGGCAGCCAAGGGCAAGTTCCCAGGCGGCAAGCAGCTGGTTTACGGCTTGAAGCACAACGGGGTTTACCTGACCCGGGGCTACGCTTCAGCTAGCGTCTGGAAGCAAGTTCAAGCAGCTCGGACTGACATCTTAAACGGCAAGATTAAGGTTCCAAGCCACCCAAGCAAGTAGTTAGGTATTAAAAAGGAGGTACGCGGATGCGTACCTCCTTTTCCGTTTGTTTTTTCGCCCCCGGTTTGACTCAACCGGTGTGGATTTTGTCATTTTTCGCCCCCAGTTTGATTCAACCGGTGTGGATTTTGCCATTTTTCGCCCCCGGTTTGACTCAACCGAACTCGTTTTTCCCGTTTTTCGCCCCCAGTTTGACTCAACCGGACCACTTTTTCCGCTTTTTCGCCCCCAGTTTGACTCAACCGGACTCATTTTTCTGCTTTTTCGCCCCCAGTTTGACTCAACCGGACCACTTTTTCTGCTTTTTTGCCCCCA
>NZ_JBJFHB010000068.1:0-5802 GCF_051893255.1 Lactobacillus sp. | reverse complement strand
TTTTTCGCCCCCAGTTTGACTCAACCGGACCACTTTTTCTGCTTTTTTGCCCCCAGTTTGACTCAACCAGACCACTTTTTCCGCTTTTTCGCCCCCGGTTTGACTCAACCGGACCACTTTTTCTGCTTTTTCGCCCCCGATTTGACTCAACCAGGCTCATTTTTTTACTTTTTTGCCCCCAGTTTGACTCAACCGGACCACTTTTTCTGCTTTTTCGCCCCCAGTTTGACTCAACCAGACCACTTTTTCAAAAAATTTGCCCCCAAGTTGACTCAACCAGTCTCGGTTGACACACTTTGGGGGCAATTCTCGACAAAATCCACGCCGGTTAACATACTTTGGGGGCTTTTTTCGTCAAAAATCAGACCGGTTGACATACTTTGGGGGCTTTTTTCGTCAAAAATCAGACCGGTTGACATACTTTGGGGGCTTTTTTCGGCAAAAATCAGACCGGTTGACATACTTTGGGGGCTTTTTTCGCCAAAAAACAGACCGGTTGACATACTTTGAGGGCAGATTTCGACAAAAATCAAACCGGTTGACATACTTTGGGGGCTTTTTTCGCCAAAAATCAGACCGGTTGACATACTTCGGGGGCTTTTTTCGCCAAAAATCAAACCGGTTGACATACTTTGAGGGCAGATTTCGGCAAAAATCAGACCGGTTGACATACTTCGGGGGCAAAATCCGACAAAATCCAATCCGGTTGACATACTTCGGGGGCAAAATCCGACAAAATCCAGACCGGTTGACATACTTCGGGGGCTCGACTCACATCCCCCCTACCTACACCTCATCCAAGCTATCGTACCCGTGCTGGGCCAGCAGCAAATTCGTGTCCATCACTGACATATGCCGGGCCAGGCAGTAGATGATCACCGCATCCCGCTTGACGTTAGCGTACAATGCCCCATTGTCGCTCAAGGACAAAAGCCGGCCCGTCTCTTCCAAGGACAGCTGCAAGCTGAGGGCCAGCGCCAACACCTTGTCCCGCGACGGCAGGCGCCGACCCTTCAAGATCTGGTAGCCGTAGCTGCGCTCAATCGCGGCCGCATTAAACAGCTCACTCTTTTTCACCTGCCGCTCTTCAATCAGCCGCCCTAAATACCCAGCAAAGTCGTAATCCGCCACCTGATCCAGCACGTTATCAAGATGGTCCTTTTTCAAGGCATCTAGCAATTTTCCAGTTTCCATTTTTACCACCTCACTGTTATCATTATGTCAGGAAAACAACTTGTTAGAAAGGTTCGCAGGCAAAAAATGGATGAATACCGCAATCCCGTACCTATTAAAATTACTGACGACAAGGCCATCTTTAAGGTAGAAAAAATGGTCCCCGTCCCCTACATCGAGCGCATCCTGCCACTAGAGTACGCGCCCCTGTACGAGCAACTGGCCCAGCTAGACATCGCCATCCCCAAGATTGTCGAACTAGAAAAAAGCGACCAGCTGACCGTCATCGAGGAATATATCCACAAGCCCCGCCTTGACGACTACCTCAAGATCCACCAGCTGACTTCTAGTCAAATTCACGACCTCATCATCCAGCTCCTGGACATCCTAGACGTCCTTCACCGGCAGAAACCACCCATCATCCACCGCGACATCAAGCCGGAGAACCTTTTTTACGATGGAAAAAAGCTGATCCTGGCCGACTTCGATATTGCCCGCAACCTCAGCAAAAGCGCCAGCCGCGACACCCAGGTCCTGGGATCGGTCGGCTATGCCGCGCCAGAGCAGTTCGGCTTCAGCCAAAGCGGCCCGGCCAGCGACCTCTACGCCGTCGGCGTCTTAATGAACGTCCTTTATACGGGCAAATTGCCTAGCGTCAAGCTCTACCAGGGCCCTGAACGGAAAATCATTGAAAAAGCCACTCACATTAATGTCCAAGAGCGCTACCAGAGTGCCGGCGACTTCAAGACTGCCCTTCGCAAGCTAAATCACGCCAGCTGGCGCCTCCCCGGCTTTCGCAGTGGGCAGGTCAGCCACATGCTGGCCGGAGCAGCCGGCTACCTGATCATCCTCTACTCCATTTACAACATGGATGTCACCGGAACCGGATCAATTGCCGACACCTTTTTACAAAAAACGGCTTCCTTCTTAAGCATCATCTTGCTGGTCTTCTTCATCTTCGACTACCGGCAGATCAAGGCTAAGTGCCTCTTCCACGCCTCCCCGTCTAAGTCCCTCCGCTTCTGGGGTCAGGTCATCAGCTACTTTGCCATTGCCACCATCATCTTCTATGCTCTAGCCGGCCTATCAGTCATCATCGCATCTTTTTAGCAAATAGTGGGCAGCCAGCCCACCAATCCTTCTTTTTAAACCGCTACACTTAACTTGATCGCTGTCTGTTTTAATGTAAGGTATAAGTTTAAAAAGGAAAAAGATTATGGCAAAGCAAATTAAAGATGAAAATGGCAATGTGTATGTACAAAAGAAAAAGTTCTACCAGCGCTGGTGGTTCTGGTTCCTGATCGTAGTTGTGGCGATCTTCTGGGGGATTAATTCCCTGGGAAATAATGACCAGTCGACTTCCAGCAGCACCGCTACTTCTAGTAGCCAAGCTAAGTCCAGCTCTAAGAAAAAGGAAGTCAACCCCCTGACCAAGGTCTACAAGGTGGGGCAAACAGCTTCTTACAAAGGCTACGAAATCAAGGTCAACAGCGTCAAATTCAGCCAAGGTGACGATTTCAACAAGCCAGACAGCGGAAAACAATATGTGATTGCCAATATCACTATCACTAACCACACCGATGAAAGCCAGGACTACAATCCGTTTGACTTCAAGCTGAATGCGGACGGCAACAACACTGATTTCGACGAAGTTGACACGGATGTTGACAACACTCTGGAAGCCGGCAGCTTGGACAAGGGCGCTAAGGTAACAGGAAATTTGGTTGGGCAGGCTAAGACTTCTGCCAAAAAGTTGCAACTGCAGTACAAGACTTCAATCTGGAATGACAACACTGTTAAGTTCAACCTCAAATAAGAAAAAGCGTAAAGCCTTTAATACGAAGGCTTTACGCTTTTAATTTGCTTTACTTGCAATGAATTTCTCTAAGAAAAGCAGCTACTTGTAATATTCTTTGGATTTACCAGAAGCGATTGCGATACTTGCACTAAAAAATCCGTCTTCTCCAGAACCTGCGTTAAATTCCCCACAAATTCTGCCCTAGTTCCACGTGTAACCAACTTATTCGGAAATTGCGCTGTCGCAATATAGTAAAATTGCCAGTAGTATTCCAAAAGCCTTTTGTCCAATCAAAGAGTCTTTTACAACAAACTCCATTTCCAAGAGCCAGATCAAGACTGTGATTAACCAATCCTACCACCTGATCAAAGTCTTAGCCAACAGCAATTCAAACAAGGCACTGCTTCCAGTCCACCACATCTTTTTCCTCCCATAATCAGTTATCCTTGCATTGTATTCTCGTTCATTCGTGTCTGTAAATCAATTCAGCGACAACGATTGCTTTTGCCAAAATTTCATGTATAATATACCAAGATAAAAATAACTATCATCGTGCCAAGCGATGAAAATATTCGTGTTATGACGGAGGAAATAACGTGTCTGTTTCTAAATTTAAGAAGTTAGCTACTATTGCTACTGCTGCTATTTCAGTTTCAGTTCTGCTGACTGCTTGCCAAGGCAAGAAGTCTTCAACTTCAACTGGGACTAAGACCACCAAGCACAGCATTGCCTTGATCACTGACAATGCCGCTATCGATGACCACTCATTCAACGAAGCAGCTTGGAACGGCTTCAAGGCTTTTGGTAAGAAGCACAACTTAAAGCAAGGCAAGGGTGGCTACCAATACTTTGAATCTTCATCAGCTGCCGACTTTACTCCAAACGCCAATGAAGCTGCCAACTCTGGCTACGAAACCATCTTCGGCGTTGGCTACCAACTGACTGGCGCAATCAAGTCAGCTGCTAAGAAGAACCCAAAGAAGAACTTCGTAATCATCGACGACGTTATTTCTGGCTTGAAGAACGTTGCTTCCGTAACTTTCGAAAGTAACCAAGCATCCTACCTGGCTGGGGTAGCTGCTGCTTACACTACTAAGACCAACCACGTTGGCTACATCGGCGGTGTCAAGTCAGCAACCTTGGAACTGTTTGAAGCCGGCTTTAAGCAAGGTGTCCAAGCCGGTGCCAAGGCCTTAGGCAAGAAGATCAAGGTTGACGACCAATACATCGGTAACTTCACTTCAACTGACAAGGCGAAGTCAATCGCCCAATCAATGTACGCTAGCGGTGCTGACATCATCTACCACGCAGCTGGTAACGCAGGTAACGGTATCTTCACTGAAGCTAAGGATATCAACAAGAACCGTAAGGAAAGCAAGAAGGTTTGGGTAATCGGTGTTGACGTTGACCAATCCAACTTGGGTAACTACACTTCAAAGGATGGTAAGAAGAGCAACTTCGTCTTGACTTCCGTTTTGAAGGGGCTGGACGTTGCTGTTGAACGTTTGGCTGAAAAGGCATACCAAGGCAAGTTCCCAGGTGGCAAGCACTTCGTTTACACTCTGGAAGGCAACGGTGTTTCCGTAACTAAGGGCAAGATCGACTCCAAGACTTGGACTAAGGTTCAAAACGCTCGTAAGCAAATCTTGGCTGGCAAGATCAAGGTTGCCGACAGCGTAAGCGACTTAAAGTAAGCTCAAACAGCAGATTTTTTAAGAGGCACTCATCATTCGATGGGTGCCTTTTTGCTTTACCTTAATGTTATAATTATTATTGAGAAAGCGTTTTCTAGCTAGGCGATAACCATGCTCAAAAGACTACGTAACGCATTGCTTGCCTTAACGGCCCTGCTGGGCTTTACGGCTTTAACGGCAAAGACCGACACAGTTTCGGCCGCAAGTTCAAAATACACGCCTAAATATGTCAAGCGGCAAGTTGTTCTGAAGTTAAATTGCAACAGCTATGTCTATGACCGTTATGGCAACCGGATGCCCTGGTTCAACGGACTCTACGGTCCTCTCGGCTACCTAAAAGAAGACAGCTACGTCTACACAACCGGAAACAGAATTGAACGGACAGACAAAGATGTCCGCTACTTCACCCTATTCACCAAATATCACGTTAACAAATACGACTATGGCTTCGTTGGTAAGAAGTATTGGCTGCCATATAAGAAAATCAACGGACATTATTTCTACTACATCGGCTATGGCGCTTACATCAAAGCAAGGAATGTCTCTTTGATCAACGATCTGCCCCAATATTCAAATGGTGAAAAAGCCATGATTGAACTGTCTGGCTATCCTTTTACATTTGACAGTAAAACCAAGAAGATTACACATCTTAAAAAAAGTGTAAAAAAGGCGACTATGTAGTAGTTGATGGCTTACGGCAATTTACTGACAGTGACGGCATTTACTTTATGGATGCCGATCAACCAGTCTATGCTCGGTTAAAAGGAACAGGCCACGGCACTACAGGAACATATGTCGATGTTGCTGCTTTAAGAGCTAAGGAGCTCTACACTTTCTATTCAGATCCAGAAGAAGAAAGTAATCCGAATTATCGGATTAACTTGGTGGATATTAACAGACTCGAAGATTACTACACCGATACTAAGAACAAGAAATAACAACTTTTTGGGATATCGAAGAAGATAACCATCCTAACTATCGAATCAACATACTCGATATCAATTGGCAAGAAAGTAATAAAACAGCTGAGAAAGCTAAGGCGCAAAAAAGTAAGCAAGACAACTGATCCGTACTAACAAGTCACCCTTTCGTGATTGCAATAAGCAGTCTAGGTAACAACAATTGGCGATATCGTAA
>NZ_JBJFHB010000067.1:0-1732 GCF_051893255.1 Lactobacillus sp. | reverse complement strand
TTTGAGCTGGAAGCTGAGAAAAAGGGCATCGTCTTTAACGTCAAAGCCCGGCCCAAGGACCTGATCGTCAATGCCGATGTGGAAAAATTGGTCCGGGTCTACAACAACTTGATCTCTAACGCCCTGAAGTACGCGACCGGGGCAACCGAGATCAACCTGGTGGCCAACCTGATCAACAAAAAGCAGGTTGAGCTGCGGGTGGAAAATAATGGGGAGCCGATCCCGCAGGATAAGCTGAAGAAAATTTTTGACCGCTTCTACCGGGTCGAAAGTTCCCGCAATACCAAGACGGGCGGGACCGGGCTTGGCTTGTCCATCGTCCAGGGAGTCGTTGAGCTCCACGGCGGGACGATCCGCTGCGAGTCTAACGAAAAGCTGACCAGTTTTATCATTCTTTTGCCTAGAACGCCTAAGCTGAACGGCGCGGCTAGCCAGCGTGTGGTATAATTTGAACTGAATTCTATTTGACAGTGAGGAGAACAATGAGTATCTCATTAAATACCTGTATTTTAATCTTAAAGGAACATCACTTGCTTAAGTCAAGCGCGATCCAAGACACGGTCCAAACCAGAATGGAAGCCGTCTCTTACGACTCCCGCGACGTGCAAAACAACAGCCTTTTCTTCTGCAAGGGGGCGGGCTTTCGGCCAACTTACCTGACCATGGCCAAGGAAAACGGCGCCATTGCCTACGTGGCTGAGCAGCCTTACCCAGAAGGCACGGGGATGCACGCCTTGATCGTGCGCAACGTGGCTAAGGCCATGGCTCTTTTGTCAGCTGCCTTTTACCGCTTTCCGCAAGACGACCTTTTCTTGGTCGGCTTTACCGGCACCAAGGGCAAGACCACGTCTGCTTACTTTTTGAAGGGGATGCTGGACCAGTTAAATGGCGGCAAGACCGCGCTCCTTTCTTCTGTCAACAATATTTTGGGGAGTGCGCCAGAAGACACCTTCAAGTCCAGCCTGACCACGCCAGAATCCCTGGACCTCTTCCGGGACATGCGCCGGGCTGTTGACAACGGCATGACCCACATGGTCATGGAAGTTTCTTCTCAAGCTTATAAAAAGAACCGCGTCTTTGGTCTGACCTACGACTTGGGCTTTTTCTTAAATATCAGCCCAGACCATATTGGCGTCAACGAGCACCCGAACTTTGAAGACTACCTCCACTGCAAATTGCAGCTTTTGGTCAACTCTCGCAAGTGCATCATCAACGCTGAAACCGACCGCTTTAGCGACGTTTATGCAGCAGCGACGACCACGACCAACCCAGACAGCATCTACTTGTTTGCTAGAGACGGCTTTGAAATTCCGGGCCTGAAGCAGCCAATCGACTTCCGCTACAAGTCAATCGAAACCGACCTGGCCGAAACCAAGTTCAGCTTGACCACGGCCTCCAGCAAGGCTAGAAAGCTGCCAATTTCCGGGGAATACACCCTGCAGATGATCGGCGACTTCAACGAAACCAACGCAACTGGCGCCATCATCGGGGCAGGCTTAGCCGGCATGGACTACGAAAACTGCGCTAAGGGGATCCGCCACGTGACAATCCCTGGCCGGATGGAAACCGTTGTAACCAAGAACCACGGTTTGGTAGTGGTCGACTACGCCCACAACAAGGCCTCAATGCTGGCCTTGATGAAGTTCATGCGCCGGGAATTTGCCAACCCACGGGTAATCGTGGTCGTTGGTGCGCCAGGCGACAAGGGGATTTCCCGCCGGCCAGGCTTTAG
>NZ_JBJFHB010000066.1:0-26604 GCF_051893255.1 Lactobacillus sp. | reverse complement strand
GTCCAGCCCTTGTGGATAAATGGCCCGTTATAAACCATGTACTTAGAAGCCGTGCCGTACTTAGATCCGTACTTCTTGACCGCTGTTTGGTTTTGCGGGAAAAAGAGCGGGAAGGCCATCAGCAGCTTGAAGTAAGGAATCGCCTGCTCCAGGCTGACGACCAGCTTATACTTGCCGGCAGCCTGGATGCCTAGAGTAGTAGGCTTCTTTTTACCAGCGACAATGGCGTCGGCATTTTTAATGCCGGAAAAAAGATACGAATATTCAGACGCCGTCTTAGGATTGACCGTCCGGCGCCAAGAGAAGACGAAGTCCTTGGCGGTTACGGCGTCACCGTTAGACCACTTGGCGTTCTTACGCAAGGTAAAGGTCCAGGTCTTCTGGTCCTTAGAAACGGTCGTCTTGGTGGCCAAAGCATTCTTAACCTTGGCGTTGTTGCCTAAGGTGTAGAGCCCCTCCATCACCTGGTTAACCTGGTTAAAGGACGTGTCATCCATGATCTTAGAGCCGTCAATGGTAGACAATTCGGCTTCTTCCATCCAGTTGAGCTTTTGCTTGTCAGCGGAAGCTGCCTTACTGGATGATGATGACGACTTGGAACAGGCCGTAAGGGAAAAAAGGGATGCGATTGCCAAACTGCTAATGGCCAACTTGCTAAATTTCATGTTATTTACCTCAAAATACTAACTGGCCCAAGCAAAATGAACCAGTAAACCTGATAATTTACCGGGATCTGCTTGATGTCGCCTGAAATTAAACTCCTGATTCATTTTGTTCACCGTCCTTATGTTTCGTATTTTTAGGTTTAAATGAGTATTTTGCAAATTTTTAAGTTAATTGTAATTCTACCTGTTTTTCAGGAGATTGCAAGCATTATTTGCGTAAATATTGCATTTTTATAATTATTGGTGAAAAAATAGCACAAAAAACGCGCCTGCGGTAATTCCGCAAACGCGTTTTTCTTTGGCTTGTTGCCCAATAATTAATGCCCGAAGGCCGTAATTATTTAAGGGTAACAGTAGCACCAACTTCTTCAAGCTTAGCCTTAAGGTCGTTAGCTTCGTCTTCTGACAAGCCTTCCTTAAGAACAACTGGAGCACCGTCAACAGTCTTCTTAGCTTCAAGCAAGCCTGCACCAGTAACTTCCTTAACGATCTTGATAACCTTAACCTTTTCAGTACCTGCTGAAGTCAATTCAACGTCAAAGCTTGACTTAGCTTCTTCAGCACCACCAGCGGCACCAGCAGCAGCTACAGGAGCAGCAGCAGTAACGCCGAATTCTTCTTCGATAGCGTGTACAAGGTCGTTCAATTCAAGAATTGAAGCACCCTTCAATTGTTCAATAATGTTAGCAGTATCTAAAGCCATTATAATATCCTCCGAAAATTTAGAATTTATTATTCTAGTTTAAAATGACCAGACTATTCAGCTGATTCTTCCTTTGATTCAGCAACAGCCTTAACAACGTATGCAAAGTTCCGTACAGGTGCTTGCAATACAGAAAGCAGCATTGAAAGCAAACCTTCGCGGTTTGGAATTGCAGCAAGTTCTTCGACTTGTTCCTTGGTAGCAACTTGGCCTTCAAGTGCACCACCCTTAATTTCAACAACGTCGAACTTCTTAGCGTAATCAGCAGCGATGCGGGCAGGAGCAGTAACGTTGTCTTCGTCGTCAGTGTAAATGACAGCAGTTGGGCCAACGAATACTGGTGCCAAGTCATCCAAGCCAGCGATAGCAGCGGCACGACGCAGGTAAGTGTTCTTCACAACCTTCATCTTGGCGTTGCTTTCACGCAATTCAGCACGAAAGGCGGTAACTTCGTCAACAGTCAAACCAAGGTAGTTGATAACTACGATAGACTTAGCTGACTTAAGTTCTTCAGCAAAAGCTTCAACAAACTTCGCCTTAGCAGCAATAATAGCTTCGCTCAAAATTTTCACCTCCATAAAATTTTGTAAAATTCTACAAGGCCTAAAAAACTCCATGCCAACAAGACATGGAGAGTTAATAATCTTCATTATCTTCTGGCCTCGGCGGGTTATTGAGGCTTGCGCCACCCACGTCTTAGGTTAGAAATTTACCTTATCTACTATAGCATCTCCTGCAAGGTCTGTCAAACTCTTTTTGCATTTTTTCGCAAAAAGGCTGAAAATCTGCTAAAATCTTCTATAATAACTATGATTTCGGATTTAGGGGGATTAATTTGAAAAGTAAGCTTATCGACATCTTCTTCTTTACCTTAGCCGGCATCTCCGGCAGCTTGGCCGTGATCAGCCTGCTCAAGGACCGCACCGCTGGCGGCATTGCCATTGACCTGCTCTTCTTGCTGATCAGCGGCTACTTTGTTTTGCGGGGCTTTTTGGACGTTAAAGGAGAAAATAAGAAATTGTCTAAGAACTGGCAATACCTCTCCTGGAGCGCCTGGACCGTCCTCTTAATCGGCGTCGTCATGGCCTTTTGCGGCTACCGCCTTGGCAATTCGGCGGTCGGCTGGACCGGGATCATCCTCTTCTTGCTTTGCGCCTTTGTCGTACCAGAGCAAGAAAACGACAAGAACCTCCACGTCAAGCGCCGGGACGAAACCAGTTTTGGCCAAGAAGAAAAGACTAAGAAAAAATAGGGCAAAAAAGTCTTTTTTCTCAATAAGTAAATTATGAACCGCTTACAGCTTGTTTTTGTAAAACAGGCTGTTTTTTAAGCTAATTTTTTGTATATTTTCAATCTCTCTTTTTCATTATCCCAATTGGTCTAGAGTTTTCTTCAAAAGAAATCCGTGATATAAAATAAGACATAACTTGATGAAAGCAATTGGTCTAGAAAGGGTTATCGAAAATGAACGTTGCTAACACTGTTTTTTTAATTGTTGCTGCCATTTTGGTTTTAATGATGACGCCAGGTCTCGCCTTCTTTTATGGCGGCTTGGTCTCAAAGAAAAATGTCGTCAACACCATGATGTCCGTTTTTGCCATTACTGCTGTAGCGATTATCCTCTTTATCGCCTTCGGCTACGAAATGTGCTTTAACGGCGACCTGGACGGGATCACCGGCCACATCCACCACCTCTTTTTATCAGGGGTTGATTTAAACAAGATCATCTTGAAGGACCAGGGGATTTCTTCTGGTACCTACCTCTTGTTTGAAATGATGTTTGCCATCATCACCCCCGCCCTTTTTGTCGGCGCAACGGTAGGCCGGATGCGCTTTAACTTCCTCTTGGTCTTTGTCATCCTGTGGTCGGTTTTGATCTACTACCCTTTGGTCCACATGGTCTGGGGGACCGGCGGCCTCTTGGCTTCTTGGGGCATCCTGGACTTTGCCGGCGGGACGGTCGTCCACATCAATGCCGGGATCACGGCCCTGGTTTTATCCATTTTCTTAGGGCCCCGCTTTAACAAAAAGACGGAAAGCTACAGCCTGCCTTGGGTCCTGCTGGGCACGGCTATCCTTTGGCTTGGCTGGTACGGGTTTAACGCCGGCAGTGCCCTTGGCATGAACGGCATCGCCGTTACTGCTGCTCTAACCACCACGGTTTCAGCTGCCAGCGCCATGATGACCTGGATGCTGCTGGAAAAAATCCTCAAGTCTAAGGTTAGCCTAGACGGGATCTGCACCGGGGCTTTGTGCGGTTTAGTCGGGATTACGCCAGGCGCCGGCTATGAAACGACTTTAGGCGCCTTCTTCACCGGCATCCTCTGCACTCTTTGCAGCTACTTCTTCGTCAACAACATCAAGCCAGTCTTGAAGTTTGACGATCCCTTGGACGCCTTTGGCTGCCACGGGGTATCCGGGATTGTAGGTTCACTCACGGTAGGACTCTTTGCCACAAAATCGGTTAACGGTCAAATTGCCTTAAGCGGGCTCTTTTACGGCGGCGGGATCAAGCTCTTCATGGTTCAGCTGGCCGGCACCCTCTTCACCATCGTCTTTACGGCAGTTGTAGCCAGTGCCATCACCGCTGTTTTGAAGAAGTTCATCGCCATGCGGGTCTCTGCACGCGACGAACAAATCGGCCTGGACCTTAGCGAACACGGTGAGTTTGCTGACGCCCAGGTGTGTGAAAGCAGCCTTTTCTCTAGCAAATAATTGTTTCTTCAAGTTATCTAGCGTGCTCTTATATTGACAAGTTTCTCTGCAAAAAAGGCTTTGGAAATTCCAAAGCCTTTTTGCTGTTCTAACTTATTGTTTCTAGTTTAGTTAAAAGAATACAGCCGCTGCAAGAGCAGATAAGCCCCACTGACCATTTGCCGCATCGGCCGGTTGTCTCTTGAGACAAAGTGGCCTACCAGCCGTCTCTTAAAGGACTTGTAGGTTTCTAGGTCATAGGTCTTCAGGAAGCGCCACAGGTCGTCTTTTTTATCCAAATATTCTTTCTTCTTGCCCCGGATCAGGATCACGCTAGTAACCCCGGTTACGGCTTCGAGGAAGTACTTCATGTATTTGGCATATGGCGCCCGCTTGTTGACCTGGGAAGCGTAGAAGACGATCAGCTGCTTGTTGATCAGGATCTGCTGGTCGATCTTTCTCAGCATTACTTTTTCGTTAACGGACTGGTCATCCCGGCCGATGAAGTAGTGGTAGAGGTTGACTGGCAAGTAGCGCATGGTCTGCACGTAAATCATCGGCTCAAAAACAAAGATGTTGTCGTCATATGACACCTTGACCGGCAATTTGACGCCAGACCGGTCTAAGACCCGCCGGTTGTAGATCACGGAGTGGAGCATGAAGTATTGCCCCATCCGGAGCTTGACCTCTTCCCAGGAAAAAGTCCGCCCTACTGGGAGGTGCGGGAACTTGATCACCCGCTGGCGGTTCAAGGCTGGCTTATCGTAGACATAGTTGCTGAGGAGCAGGTCGATTTCCGGGATCGATTCAAGGTAGTCTAGCACCTGCTGGTAGGCTGTCTGGTCCAGCCAGTCGTCGCTGTCTACGATCTTGACATACTTGCCAGTTGCCTTGGTCAAGCCGTTGTTGATGGCTCCGCCGTGGCCGGCATTTTCTTCATGGATGACGATAACGTCTGGATAATCTTTTTGGTAGGCATCCAGCATCTTGCCAGTATCATCGCTTGATCCATCATCGACCAGGATCAGTTCCACCCGGTCTAGCTGCGTCACTAGTGAATCCACGCAGCGCTTTAAATATTCCGCCGAATTATAGCAAGGAACGATAATCGACATAATTTTTTGAGTACTACTCATTTCCCGACACTCCCTAATCACAACTAAATAGCTTTTCTCTCTAGTATAGCAACTTTTTAGCCTTTAATTAGGATTTAAGCTAAATTTTGCCAAAAAATAAAAACTCCCGTGAAAATTCACGAGAGTTTTAAATATCTTAACTTTGGTTAAGCTTAAGCCATCAAAGCGATTGGGTCAAGCTTGATCCCAGGGCCAAAGGTTGCGGCAACTGCGCAGCTCTTGATGTATTGACCCTTAGCTGAAGCTGGCTTTGCACGCAAAATAGCGTTTTGCAATGCCTTGAAGTTTTCAGTCAATTGTTCTTCAGTAAATGAAACCTTGCCGATCGCAGCGTGGATTGAAGCTTGACGGTCTACACGGTATTCTACTTGACCAGCCTTAACGTTCTTAACGGCCTTTTCAGTGTCCATCGTAACAGTGCCAGTCTTAGGGTTTGGCATCAAGCCCTTAGGCCCAAGGATCCGACCCAAACGACCAACCTTAGCCATCATCATTGGAGTAGCGATGACAACGTCAAAGTCCAAGTAGCCGTTTTGAACCTTTTCTACCAATTCGTCTGAGCCAACTTCGTCAGCGCCAGCAGCCTTAGCTGCTTCAGCTTGTGGGCCTTCAGCGAAAACGATAACCTTAACTGACTTACCAGTACCGTTTGGCAAAACGATTGAGCCACGGATTTGTTGGTCAGCTTGCTTTGGGTCAACGCTCAGGTTGTATGAAACTTCTACAGAAGCGTCAAAGTTAGCGTATGAAGTTTCCTTAACGAGCTTGATAGCTTCTTCTACTGAGTACAACTTGCTGCTGTCAACTTTCTTAGCAGCTTCTACGTATTTCTTACCATGCTTTGGCATGAAAAATCCTCCTTGTATGTGTGGTCAAACGAGCTTTCTCTTTGCTCTCCCACCTGACTTGCTAATTAAAAATTAACAAATTAGTCCTTTACTTCGATACCCATACTTCTAGCGGTACCTTCAACCATACGCATAGCGGCTTCGATTGAGGCAGCGTTCAGGTCCTTCATCTTAGTTTCAGCGATTTCCTTAACTTGAGCAGTGGTTACTGAACCAACCTTGTTCTTGTTAGGTTCACCTGAAGCCTTTTGCAGACCAGCAGCTTGCTTAAGCAAGATTGGAGCTGGAGGAGTCTTAGTGATGAAGTCGAATGAACGGTCTTCGTAAACAGTAATAACTACAGGGATGATCATGCCCTTTTGGTCAGCAGTACGAGCATTGAAGTCCTTAGTAAAACCAACAATGTTGATACCTGCTTGACCCAAAGCAGGACCTACTGGAGGTGCAGGGGTTGCAGCGCCAGCTGGAATTTGTAACTTAACAACATTAATAACTTTCTTTGCCACGGTCAAAACCTCCTTGATTCCGTGATGCGGTTAAAATGGAGAGTTTCCGCACTCTCCTCCCACAATAATAAAGTACGTCTAATATAGTACTCTGAAAACCGATAGAATGCAAGACTTTTTTAGTCTTCCATCTTCTTGACTTTATTCTCCGTAGTCGTCCGGCGCGGTACCGCTATCCGTAATTTCAGTAGCTGCCAAACCAGGGATGCTGATTTTTGTACCTGACGTTGCTTTGTAGCTGATAATACCCGCACTTACACCTTTAACCGTGACAAGGTCATCTTCCAAGATCCGCTTGCCATGTAAGATGCTGTTATCGAGTTCTACATACAAAACATCATCATAGTTGCCATTTACGGCAATACGCAAATCAGTGTAAGAGTCATCTTCTAAGACTTGCATAACTTCACCCGTGTATTGCAAGTACTCACCCTTGTAAGTCTTAGGGTCTCTGGCTAATGAGTCATAGCTTACATCTGTACGATAGTTTTTAGCTTTGCTTGATGAAGATGAACTGGAACTGGAGCTAGAACTTGAGCTTGACGACTTATCACTTGAGTCGTCATCATCCAAGGAATCAATATATTTTACCTGGCTGGAGCTCAAGGTAAATTTAACCGTCTTTGGGTTTGCTTTGTTAATGGCTTTTGCTGCTTTACTGGTAAGTCCATCCGGCCAACTCTTGGAGTAGTTGCTTATAGCCACTACCGCTGCTTTCTGCGTATAGCCTACCTTAGTGTAATTATCTGGATCACCAACTAATTCAATTGCATCTACAACTGCAGTAAACTTTCCGTTCTTTACCTTCGGCCATGAGGCATTCCCTGTACCATCTTCAGTGTCGATGCCCTCACAGGAATTCTCCATATCAAGCGGATCATCGGAGAGCCGGGTTACAGCAATCTTAGAACCATCTGGTGCATCGGTTGTACCAGTTATTTTCCAGTCACAATCATCGGACACCACTTTAATGCTAGTAACCTTGGTCGTATATACTTCCATAGTCTTCTTCTGGCTGCTGCTTGAAGAGGAACTACTGCTTGAGCCACCACAGGCTGTAAGTAGCAGGGCCATCGAAACAACAGGCAACGCAAATAATGTTCTTCTTTTCATTAGACAAACCACCTATTCTATTTGTAAAAAAGGAATTCCCTTACATAATATTTTTTTACAGATGTATGTCAATAGTTAGGCGAAGAATTATATTTTTTAAAGTTTTACAAGGAGATACCCAGAAATACATAAGTTACTAGTAATTCACGAATTATAAGAACAAAAAAGTGCAAATCAACAAAATGCTGATTTGCACTTAATTTATTAGTCGTCAATCTTGTCAACTTGGTCGTAGTCCAGTTCCGCAGTAGTAGCGTGACCAAACATGTCAATGGTCAGGTAAAGCTTTTCCTTGTCTTCTTGGATGTCGGAAATCTTACCGACCATGCCGTTAAAGGCACCTTCAGTGATCTTGACGCTTTCGCCCACTTCAAAGTGGATGTCGCGCTTCTTCTTGGCTGGTTCGCCTTGCATTTGCAAGATAGCGGCAACTTCGTCATCGTAAAGTGGAGAAGGCTTGGAGCCACCGCCGTGGCTGCCAACGAAACCAGTAACATTTGGCGTGTTCCGAACCACGAACCAGCTTTCGTCAGTCATGACCATTTCTACCAAAACGTAGCCAGGGAAGACCTTTTCGCTGACTTCTTCCTTCTTGCCGCGAACGTTTTCAACCTTTTGTTCTTGCGGTACGACAACCCGGAAGATGTAGTCTTGCATCCCTAATGACTGTGCCCGGGATAACAAGTCGCTTCTAACCTTGTCTTCAAAACCAGAATAAGTGTGCAAAACATACCATTGCTTCTTGGCCGTTTCTACCATAATAAAAAATCTCCTTTATTTTCGGCAAACAAAAAAACCTCTCAAACGAGGTTTCCTAAAACTAGCATGATTATAACATACTTCTTGTCCATTAGAGAACAATTTGAATCAATTTTTCGAATACCCAATCCAGTGCACCCAAGAAAATTGCGTAAAACAAAGAGGTCAAGACGACGTTGACCGTGTCGCGACGATTTTCTTTAGCACTTGGCCAGTGAACGAGCTTCATTTCTTGGCCAACGCTCTTGAAAAACTTAATCATTTACCCTACCTCGTTTCCTTATGCAAAGTTTTCTTTCCGCAGTGCTTGCAGAACTTGTTCAGTTCCAAGCGCTTGGTGCGGTTGCTATTTGCAGTGATTGAGTAGTTCCGAGACCCGCAAACGCTGCAGGCCAAAGCTGCTTTCTTTACTGCCATAATTCTCACCTTCAAACTTCATAAATTTTAGCAAATTTCTCTTGCAAAAGCAACTATTTATAGCAGGCAAAGTCTTTTTACTATTTTTCCTAACTATTTTATAATTAAGGAAAACAGAGTTTTAGTGGAGTACGCTAAAAAAGTGAGGAAAAAACATGAACCAACATCCAGAATACCTGCTGAATAAGATCAAGTCCCCAGCAGATCTCAAGGTCTTAAGCCTTGACGAAATGAAGCAAGTGGCCGGTGAAATCCGCCACTTGATCATCGAAAAAGACGCCGCAGTTGGCGGGCACTTAGGCCCAGATTTAGGCATCGTCGAATTAACCATTGCCTACCACTACGTCTTTAACGCCCCAGCTGACAAACTGGTCTGGGACGTCTCCCACCAAACCTACCCCCACAAGATGCTGACGGGGCGGGCATACGCTTGGCTGGACCCAGAAGCTTACAGCAAGGTGACCCCATATACCGATCCAGAAGAAAGCCCGTATGACTATTACGCCATCGGCCACACTTCAACGTCCATTGCCTTG
Source organism: Lactobacillus sp. (assembly GCF_051893255.1). GTDB lineage: Bacteria > Bacillota > Bacilli > Lactobacillales > Lactobacillaceae > Lactobacillus. The sequence goes on along the minus strand of NZ_JBJFHB010000066.1, from coordinate 17,227 downwards.
GCGACAGGGATGGCCAAGGCCCGGGACCTTTTAGGCGGCAGCGAAAACGTCATGGCAGTGATTGGCGATGGCTCTTTAACTGGGGGGCTAGCCTATGAAGGCTTAAACAACGCCGCTACGGAAAAGGGCAACCTGGTCATCGTGGTTAACGACAACCAGTGGTCCATCGACAAAAACGTCGGCGGCCTGCCGGTTGCTTTGAAAAAATTGCGGGACACAAACGGTGAAGCCAGCGACAACCTCTTCAAGGCCATGGGCTTTGACTACCGCTATGTAGCAGACGGCAACAGCCTGGAAGCCATGATTGCCGCCTTTAAAGACGTTAAGGACGTGGACCACCCAGTAGTTTTGCACGTCAACACCTTGAAGGGCAAGGGCTACGAGCCAGCTTTAGCTAATGAAGAGGCCCACCACTGGGTATCGCCTTTTAACCTGGAAGACGATTCACCAAAACGCCCGGCTCCTGCCTTAACGCCGAAAAAATTGGCTGTACAAACCATCGCTGAAGCTATCGACCGGGGGCAGGAAAACCTTTTAGCCATCAACGCGGCCATCCCTGGCGCCTTTAATTTAGATGGTTTCAAAGAGCAGTACCCAGACCACTACCTGGATGTGGGCATTGCCGAACAAGAATCCGTGGCTTTGGCTGCCGGCTTTGTCAAGGCTGGCGGGCGGGCCATCTTGTTTGAAAATTCCACTTTCCTCCAGCGGGCCTTTGACCAACTGAGTCACGACGTCGCCTTAAATAACTTGCCAGTGGTCATGCTGGTCGGCGGAGGCGGCATCCAGGCTAATTCCAAGACCCACGTGGGCGTCTTTGACCAGGTCATGATCTCAAACCTGCCAAATTGGCAATACCTGGCCCCGACCACCCTGGCTGAAGAAAAGGCCATGATCAACTGGGCCATCCAGCAAAAAGAGGGTCCAGTGGCCATCAAATTGCCAGTCTGGCCGGTCGATGAAAAAGGCTCAACTTTAGAAGGCTACCAGCACATCCACTACCAAAAGCGGCGGGCTGGCCAAGACGCAGCCATTTTAGCCTTAGGCGATACCTTTAATTTAGGTCTAAAGGCTGCTGAAGACCTTAACGCCAGTCTCTACAATCCCCTCTCAGCCAATACCTTGGACACGGACTGCTTGGACCACCTTGCCCGCCATTATTCAGTCATCGTCACTCTGGAAAACAATGTCTTAGACGGCGGCTTCGGGCAAAAGGTGGCTAGTTACTTAGCTGACCAGCCGGTTTTGGTCAAGTCTTTTGGCGAAAAGCGGGAATATACCGACGTTGACCAATCATTAGCTGAAATCTTGAACAGAAACCACTTGACGGCTGAGCAAATCGTCAATGACGTTAAGCAGCTCTTAAACAAGAAGAACTAGTAAAAAACAATAATTCTAAAATCCAAGTATCAAATAAGTAACAAAACAAAAAGGCGGCCTTACGGCCGTCTTTTTGATGCCCCTTCCCCTCCCACATGGGAGACAAGAGGTCAGGAATGTAGGGAAATCATCTATTTCTTAAGGTTCTCGTTGACAAAAGCAATAATCTTGTCATCAGATTCGCTCAAAAATGGGAGCATTGCTTGTTCGGTCTTGTCCGTGCTGCGGCCATTCTTCTCCATGAAGTAGTCCCAAAGGGCATCTCTTACAGGAGTTTCGGAGTCGCTCCAATCAAAAACTTCTTTCATTGAACGATCCAGCAAAGCTGTCTTTACAATTTCTGACATTTTGATTACCTCCTAAACAATTTCATCCTACACCCTTATTATAATCCTTTTCCGGGAAAGCGGTTTGTTTCTAAAACAAATTTTGTCGAAATTTTTGCCGCATCCGGTAGCGGGCCCGCTTATGGAGGCTAATGTCTGCTAGGTAATCCTTGTCAGCTTCTTTAACGCCCAAGGCCAGCTCCAGCTCTTCTAATTCCAGATCGCTCAAGAGAGCAATCACGGGTGCCCAGTCTTCGACCATGACGCTTTCGTCTTGCACAATCAAATTGACATCATCCTTGATCATATTCCAGTCAAAGTCAAAGCTGTAGGTATTTTGCAGAATCTGCCGCTTGACGCGCTGATTTTTCCGAATCATGTTGTAGATCCAATTTTGGAAATTAACTCGGAAGTAGCCGCCGAAACGCTTTTTGACGGTAATATCAAAATTCTTCGCCGTCATATAGCAAATGATCAGCCCCTCTTGAAACCAGTCCTGCCGGTCATAGCTCTCGATGTAGTAAGTCATCATCAGCTTGTTGACGATGGGGTAATGGTGATAGTACAGCTTTTTCAGCGCCGCCTCATCTCCTTGCTGGATCTTGACAATTAATTTTCGCTCTTCAGTTAAAGTTAAAGACATAATAAAAAGCCCTTCCGCTCCATCCATCAGATAGCATAAAGGACTTTTGCTATTTTGAGAATCAAACAAGAGTTTGATTTTATCACTTTTCCCGATTAGTAAAGGATTTCCTTTACAAAGGGTGGCGACTGTTAAAGGCTTGGTATAACAAAACCCCGGTTGCAACCGATGCATTCAAGGATTGCACGTGACCGATCATGGGAATGGTCAGGGTCTGGTCCATCTGCTTGAGTAGCAACGGAGAAATCCCCTTGCCCTCATTGCCGATCACCAAAACCGTCTTGCCCTTAGCATCCCATCTGCGGTAGTCTTCACCCTCCATGGCGGTGCCAAAGATCCAGTAGCCCCGGTCTTTCAGGGTTTGACAGGTTTGAACCAGGTTGTTGACCCGGGCAACGGGCACATGGTCGATCGCCCCCGTTGAAGTCTTAGCCACCACGCTAGTCAAGCCGCTGGCCCGTCTTTTAGGGATAATCACGCCGCTGACGCCAGTGGCATCGCTTGACCGCAAGATGGACCCCAGGTTGTGGGGGTCTTCAATGTTGTCCAGCATCAATAAAAACGGCGCTTCATCTTGCCCATCCAGTTTGTCTAAGAGCTGGTCTAAGTCGGCATATTCAAAGCTGGCCACCGTCAAGACTAGGCCCTGGTGGTTTTCCCCGTTGACCATCCGGTCCAGCTTGCTCTTTGGGACCCTCTGGACGATCAGGTTTTTAGGCTTAGCATAGCGGTAGACTTCGTTAGCAAAGTCTTCTTGGACGCCTTCTGCCAAAAAGACCTTGTTGATCTTTTCCGCCTCCTGCGTTTTCAAAAAGTCGATACCGGCATGGCGGCCATAGACAAAGTCGTCGCTGTTAAAGTCGCTTTTGACATTTGGGTGGTTATCGCGCTTTTTAAAGTTTGCGGACTTTTTATCGCGCTGATCTTTATTTCTGCTTTTTCTTGGCTTAGCTGAAGACATATTCGCTTAAGCCCTCGCTTTCTACTTCTTCAATGCACCAGGCAACTAGTTCTTGCACGCGGTCAGTGGCTCCGGCCAGATCCAGGTAGCCAAAGATGGCTTCAAAGCCGGTCGACATTTCATAGGTGGCCAGGCTGGTGTGCTTGGCCTTGGTGTGGGTCTTGGCATTGCGGCCGCGCTTATAAGCCGTTTTTTCTTCATCCGTTAACAGACCCGTGTCCAGCATCTTGGCGATCAGGGCGGCTTGGGCCTTGGCAGAGACATAGTGGGTGGCTTCTCTTTGCAGGTTTTGCGGCTTCAAGATCCCGCCTTTGATCAGGTGGCGGCGGATCGCCGCTTCATAGACCCCGTCGCCTAAATAGGCCAGGGTTTGCCCGCTCAAGGTGTTGGGGTCGACGGCTTTTTCAGTTAGCTTCTTCACTTTATTCACGGCTCCATCTCGTCCCTTGTGGGGTGTCCTTTAATACGATCCCCATGGCCTGCAGCTGGTCGCGGATTTCATCGCTTCTAGCCCAGTTCTTTTCCTGGCGGGCCTTGGTCCGTTCTGCTACTAAGGCTTCGATTTCACTGTCGTCTTCGCTAGACTCGCTCTTAACCAGGCGGCCTGCATCAACGCCGAAGACCAGGAGCCAAGCCTTAAGATTTTTGACAAAAGCCTTCAAGGCTTCCTTGTCGCTGGCTGCACTATTTACGTTAGAGTTGACCACTGGCAACAGTTCGTAAATGGCCGTCAAGGCATTTTGCACGTTAAAGTCATCGTCCATGGCCGCTTCAAAGGCTTCCTTGGTCTTGGACAAAGCAGCAGTCAATTCTGGATCAGCTTGGCTGGCAGTTTGGTCGTTAAGGCGCCCTTCTACGTCTTCCAAAGTATTCTTAAACCGGTTTAAGATCGTGGCTGCTTGTTCCAGGTTTTCCTCAGAATAGTTGATTTGGCTGCGGTATTGGACGCTGGCCATGAAGAAGCGGAGCACTTGGGGGTCGACTTTTTGCAAGATATCGTGCACAGTGACAAAGTTGTGCAAGGACTTGGACATCTTTTCCTCGTCCTTGCCCACGGTCACAAAGCCGTTGTGGAGCCAGTAATTGACGAACTTTTGGCCCGTCTTGGCTTCACTTTGGGCAATTTCGTTTTCGTGGTGCGGGAACTCTAAGTCTTGGCCACCCCCGTGGATGTCGAAGGTGTCGCCTAAGTACTTGGTAGACATCACCGAGCATTCAATGTGCCAGCCTGGCCGGCCCTTGCCCCATGGGGAATCCCAGGCAATTTCATCAGGCGCTTTTTGCCCCTTCCACAAGGCAAAGTCGATTGGGTCTTCCTTGCGGCCTTGTTCTTCATCATTGACGTGCTTAGAAGCCCCTTCTTCCAGCTGGTCGATGTTTTGGTCGCTGAGCTGCCCGTAATTGGCAAACTTTTTAGCCCGGTAGTAGACATCCCCGTCCACTTCATAAGCGTAGCCCTTGTCGATCAGGGTTTGGACAAAGTCGATGATCGCTGGAATCTCGTGGGTCGCCCGGGGGTGGAGGGTGGCTGGTTCAATGTTTAAGGCGTCTGTGTCCTCCAAAAAGGCCTTGATGTAGCGCTCAGCCAAGTCCGGAACGGTCGTGCCTTCCTTTCTAGCTTCATTGATCATCTTGTCATCAACGTCGGTGAAGTTGGAAACGTATTTTACTTGGTAGCCCTTGTATTCGAAGTAGCGGCGGATCGTGTCAAAGGCAATCGCGCTGCGGGCATTGCCAATGTGGATGTAGTTGTAGACCGTCGGGCCACAGACGTACATGCTTACTTGTCCTGGAACCAGCGGCTTAAATTCTTCTTTTTGGCGCGTTAAAGTGTTAAAAACTTTCACTAGATTTTCCTGCTTTCTTTTAAAAGTTTTTCCTTGCCTGCAATCATTACTCTTCATTGTAACAGACAATTAGTCCGCTTGGCGGCAAAAAGACCGATCCGCGTGGTAAAATCTGAAAAAAGCGGATTTTTTAGAAAAGAGGAACAAATGAACTTACTCGAGGACTTAAAGAACTATCAACCTTACAACGAACAAGAGGCCACAGATGTCAAAGAAATGATCTACCGCCTGGAAACTGGGGAAGAGCTGTTTCTGCGGTCAAATTTAGCGGAGCACTTCACGGCTTCGGCCTGGGTGGTCAATCCCGCACGCGACAAGACGCTAATGGCCTATCACCGGATCTACGACTCCTGGGCCTGGCTGGGCGGACATGCTGACGGCGACCATGACCTGCTGCGCGTGGCCCTGAAGGAAGTCGAAGAAGAAAGCGGCGTTGTGGCGCGTCCTGTCACAAACCAGATCTATTCAGTCGAGATTTTGACCGTTGACGGGCATGAGAAAAAAGGCAAATACGTTCCGTCACACCTGCACCTGAACGTCACCTACCTCTTAGAAGCCGACGATCGGCAAGCTATCCGGCCTAAAGAAGACGAAAACAAGGCCGTAGCCTGGTTTGGCTTGGAGGAAGCCCTGGAGAAGTCAAGCGAGCCCTGGTTCGTCGACCGGATCTACTCCAAGCTGAACGCCAAGCTCAAGGACTATCCGGCAAAGTAAATAGAATAAGGCAAAGAAGTAAAAATTTTTTTCAAAAAGCCGCTTGACAGAAGCCCATTTACGCTTTAAGATTACATTAATCAAAAATTAAAGCAATTTAAGAAAAGTATCGATTAGAAGAGTAACCAGGTCCGGCTTTTTCCAGAGAGCTCAAGTTGGTGCGATTGAGCAAAAGCCGCCTGGCGAAACACATCTAAGAACTGGTTGGCCGAAATAAAGTAGGCCTTCCCGCTAGCGAGCGTTACCACGGCTGCCCTGGCTGTTCCTGGAAACTGGCTTTCTTTGCCCTTTCCGGCGACTAGTCAGCGGCAGTGTAAGGTCAGTTGCCGTGAGACAGCTGATGAAATGAAGTGGGACCACGACTAACAATCGTCTTCAAGGAAGCAATTCCTTGGAGGCGATTTTTTCTTGCTCTTTTTTTAATCTTTCTTTTTCTGCCAGCTTTAAAAATGATTTTGTAAAGGAGTCCGCCATGAAAGAGTCAAACATGTTCAAAAACACCCCGTCTGCCTTAAGTGGCCGACATCCCCTCGCTGCTTTTTAAAAAGAAAACAAGTTAGTTCTACATCAATTCAATTTTTAAAAAACACCGAGGAAAAGATCATGAAAAAATCAGCCATCATCACTTTAGCCCTGTCCGCCAGCCTGCTTTCCGCCTGCTCCAACACCTCTGCCAGCAGCTCAAAGACCAAGCAAGTCTTAAACTGGTTCTCCGCCGGGGAAATCTCCACCATGGACCCCGCTTTGAACAATGACGTCTACGGCGGCGAGCAGCTGGACGCCACCATGGAAGGCCTGGTCCGCCTGGGCAACAACTCCAAGATCCTGCCCGGCATCGCCAAGTCCTGGAAGGAAAGCAAGGACGGAATGACCTGGACCTTTAACCTCAGGAAAAATGCCAAGTGGTCCAACGGGGAAGCCTTGACGGCCAAGGACTTCGTCTACGCCTGGCGCCGGCAGGTCAACCCTAAGACCGCCTCAACCCAGTCCAACAAGTACTCCGGCATCAAGAACGCTGACGCCATCGTCGCTTCCAAAAAGCCCGTCTCCAGCTTAGGCATCAAGGCCGTGGGCAAGTACAAACTGGTCGTGACCCTGGAAAGAAAAATTCCTTACTTCCAGCTCCTTTTAGCCGGCTCAGCCTTTGCCCCGCAAAAGCATAAGTTCATTGACAAAGCTGGCAAAAAATACGGCACGGCCGCTAAATACACCCTCTCAGACGGTCCATTCGTCATGAAGGGCTGGACCGGATCCAACCTGACCTGGAAACTGGTCAAGAACAAGTACTACTGGGACAAGAAGAATGTCAAGCTGACCAAGATCAATTTCAGCGTGCAAAAGTCCCAAAGCACCTCCTACAACCTCTACCAGGCCGGCAAACTGGACATGACCACCCTGTCCGCCTCCCAAAGCAAGAGCCTCAAAAACCAAAAGGGCTGGCAGATCAAGAAGAGCAACCGGACCCAGTACCTCATGTACAACTTCAAGACTGACAAGAATCTGCGAAATATCAACCTCCGCCGGGCTATCGCCGCTGCGATCAATAAGGAATCCCTGGCCAAGACCCTGAACCTTGCTGACATCGCCGCTACTTCTTTAACCCCAAGCGGGATTACTGACCCGGTTAGCGGCAAGGAATTCAGCAAGGAAGTCGTAACCAAAGAGACCAAGGCTATCCAGTCCGGGACTAAGGCCCAGGCTAAGGCTTACTACAAGAAGGCTTTGAAGGAACTGGGCAAAAAGCAGATCACCATCAAGCTTTTAGGCGATGACACTGACGACGCCAAGAAGACCACGGAATTCATCCAGAGCGCCCTGGAAAGCACCCTGGGCATGAAGGTCGAAGTCACCAACATGCCATTTAAGAACCGCTTTGCCAGAGAAGAAGCCGGCGACTTTGACGTCATCTTGGACGGCTGGAGCGGCGACTATGCTGACCCGAACACCTTCCTGGAAATGTTCCAAAAGACCAACGTCAACAACTACGGGAAATGGGAAAATGCGGCCTACAACAAGGCAATAGAAACTTCCAAGACCACAACTTCAAGCAAGAAGCGCTGGGCAGAACTGGTCAAGGCTGAACGCATCCTCCTCACCCAGCAGGGCGTGACCCCGCTTTACTACGGCAACACCGCGACCTTAATCAACCCGAAGGTTAAGAACATCACTCTTAAAGGCGCAGGCCTTGCTTACAACTTCAAGGGTGCTTACATCAGCAAGTAATTAACTACTAAGGAGCAAAAGATGACTTTTCCCTACCAAGAATTCGCCCGTAAAAAAATGCCAGCCCTCCTGGCTGACTTAAAAGACTTGATCGCCATCGATTCTGTCAGAAACATGGACCTGGCGACTCCCGAATATCCAGTGGGGCCTGGTCCGGTCAAGGCCTTGGAAAAATTCCTAAATATTGCTGACCGGGACGGTTTTCAAACTGAAAACATCGACAACTATGCCGGGGTCGTTACTTTTGGCCAAGGCAACCAGGAATTAGGCGTGGCCGTCCACGTCGACGTTGTCCCGCCGGATGAAGGCTGGAGCCAGGATCCCTTTACCCCCTGGGTCAAAGACGGCAGAGTCTTCGGCCGGGGAGCAAGCGACAACAAGGGTCCGGCCTTAGCCGCCTACTACGCCCTCCTGGCTTTAAAGGAAGCCGGTTTTCAGCCGAAAAAGAAGATTTCCTTGATTATCGGCACTGACGAGGAAACCGACTGGGTGGGGATGAAGTACTACCTCCAAAAACGCCCGGCTCCTGACTGGGTCTTTTCCCCCGACTCCTCTTTTCCCATCGTGACTGGCCAGGCTGGTCTGGCGGTTTTGCAGACAGATTTTACTGGCAAAGAAGCTACTGGCTTAGTCCTTGACTCCTTCACTGCCGGCCAGGCCACCAACATGATCCCGGCCGCCGCGACCGCCGTCGTCTCTGGCGAGAATCTTGCGAAAATTGCCGCAGCTTTCCCGGACTTTTTGGCCAAAAAGGGCTTAACTGGGGAAATCAACGAATCAGCTGGCGACAATGGTACTAGCTTAAAGATAAGTTTAGAAGGCGTCAGCGCCCACGCCTCTGTTCCCTGGGAAGGGAAAAACGGGGCCTGCCTCCTGGCCAGCTTCTTACGGGCCTTTCCTTTCACCGGCCGGGCTAAAAATTTCCTGGACTTTGCCGGTGACCTTGAGCTGGAGGACTACTACGGGGAAAAGATCGGGATCGCCAATACTGACTCCGAGATGGGCAAGTCCATCAACTGCCCGGCCGTCTTCCGCTACCAAAAAGGCCAAGCCGAAGCCTATATCAAGAGCGACATCCGTTACAGCCGGGGGACCAGCCCGGAAAAAATGTGCCAGCAACTAAACGACAAGTTCGGCGCTTTCTGCCAAACAACCTTCCAGCCCTACCAAGACTTTGAAAAGCCCCACTTCGTTGCCAGCGACGATCCCTTCGTCAAGGCCCTCCTTTCCGTCTACGAAAAGCAGACCGGCCAAGCTGGCGAGACCATCATCTCCGCTGGCGCCAACTATGGCCGCTTCTTTAAAAACGGGGTCGGCTACGGGCCTGCCTTCCCGGACAGCCTGGACACCGCCCACGCCATCGACGAATCCGTCAGCCTGGCTGAACTGGAAAAAAGCCTGGTCATCTACGCGGAAGCCATTTACGAATTAAGCAAGTAGAATATGCAAAAAAGACTTTTACCAAAAACAGGTAAAAGTCTTTTCTTATCTGCTTGCCTTCAGTTCCGCGCAGATCTGCTGGTGGCGGTCAGCGTAGAGGCTGCTCTTCTCCCAGATAAAGGTGAAGTCATGGCGGATCTGGAAGTCCCGCAAATTCAACTTCCGCAGCTTTCCTGCCTTTAAAAGGTCACTGACGGCAGTCTGGTACAAAAAAGAGACCCCGCAGTTGGCCAAAAGCAGCTGGGTGATCATCTGCATGTTGCCGACCTGGACATACTGCTTGAAGTCGCTCAGTTCCCGCCCTTGGGCGCCTAAGCTGTCCTCCAGGATCTTCCTGGTCCCTGAGCCCGGTTCCCTGACCAAAAGGCGCTGGTCAAAAAGGTCGGCGATCTGGTCCGGCTCCTTGGCAAAAGCCAAATCTGGCGAGCAGACGGCGATGAAGTCCTCGCTTTGGTAGCGCAGGCTGGCATAGCCCCTGGCCGGGTCTCCTTCTACCAAGGCAAAATCCAGGTCCCCCTCATCCAGTTTCTTGGTCAAAAACTGGGTGTTGCCGTAGACGACTTCCACATTGGTCTGGGGATGATCTTTTAAAAAGCGGCTTAGCGGCCTGGCTAAGACGTATTCCCCAATCGTCATGGTTACCCCAAAGCGGACCGGCGGCAGGTCAGCCTGCTTGATTTCCGCTTTAAGCAGGCGCTCATCACTCTGCATCTGCCGCATGGCCTGGCGGAGTTTCTCTCCCGCCGCGGTCAAGGTCAGTTTCTTGCCCTGGTAGCTGAAGAGCTTGACCTGGTACTCCTTCTCCAAATAGCGGATGTGCTGGGACACAGCCGGCTGGGTCACGTGCAGGCGGTCAGCCGCCCGGGTGAAGTTCATGGTCTCACAAACCGTTAAAAATGTTTTGACGCGAAAATCCAGCATCCCCTGCCTCCTTACAATAATTTTGCTTTATCGACAGATAATAATCTATAATTTTATTTTCTACTATTTTACTACTATACTAAAGCATGTTCAAAAAATATCTGGAGGCAATAAAGAAATGAATTGGATTAAAAAGAATCTGCCCGGCATCCTGGTCTGCCTGGCCATCGCTATCCCCGCCTGGCTCTTAGGCAAGGCCCTGCCAGTCATCGGGGGCGCGGTCTTCGCCATCTTGTTTGGCATGGTCATCACTCTCTTTTGGGAAGACAAGCAAGGCGCGGCCAGCGGGATCAAGTGGTCGTCCAAGTATATCCTGCAAACAGCTGTCGTTCTCTTGGGCTTCGGGATGGACCTGCAGGTGGTCGTCAAGACCGGCCGCCAGTCCCTGCCGATCATCATCTGCACCATCTCAATTTCTCTCTTGCTCGCCTGGCTTTTGCACAAGTATTTAAAAATCCCCGGCAAGATCTCAACCTTGATCGGGGTTGGCTCATCTATTTGCGGGGGCAGTGCCATCGCCGCTACCGCCCCGGTTATCGACGCTGACGATGACGAAGTGGCCCAGGCCATCTCTGTTATCTTCTTTTTCAACGTCCTGGCCGCCATCCTCTTCCCCATCTTTGGCAAGCTCCTGGGCTTTGACCAGACTTCGGGGACTTCTTTCGGCATCTTTGCCGGGACAGCCATCAACGACACTTCTTCCGTCACTGCCGCGGCGGCGACCTGGGACAGCATGTTCCATTTGGGCAGCCAGACCCTGGACAAGGCCGTGACCGTCAAATTAACCAGAACCCTGGCCATCATCCCTATCACCCTGGCCTTAGGCTATTTCACGGCCAAAAAGGAGCAAAGAGGCAACAGCTTTAGCTTGAAGCGGGCCTTCCCCGCCTTCATCCTCTACTTTGTCCTGGCATCCTTAATCACGACCTTTGCCCTGGCTAATGGGGTAAATGCCAATGTCTTCCTGCCTTTAAAGGAGTTGAGCAAGTTCATGATCGTCATGGCCATGGCCGCGATCGGCCTTAACTCCAACATCGTCAAGCTGGTCAAGTCCGGGGCCAAGCCCCTCCTGCTCGGCGCTTCCTGCTGGGCCGGGATCACAGCCGTCAGCCTGCTTTTGCAGCGGCTAATGGGGCTCTGGTAAAAAATAAAACAAACAATTTAATCGATTGCATGAAAAAAGGCTTTTACCGCTTGGTAAAAGTCTTTTCCTTTATTCTTTAGCTTACTTGATCCCAGCTTCGTCAAGCTGCTTCAAAGTCAGGTCCAAGTGAGCCAGGACCTTTTCCTTGCCCATCAATTCCATGGCTTCGCCGATGCCAGGGCCCACCATTGACCGGGTAGTAGCAATCCGGATTGGCATGAAGAGTTTGCGGCCCTTGATGCCAGTTTCCTTCCGGGTAGCTTGGATAGCGCCCATGATCTTCTTGGCCGTGAAGTTGTCCAATTTTTCCAATTGGCTTCTGAAGTTTTCGATGGCTGGACGAGCTTCGTCCTTCTTGATTTCATCGATTTCTTCGTCAGTCAGGTACTTGGCTTCAGTAAAGAAGATCTTTGACAAGTCAACGATTTGCTTGGTGTAGGACATTTGGTTAGCGTACATGTTGACCAATTGTCTTACCCATTCCATCTTGCCTGGTTCAGGACTAGCTTCTACCAGACCGGCTTCTTGCAAGTTGTGCAAGGACAAGTCAAGCAGTTCATCGCGGTCAGCCGTCTTCATGTATTGGTTGTTGACCCAATCCAGCTTCTTTTGGTCAAAGGCAGCTGGTGACTTGGACAGACGAGCTGGGTCAAATTGCTTGATAAATTCCCGCTTTGAGAAGATTTCACTTTCACCAACTGGTGACCAGCCCAGCAAAGTGATGAAGTTGAACATGGCTTCTGGCAGGAAACCAAGTTCCCGGTATTGTTCGATGAATTGCAGAACTGACTCGTCACGCTTTGACAGCTTCTTGCCAGTTGCAGAGTTGATGATCAAAGTCATGTGGCCAAAAACAGGTGCTTCCCAGCCCAAGGCTTCGTATACGCACAATTGCTTTGGCGTGTTTGAGATGTGGTCATCCCCGCGCAAAACGTGGCTGATTTCCATCAAGTGGTCATCGATCACAACGGCAAAGTTGTAAGTTGGCATCCCGTCGCGCTTTTGGATAACAAAGTCGCCGCCGATGGTGTCAGATTCAAAGCTTAAGTGACCCTTAACGATGTCGTCCCATTCGTAGGTTACGCCTTCTGGAATGTGAATACGGACAACTGGCTTAAGACCCTTAGCACGGGCTTCTTCTTGAGACTTGGCGATTTCGTCAGCCGTCATGCCTTCGTATTCGTAAACGTAGTGAGGAGCAATCCCCATGGCCCGCTGTTCTTCACGCTGAGCTTCCAGTTCTTCCTCAGTTTCAAATGAGTAGTAAGCCTTGCCTTCTTCAAGCAGTTGGTCGATGTACTTTTGGTAGATGTCTTTTCTTTCAGACTGCTTGTAAGGACCGTAGTCGCCGCCAACGTCTGGGCCTTCGTCCCAGTCGATCCCCAGCCAGTGCAGGTTTTCGATTTGGGATTCAGCACCGCCTTCAACATTACGAGCGGTGTCAGTGTCTTCGATTCTTAAAACCAGAGTACCCTTGTTGTGACGGGCAAATAAGTAGTTAAACAAAGCGGTACGCGCGTTACCAATGTGCAGGTGGCCAGTTGGTGATGGCGCGTATCTAACGCGGATTTTTTTATTAGCCAAAATCATGCCTCTTTCTTACTATTCTTCAACTTACTTAGTTTACTCGTTATAAGTCAAAAATTCAACCAATAATCCTGCCACTATATAGGAAAAAAGCAGTTGCTTTTTTCAAAAAATAATCTAAAACTTATCCTTGCCCTCAGTCAGGTACTTCAGGGTCAGATATTCCCCGCCAAAGAAGACTGCCAGGTAAAGGAGCTCAACGGCGAAAAATGCCCACAGACTGCCAAAGTTGCTTGCGCCTGCATGGTAGCTAAAGCCATGGCCTGAAAGCGAGAAGCTGAAGGTATTGGTGAAGAGGTTGGAAATGACCGTCGTAAAGCGGGCCATCATGGTCACGCCTAAGGTAAACAAGGCTGCCATGATGATGACCTTGACCAGCTTGGCGGAAAAGCCTTTGAGGGGCAAGAAGTCGCCAAGAGCACTAGTGACGTCCAAGATCAAGAGCCAGAAGGTAACGTTGGTGGCAACTGACACAAAGGCAGAGAGGATAAACCAAATCAGGCCTTGCCAGAAGTCGCCATTTTTCAGCAAATCTCCCACCCCTTGGAAAAGATTGCCGTCTACCTCGGCATGCAAGATGAAGGGAATCAGCAAGATCAAGAACAAGACCACGCACAAGATGATCATGAAGAAGACGCTGATCGTGGCTGACAAGACGTTGGCCGCTAAGAGGTCAATCTTCTTAGCTGGCACTAGCTGCCAGGTCTGGCTCTTGGATACCCGGTGGGCTAAGAGGATCACCGCTAGCTCGTAGCAAACGTAAACGATCAAGAGAACCACGGTGCTGATCGCGATCCCGATCGCGGCATTGTCGGCATCCTTTAAGCCGAATTTAAAAATAAAGAAGATCGTGGCCACCAGGCTGATCACGGCTCCCACCGCAAAATATGCCAAGGCCTGCTTGTTCTTTTGCTTGAGCATGGTCTTAAAGACTGCACCAAAACTAGTCATTGTTATTCCTCCCCTTCGTAAAAGCCTTCATACCACTCTTCCAGGCTTTCGTGTTTCTCTCTGATTTCATCCGCGCTTCTTTGTTCTAAGACGGAATGATTTTTGACCAAAACGACCTCGTCAATGATCGTCGCCACTTCCCCCAAAACATGGTCACTGATTACCAAGGTCGCGTCCTCTGGCTTCCAAAGCAAGAGCGACTTAACGATCTTCTTCCGGCTCATCACATCGATCCCGCTAAACGGCTCGTCTAAAAGGTAGAGCTTGGCCTTGCGGGCAAAGGTCAAGGCGATGACCAGCTTCTCCTTCATCCCTTTTGACAGCGCGCCTAATTTTTCATCCTGGTTCAGATTCATGAATTCCAGGATCTGACCAAACTGCTCCTGGTCAAAGTCTCCGTATACGCCTTGGTAAAAAGCCTCCACATCCTTGATCTTGACCGAGTCTTTAAAGTAAGCCAGGTTGTCGGTCATAGCCAGGTACTGCTTGCGGGCGTCTTCATCTGTTTCTCCGCACACGCTGACTTGCCCCTTGTAATGCTTGGCAACGCCCGCAATCACCCGCATCAGGCTGGTCTTGCCGGCCCCATTGGCCCCTAACAGGGCCACGGTTTGTCCAGCTTCCAGGCTTAAGTTCACTCGCTCCAGGATCTTTTTAGTGCTCTTGCGGTAGCTTAAATCCTTAATCTCCAAAGTTTTAGTCATACTACTCTCCTCGATCCGTTTCTTGCAGGTATTGCTCCAAAATCCTGCCAATGTCGTCCCTTTCGACTCCTAATTTTTGCATCCGGCTGACAAAGGCCGCTAGTTCGCTAGTCAACAGCTTCTGCTTGGCTGCCTTTAAGAGCTCCTCGTCTTCGGTCACGAAGTTGCCTTCGCCTCTTTTGGAAAAAATATAGCCTTGGGCGGTCAGCTCCCGCAGGGCTCTTTGCACGGTGTTGACGTTGACCGTCAATTCCACGGCTAGCGCTCTGACCGAAGGCAGCTTGTCGCCGGCTTGCAGCTTCCCCTGAGCCAGCTGCAAGAAGATGTAATCTTCGATCTGCACGTAAATGGGGATGTTGTCTTTAAATTTCATGTTTTCACCTATCCACTGTACTAGTTATCTAATACACTGTTAGTGTAGTACATTTTTGGAGGCTTGGCAAGTATTGGTCAAAAATAATTCAATTATTTTTATTAGCATTATCTGAACTATTACTTAAAGCTGCTTTCTTTTATTAGCCACTATAACTAATATTTAGTTCATCTTTCCCTCATAGTTGCTTGAATCGCTTTCTTTCTGTATTTTTTACTGATAAACTGGAATTAGTGTTTGACAATATCATTTTTCAAGGAGGAAAAACATGAAAAAGGCTAAATTTTTCGCAGCTGGCAGCGTGGTGCTGGCAGCCCTGGCATTAACTGCCTGCGGCGGCAACTCATCCACTTCCAGCAAAAATGAGCTGAACTGGGAAGAATCAGCTGAAATCCCAACCATGGACCTGTCAAAAGCAACCGACAGTGCCAGCTTTACCCAATTGATCAACACCATGGAAGGTCTTTACCGGGCTAAGTCAGACGGCAGCCAAGAAAAGGCGCTGGCAACTAGCGAAACTGTGTCAAAGGACGGCAAGACCTACACCTTCACTTTGAGAAAGTCTAAGTGGAACGACGGTACTCCAGTTACTGCCAAGGACTTCGTTTACTCATGGAGAAGAACGGTTGATCCAAAGACCGCTTCTCAATATGCCTACCTGTTTGAAGGCATCAAGAACGCCATGGACATCCAAAATGGCAAAAAGAAGCCTGAAACTTTGGGCATCAAGGCCGTTGGCGACTACAAGCTGGTTGTTACCTTGGACCGGCGGATTTCTTACTTCAACAACCTGATGGCTTTTGCCAGCTTTTTCCCACAACAAGAAAAAGCCGTTAAGAAGTACGGTTCTAAGTACGGTACCGCATCTAAGTACATGGCTTACAACGGTCCTTACGTGATGACTGGCTGGACTGGGTCAAACCTGTCATGGAAGCTGAAGAAGAACCAAAACTACTGGGACAAGAAGCACGTGAAGCTTGACGCCGTTAACTACAGCGTGCAAAAGACGCCATCAACGGCCTACAACTTGTACCAATCAAACAAGCTTGACGCGGTTTCTCTTGACGCTGAACAAAGCAAGCAATTGAAGAGCGTTAAGGGCTACACCCTTTACCCACGCGGGACGACTTTTTACATTCAATTCAACCAAGCTAAGAACAAGTACTTAAAGAACGCCAATATTAGAAAGGCGCTGTCTTTGGCTGTTAACCGGAAGAACCTGATCAAGGTTTTGGGCGGCAGCAACACCGTATCCAAGACTTTGACGCCAGCTAAGTTGACCAAGTACAACGGCGAAGACTACATCAACTTGGTATCTAAGAGCGATGAAGCCTACATTGACTACAACAAGGATGAAGCCCAAAAGTACCTGAAGAAGGGGATGAAGGAGCTTGGCATTACTAAGCTGAACTTGAAGCTGTTGTCAGACGATACCGACGGCGCTAAGAAGTCAACGGAAGCAATGCAATCAAGCATCCAAGAAACTTTGCCACAAGTAACGATCACCACTCAAAACCTGCCATTTAAGACGCGTTTGGCTAGAACTGACGCCGGCAACTTCGACATGGTTGTTACTGCTTGGGGCGCTGACTTCAACGACCCAATCTCCTTCTTGGAATTGATGACGACCACTAACAGCCAAAACGGCGGTAAGTGGAGTAGCAGTCAATACGACAACCTGATCAAGGCTTCTAAGACCACTGGTTCAGACAAGGAACGCTTTGACGACTTGGCTAAGGCTGAAGGCGTCCTCTTGAAGGACGTTGGGGTTTCCCCACTCTACTCCAGCACTAGCGCTTGGATCGTCCGGCCAAACATCAAGAACTTGACCAACTTGCGCGACCACTGGGACTTTAAGTACGCATCCATTAACTAATCTATGAAAAAACAGGCTCGATTGAGCCTGTTTTTTTGTTGGGTTGGTAGCCATGGGCTTCTGGGACAGACGCTTCCCTCAACTTTCGTTAGCCAAGACGTTTTGGGACTGGCAATTCCCCCATCTTTCGTTAGCCA
>NZ_JBJFHB010000065.1:0-88456 GCF_051893255.1 Lactobacillus sp. | reverse complement strand
TATTTCAAAATAAAATTGCCTAAAATCGTTGATAATACTTGACTTAGAGTAGAAATAAAAACATCTCGGTTTGACCGAGATGTTTTTTGTTGACTATTTAACTTATCTTACTTTCTATTATGCTTTTTACTGCTTACTGCTCTTTTTGCTTGAGCTTGCGGAACTAGCTGAACTAGAACTGGATGAACTTGCTGATGAGCTGCTTGATCCTGAACTAGAGGAAGTAGAAGCATTCAAGACGCTCTCGGGTACCTTGGTGATCTCGCTTTGCCGGCCGACCAATTCCTTGGCATCCGTCTTATAAAGCCTGGTAGTTGAGCCCTTTTGACTATAAAGGGCAGTTGATTCATTGCCTAAGCTGGCGATCATGTCCATCATCTGCTGGTAGTTGTTGCTGTAGTCAAAGCTTGGCGTCACCGGCGTAAAGCCCTTTGGGGTGTAGTAGCGGAGCAGGTTTTTGCTGTTTAAGGTATCGGACAAGGCAAGGGACTGCTTAGCATAAAGAGAAATCTTCGTGACAGCTTCTTTTTGCTTGGCAGTCAAGCTGGTCAAGGCCTCGCCAGTCTTTGAGTTATAGACATTGCCCTTTGTAGTCTTGCCCCCGATCAGGGTGTAAGTCGGCGTGATCACCGTCCCGTTTCTAAAGACGACGATCTGCTTGTGCTCGCTTGACAAGATGTCGGTCCCAAATTGGACGTATTGACTGTTGTTAATCCCTAAAAGATGGAGGAGCGTCGGTAGCACGTCGATTTCCCCAGCCAGGGTATCCTTGATGGCGCCTTTTAAGTTAGAAGCGTGGATCATGAACGGTACCTTCTGCATCTGGGCGGTATTAAAGCTGGACCAGTCACTTGGATCCTTGCCAATCAAGGGTGCCAGGGTCGTATATTCATCGTTAGAGAGACCATAGTGGTCACCGTAGATGACGATCATGGACTTTTGGTAAAGGCCAGACTTTTTCAAGTAGGCAAAAAATTCCTTTAAGGACTGGTCTAGGTAATGGGCTGTTAAGAAGTAATTGTTGATCGTCTTGTCCGAAGTGTTGCTGGTCTTAAAGTCCGAATCCTGGTCTTCTTCGTCCAGCTCAAAAGGCGTGTGGTTGGTGACGGTGATGTATTTAACGTAAAAAGGCTGCTGCATCTTTTCCAGGTACTTGATGCTTTCACTGAAGAGCAGCTTGTCCTTTAAGCCGTAGCCAGAACTGTCGCTGTCTCCTTGACTAAAGTAGTTTTTGTCAAAGAAATAGTTGTAGCCCATATTTTTATAAACATCGTTTCGGTTCCAAAAGCTGCCAACATTGCCGTGGAAGACAGCGGAGGTGTAGCCGCCATTGTTTCTCAGAATCTGCGGAGCTGCCTGGAAGGTGTTGGTGGAGCCCAAAGAGGTAAAAAGGGATCCGTCAGAAATGCCGTAAGTACTGGTTTCCAGCATGTTTTCCGCGTCACTGGTCCGCCCCAAGCCTACTTGGTGGTAGAAGTTGCTATATGAGAGGGTGTGCTTGTTTTTGTATAAAGAGTTCAGGAATGGAGTGACTTCTTTACCGTTGACCTTTAAGTTGATCAAAAATTGCTGGAAACTCTCTAGGTGGATGACAATGACGTTTTTGCCTTTTTCCTTGCCATAATACTGAGAATTTGGCTTGGCGTAATTCTTCTGGACAAAGTCCAAGATCTTGTTGAGCTCGCTGCTAGTGGCATTTTTGGTCACGGTCGTGCTTGACTCGTTCTTGATCCCGTCATAAGCAGTAAAGGCATCGATGCCGAGATATTTGACCACGTAAGTCCGGTCGAAGGTGTTTTTAAGCAAACGCGGCCGGCTGAATTCGGCGACCATTAAGTTGAGTCCCAAGACAAAGAAGCCAAAAGAGGTAATGGCAAAAGTGCGGGAGAAGCCGTAGGATCTTTGATCGATCTTGATGACTTTAAAAATCAAGAGAAAAATAATGACAATCAGGTCCAGCCAGATCAAGAGATCACTGGGTTCTAAGAGGGCAGCACTGGATTTGCCTAAGCCTTGCGAGACCTTGCTGAAATTAGCCATGGTCTTGACCGTGATGAAATCGGCAAACTGCCGGTAATATAAGACATTGGCAAATAAGAGGCCAGTGTTGGCAATGTCGATGCCCAGCATGGCCAGGTAAGAAACGAGGGGCTTAGAAAAGTAAAAGCCCAAGCTAAGCAAAATGATCGAGAAGCCAAAAGGGCTCAGCCACATGATGATGTGCTGGAGGGGGTCGCCTAAGCCAAGATTAAAGTCGCAATAGGCAACAAAAAGATACTTCAGCCAGTAAGTGAGCACCAGCAAGGCTAAAAAGCCCGTTCTGGTTTGAACTTTGCTGAGAACGTTCTTCTTTTTCAAAATTGTAATCTCCTTGTTATATCTGTCTTAATTTTAATGGTTGGGAAGAAAATAGACAAATATTTCCGAAGAGTTATCTTTTTCTTAAAAACTTACTCCAGGAAAACTTGTATAATTGAAAGCAGACTCGATAGATTGGACTGGTGCAGATGTTATTTTTAGGACCCTTATACAGCTTTTTGGCAAGCCGGTACGCGACCAGTATCAATCACTTTGCCCTGGTAAAATTAACCCTGCAAGGGTTAGACAAGACTATTTTTTACTTCTTGATCTTTGCCTTGATTCGGCTTTGCTGGCTTTTGGTCATCCGGAAAAGGCGGTCGGTTCAGTCAGAATTTGGCGTCTGGCTCTTTGCCTTTTACTTCATCTTGGTTTTGATGCTGACGACCTTCCGCTATACTTATTTCCCGTGGGAACTCAACTTTCACTGGGACCGGAGCCTGGACAATGTCAATTTTGTCTTTTTAAAAAATACCTGGAAGCTGATCTATGCCCCAAGCAAGGTCGATTTTTACTATAATTCCCTGGGAAATATCTTGGCCTTTGTGCCTTTTGGCCTCTTAGTGCCCAACTTTTTGCAGCAAAAAGCCTGCTTTTGGCGGGTGCTGGTCAGCGGGATGCTGAGCTCAATTTCGATCGAAATTTTGCAATTTTTACTTTTAACCGGAGTGAGCGATGTCGATGATGTCTTTTTTAACACTTGCGGTGTATTATTAGGGTATAGCCTCTACAAGCTAGTTCAAATTTGTGTAAAAAAACGCAAAAAGACTAGCAATGTAAGGGTATAAATGATACTATTATCTTGTGAATGATTTATTTAACATTTTCTAGTGAGGAAGCATAAATCAATGAATAGTGTAGTTAGTTTTGATAGTAGTAAGTTAACTCCTTTTGTTCACGACAACGAACTGAAGGAAATGCAAGCAATGGTCAACGCAGCTGACAAGGAGCTTCGCGACGGCACTGGTGCCGGCAACGACTTCCGCGGCTGGCTTGACTTGCCAGTTGACTATGACAAGGACGAATTTGCCAGAATCAAGAAGGCAGCCAAGAAGATTCAAAGCGACTCAGACGTTTTGATCGGTATCGGTATCGGTGGCTCATACTTGGGTGCCCAAGCCGCTATTGAATTCTTGAACTCATCCTTCTACATGGCTGAAAAGAGTGACTATCCAAAGGTTGTCTTCTGCGGCAACTCTTTGTCAGGCACTTACTTGTCAGACCTGATCAACTGGCTTGGCGACAAGGACTTCTCCTTGAACATCATTTCTAAGTCAGGTACCACCACTGAACCATCAGTTGCCTTCCGCGTTTTGAAGGCTAAGCTGATTGAAAAGTACGGCAAGGAAGAAGCAGCTAAGCGTATCTACGCAACCACTGACCGCAAGAAGGGTGCCTTGAAGACTGAAGCCGACGCTGAAGGCTACGAAGAATTCGTAGTTCCAGATGACGTTGGTGGTCGTTTCAGCGTTTTGTCAGCAGTTGGTTTATTGCCAATCGCTGCTGCTGGCTGCGACATCGACGCCTTGATGCAAGGTGCTGCAGACGCCCGCGCTGCTTACACTGACACCGACGTAACCAAGGATTCACCTTACCAATACGCCGCTTTGAGAAACATTCTCTACCGCAAGGGCTTCACTACTGAACTCCTTGAAAACTACGAACCAAGCATCAGAATGTTTGGCGAATGGTGGAAGCAATTGATGGGTGAATCAGAAGGCAAGGACCAAAAGGGCATCTACCCATCAAGTGCCAATTTCACCACTGACTTACACTCACTTGGTCAATACATCCAAGAAGGTCGCCGCAACTTGATGGAAACTGTAGTCCGGGTTGCTGGCCCACGCGCTGACGTTGAAATCCCAAGTGATGAAAGCAACTTGGACCAATTGAACTTCTTGTCAGGCAAGACCATGAACTACGTAAACGACCGTGCCTACGAAGGCGTGGTTTTGGCCCACACTGACGGCGGCGTTCCAGTAATGACTGTGAACATTGCTGACCAAACTGAACACACTTTGGGCTACTTGATCTACTGGTTCGAATTGTCAGTTGCTATTTCAGGCTACCTGAACGGGATCAACCCATTCAACCAACCAGGCGTTGAAGCCTACAAGCGCAACATGTTTGGCTTGCTGAACAAGCCAGGCTATGAAGACTTGCACGACGAATTGGCAAGCCGCCTGTAATCAAGCAAAAAGATTATGTCTTAACAATGAAAAGAGCAAAGCAAATGCTTTGCTCTTTTTCTTTGTGGTCAAAAATCTTTACTTTTTACTTACTTTTTTGCTCTTGAAATAAAAATGTAAAAGTATAACATAGATTGTAAGGGGATACAACAAATAATCCCTTATGAATTGTGATTGTAAAATGATGAAAAAGGAGTGAAAAAGATGAAGCAGAAGAAGTTTTGGCAAGCCGGGGCAGTGCTGCTAGCAGCGACCGCTTTGACGGCTTGTGGCAGTTCAAAGAAGAGCAGCTCAAGCAAGCAGGATTTGAGCTGGTCGGTAGCTGGGGAAATTACCACGATGGACCCCTCCAAGGCAACTGACGTCGTCAGCTTTACTCAAATGGTCAACACCATGGAAGGTTTGTACCGGAGCAGCAAGAATGGGCAAACGCCTGGCCTGGCAACTAGTTCAACGGTATCTAAAGATGGCCTGACCTATACCTTCAATTTGCGCAAGTCTACCTGGAGCGATGGGAGTCCGGTAACGGCGAAGGACTTTGTTTATTCTTGGCGCAGAACCGTTAACCCTAAGACTGAATCAGAATATGCCTACCTCTTTTCCGGGATCAAGAATGCTGACAGCATTCAAAACGGCAAAAAGCCGGTTTCTAGCCTCGGCATCAAGGCTGTGGGCAAGTATCAGCTAGTCGTCACTTTAGAGAAGCGTATGGCCTATTTTAAGGACCTGATGGCCTTTCCAGTCTTCTTCCCGCAACAAGAAAAAGCCGTCAAGAAGTACGGCGATAAGTACGGGACGGCATCCAAGTATATGGCATACAACGGGCCATTTGTCCAAAAGGGCTGGACCGGCTCTAACTTATCTTGGAAGCTGGAGAAAAACAGCAAGTACTGGGACAAGTCCAGTGTCAAGCTGAGCCAGATCAACTACACGGTTAACAAGACCCCATCAACGGCCTACAACCTCTATGAATCAAACAAGCTGGACGGCTTTGGCCTAGATTCCAACTTGACCAAGCAGTTTAAGGGCAAGTCCGCTTACCAGAGCCTGGCAAACGGTGGTACCTACTACCTGGAATTAAACGAAAAGAACCAAAACCTGGCTAACTCCAATATCCGGAAGGCGATTTCTCTGTCCATCAACCGGAAGAACCTGACCAGCATCTTGGGCGGCAACAACCTGCCGGCTAATACTTACACGGCCAAGGACTTGACCAAGGTGAACGGTAAGGACTACACGAGCATGATTGATAGCAGCGCCAAGAAGATGGCAACCTACAATCCAAGTTTGGCTAAGAAGTACTGGAAACAGGGCTTGGCAGAACTGGGCAAGAGCTCACTCACTTTGAACCTCTTGACCAGTGACACGGACTCAGCCAAGAAGACCGGTGAAGCTCTCCAAAGCATGCTGGAAAGCAACTTGTCCGGCCTCAAATTAACGGTGACCAGCGTGCCATTTAAGACCAGACTGGCTCGCCGGGAAAATGGCAACTTCCAGCTTTGTGGATCTGACTGGATTGCGGACTTCGGCGACCCAATTTCCTTCTTGGAATTGCTGACCAGCACCAATGCTTCAAACTACGGCTCTTGGAAGAACAGTGAATATGACCGCTTGATCAAGGCTTCAAAGAACACCAACGATCAAAATGAGCGGATGAAGGACATGAGCCAGGCTGAAAGCATAATGCTGAAGGACTGCGGCGTAGTTCCAGTCTACTACGAAGACGATGCATGGATGATTCGGCCAAACGTTAAGGGCTGGCTCTGCACCCGGGCTGACTGGGACTTCAAGAATGCCTACATCAAGTAGCTCAGTCTTGAAGCGAAAAAAGTTTAGAAGATAACAAAAAAGCGAAGCTTGATTACAAGCTTCGCTTTTATTTATTGCGATGTCCGGGCTCGAACCGGAACATTATGGATTCAGAGTCCACTGCCTTACCAATTTGGCTACATCGCAGTAAAATCACCCGTACGAGAATTGAACTCATGACTCCACCTTGAGAGGGTAGCGTCTTAACCACTTGACCAACGGGCGAAGTTCAGTGTTCATCACCGACGTTTATTATTATGCTTTTTTTAGAAAAGAAAGTCAAGTTATCAGGCGGAAAAAAGCAAAAGTTTTTTCAAGATGGTGAAAAAAGTGATAAAGATTTGCGCCAATAGCTTATAATAGATCATAGTTTTATTTTGCGCATGAAGGAGGCAAGGCATGATCTATTTTCCCAAAACCCAGACCCTGATTGAGGCACTAGCTTCAGAGCGGATCGTGCCAGGGGTCAACTATGCCTTCTTAAAGGGCGAGCAGGTCTTTGCATCAACCGTGGGCTTTGCCAGCATCTATCCCAAAGTTACACAGCTCAGCCCCTTTGCCTACTATGACCTGGCCAGCTGCACCAAGGTCTTGGCAACGACGCCGCTAGTCTTGCAAGAGGTGGAAGCAGGGCGGATGGCTTTTGCCGATCCCTTGCAAAAGTTCATCCCCGAATTTAAAGACAGCCGGGTGGAGATCCGCCACCTGCTCACCCATACGTCCGGTATTAAGGGCTGGATCCCCAACCGGGACCAATTGTCAGGAGAAGAGCTGGCCTCTGCCATTATCAATTTGCCAGTGACCAGTGAATTTAACCGGGTCGTCCGCTATGCCGATACCAACTTCGTCTTGCTGGGGCTTGCCTTAGAGCGGCTAACGGGCCAGCCAGTACAGGACTTGGCCATGGAGCGGGTGATTCAGCCAATGGGCTTGACGGAAACCACTTTTGACCCGCCCAAGGCTGAATGCGTGCCGACAGAGCTGGTTGACGGACAGGTCTTGCAAGGGACGGTCCATGATCCTAAGGCCCAGCAGCTGGGCAAGCGCTGCGGGTCAGCAGGGCTTTTTTCCGTGATGGAAGACCTGGTCAAAATGGGCCAGGGCTACATGGGCGTGAGCGACTTGCCTTTTTTAAAAAGAGAAAGCGTAGAAGATTTGTACCAGGTCAAGACGCCGGCAGGGCTAAAAGAGCGGTCTTGGGGCTGGAATCTTATTTTTGATCCAGAAAAAAATTATCCCATCATCTACCATACGGGCTATACCGGCACCTTGATTCTCTTTGACCGGATCAAGCAATCAGGCTTGATCTTACTGACCAACCGGGTCCACCCGACCCGGCACAACCAGGCCTTTTTGACCATGCGGAGCCGGATCATTCACGCCTTTTTAGCCGAAAACAAATAGAAAACCAATAGAAAACCCAAAGGAGACTTTCGTGAAAAAAACAAAGAAGCTGAGCAAGAAGCAGATTAGCTATATCATTCTGGCCATCTATGGCCTAATCATCATTATTTGGGGTCACTTTAATAGCCGCTTGCAACCTTTTTTCGTAATTACCGTGATTGGGGCGCTGTTAGTGGCCGTGATCGAAATGGCCTTGAGCCTGATTTTTCAAAAGAAGGCCAAAGAAGCTAAAACCTACCGGACGGTGGCTCAGGCTGCCTTGCTAGTAGCGATCGTAACCCTGATTGCGGTCATTACCACGGCTATTTAGTAACTAATTTAGTAACTTACTGAAGGCAAAAGAAAAAGCTAGATCATTGATCTAGCTTTTTGTGTGGGTTGGATAATTTTGGAATCAGCTGCTAGTTGATCCGCCGCTTCAAGACGCCCTTGTCGGTAAAGATTTGCCGCAAGTGGAGCATGGCCGTATAAGTGGACAAAACGTAAACCTTCTTGGTTTCTGCCTTGGCAAAGGCATCTGGCAGCTTGTCAAAGTCGGCTTCGACCGTCATGATTGCCGGATCAAAACCGGCAACCTTTAAGCGGAAGTCCATGTCCTTGTGCCGCTCGCCGCCGACGATGATCTGCTTGATTTTGTCTTTATCTAGGCTTTCAAAGTCCCCATCCCAGATCCAGCTGGTGTCGATCCCATCGGCGTGGTGGGCATTTAAGAGGGCAGCCAGGGTGTAAGGCTCTTTTTCGGTATTGAGCAGGCTCAAGACTTCGTTTAGGCCAACTGGATTTTTAACCAAGATAATGTTGATTTCCTTGTCTTGGTAGTTGATCAGTTCTTGCCGGCCAAAAATCCGCTTGTTTTTAGCAAAAGCTTGCGCGATTTCTTCGCCGGAAACGTCAAATTCCCGGGCGCAGGCGAAGGCTGCTAAGGCGTTATAGATGTTGTAGGTCCCGCCGATATTGATGGCAAAGTCTTGTCCATCGATGGTAAAGGCGATCTTACTTGGCGTTTGCTCGCTGATTTTTTCCAGCTTGTAGGTCAATTCTGGCCGCTTGTAGCCGCAGTTGGGGCAGAAGAAGTCGCCCAAGTTGGCATAAGAGATGGCGTGATAGTGGAGGATGTGGTTGCACTTTGGACATAAGACGCCGTCGGTGTTGACGCCAGCCTTTAAGTCATTTTGCGGCTTGTCTTGCTCAGTTTCAAAGCCAAAGTAGACTTTTGGATTTGGCAGGTCAACGGAAGAGAAGATGCTGGCATCGCCATTGGCAATAACGGTAGCTTCTGGCGCCAATTTAATCCCGTTCACGATCTTTTCGTAGGTGGTGTAGATTTCCCCGTACCGGTCCATCTGGTCTCTAAAAATGTTGGTCAAGACAAAGGCCTTGGGGTGCACCAATTGGGTGACTGCCTTAACGTTGGCTTCGTCGACTTCCAAAACCGCAATCTTTCTTTGCCCCTTTTGGCTGTGGGCTAAAAAGGCAGTGACGATCCCCTGGGCCATGTTGGAACCGGATGGGTTGGTCAAGATGTCGCCGTATTTTTCCTTCAGGGTCTGGGTGATCAAGGCCGTGGTCATGGTTTTACCGTTGGTCCCCGTGACGATGATGGTTTCGTAGTTTTTGCCCAGGTCTTCCAAGACTTCTGGGTCAATTTTCATCGCCAGCTTGCCTGGAAAACTGGTGCCGCCCTTTAAGACGTTATGCAAAAACCAGTATGAAGACTTGCCGGCAAAGGTTGCAATGCTTGATTTGATACTCATGAATTTACTTCCTATTCTTGCATTTTGGCTAAAGTAAATCTTACCATATAGAGAATTTTTTAGTGGATAAAATGCGAAGCTTTTAAACTTTTGAAAAATACTGCTATACTTATTTAGCAGATAAAATTAAAGGTGGGAATTATGGCACAGTTTTTCTTTGAATACGGAGCAATGGGCAGCGGCAAGACGATCGAAATCTTGAAGGTTGCCCATAACTATGAATTGCAAGGCCGCAAGGTGGTGCTGATGACCAGCAGCTTAGACGATCGGTCAGGCACCGGCGTCGTGGCTTCGAGAATCGGCCTGAGCCGTCAGGCCCAGCCAATTGCCCCTGACCAGGACCTTTTTGCATATATTTCTAAGCTTAACCAGCAAGAGCAAGAGGCAGATGGCTACCCGCTGGCTGCGGTTTTGATTGATGAAGCTCAATTTTTAAAAAAGGAGCAGGTCATTCAATGTGCTAAGATTGTGGATGAGCTGCACATTCCGGTGATGGCTTTTGGCCTGAAAAATGACTTTCAAAACCATCTTTTTGAAGGCAGCGAGTATTTGCTCTTATATGCTGATAAAATAGAAGAGATGAAGACCATCTGCCATTTTTGCGGGCATAAGGCAATTATGGCCTTGCGCTATAAGGATGGAAAGCCGGTTTATGAAGGCGAGCAGGTGCAGATTGGCGGCGACGAGGCCTATTACCCAGTATGCCGCTTCCACTATTTCCACCCCGGACAGGCCAGAGACTAACTAAATACAGGTAAAAAGTAAAACAAGATAACTATCAAAAAAGATTGGAAGGTTGACTAAATGGACAATGTAATGGCTCAGCTGGAGAGCTTGGAAGTACGCTATGAAGAAATTCAAGAAATGATGGCGGACCCAGAAGTAATCGCTGATACCAAGCGGTACATGGAAATTACCAAAGAAGAAGCGGAAATGCGCGAAGTCGTACAAAAGTTCCGCAAGTACAAGGCAGACAAGGAAGAAATCGCCGGCAACAAGGAAATCATCGCTGATGGTTCCGATGCCGAATTGGTTGAAATGGCCAAGATGGAAAATTCTGAGCTGGAGGATGAAGTCGTTAAGCTGGAAGATGAAATCAAGATCTTGATGCTGCCTAAAGACCCTAACGACGACAAGGACATCATCATGGAAATCCGCGGGGCTGCCGGCGGGGATGAAGCTTCCCTGTTTGCCGGGGACCTGCTCCGGATGTACGAAAAGTATGCTGAAAACCAAGGCTGGAACGTGTCGATCGTCGACAGCGAACAAACCGAAGTGGGCGGCTACAAGCGCGTCGCCATCATGATTACGGGCAACAAGGTTTACTCTAAGCTGAAGTACGAAAACGGCGCTCACCGGGTGCAAAGAATCCCAGTAACCGAATCAGCTGGCCGGGTGCACACGTCAACGGCGACCGTTGCCGTCATGCCAGAATATGAACAAGTGGACATTGACCTTGATCCAAAGGACATCAGAGTTGACGTTTACCGCTCATCTGGTGCCGGTGGTCAGCACATCAACAAGACTTCCTCAGCCGTTAGAATGACCCACCTCCCAACTGGGATCGTGGTTGCTATGCAGGACCAGCGGTCCCAGCAGCAAAACCGGGCCAAGGCCATGGAAATCTTGAAGTCTAGAGTTTACGACTACTACGAAAGTCAAAACCGGGACAAGTACGATGCTAAGCGTAAGAATGCCGTTGGTACCGGGGACCGGTCTGAAAGAATCAGAACCTACAACTATCCACAAAACCGGGTAACTGACCACCGGATTGGCCTGACTTTGAACAAGCTGGACCGGATCATGAACGGGGAACTGGACGAAATCATCGATGCTTTGACGGTTTACTACCAAACCAAGCAATTAGAGGAGCTGGCTGAAAATGCCTAAAACTATAAAAGAAATGCGGATTTGGGCGAGTGAAACGGCTGAAGAAGCTCGCCCTGAAGATATTGACTATGTGATCGCGGAACGTCTTGCTTTAACCCCTAGCGAATACGAGTTAAAGCAAGACTTAGTCTTAACCGATGACCAGGTCAAACAAATCAGCCGCGATATGAAAAAACTGGCTAAGGGCGTGTCTCCCCAATACATCTTGGGCTATGCCTGGTTTTTAGGCTACAAGCTGCTGGTTGACCGGGGCGTCCTGATCCCGCGCTTTGAAACCGAAGAACTGGTGGAATGGGCACTGGACAATTTGCAAGGTGGCGATACGGTCTTAGACCTGGGGACGGGTTCAGGCTGCATTACCGTGGCATTGGCTAAAGAAGCTGAAAAAAAGGGCATCAAGGATCTCCACTTTTTTGCTAGCGACATCAAGGACAAGCCGCTCTTGATCAGTGAAGAAAACTTTTTAACCTACGGCTTAAACGTAACGACCAGAAAGTCCAACGTGTTATTGGGGCTAGGCAAGTTTGACTTGATCATTTCTAACCCGCCTTACATTAAGCCAAGCGAAAAAAGCGTAATGGACAAAAATGTTTTGGCCAATGAGCCAGAAGAAGCCTTGTTTGGCGGCGAAGATGGGATAGACTTTTACCGAAAATTTGCCAAAGAAGTCCGGGACCACTTAAATCCAGGTGGCCGTTTCTTCATGGAATTTGGCTTCAGCGAAGAAGCGGAATTAAAGGCGCTTTTTGCCAAAGAATTGCCGGATTTTGAAGTGGAATTCAGAAAAGACATGGCCGGCAAGCCAAGAATGCTGTTTGGGAAGTGGACGAAATAATGGAAACCAAGATTTTTAAGCGCGATGAGCTGGATGAAGCTGCCGACCTCTTGCGGCAGGGGGAACTAGTTGCTTTTCCTACCGAAACCGTCTATGGCTTGGGGGCAATCGCTACTCGGGATGATTCTGTCAAAAAGGTTTACGCAGCCAAGGGCCGTCCAAGCGACAACCCCTTGATTGTCACGGTGGCTGATGAAGAAATGATGCGGCCCTATGCTAAAGAAGTGCCAGAAAGAGCTGAGAAACTGATCAAGCACTTTTGGCCAGGTCCCTTGACCATCTTGCTTTTTGCCAAAGAAGGAGCCTTGCCGACTTCGGTGACGGGGGGACTGAAGACCGTGGCCTTCCGCTGCCCAGATGACCAATTGACCCATGACTTGATTAAAAAGCTTGGTTATCCCATCGTGGGGCCATCAGCCAATACCTCGACTAAGCCTAGTCCAACCAGCGCTGAGCACGTCTACCATGATCTAAAGGGCAAGATCGCTGGGATCGTGGACGGGGGTCAAACCAGCTTTGGCCTAGAGTCCACCATTGTCGACTTGTCGGTTGAGCCAGCGGTTGTCTTGCGGCCAGGCAAGATTACCCCAGAAGAGATCAGCCAGGTATTAGGGGAAAAAGTCCTGATCAACCGGGGCAAGGTTGCTGACAAGGACGTTCCTAAAGCTCCCGGCATGAAGTACCGCCACTATGCTCCTAGTGCCCAGGTTTATGTTGTCGACCGCCCAGAAAAGTTTTTGAAATTGGCGCTTGATAGCAGAAGCGGCGTTATGGCTACCAGCGATATTTTGGCTAAACTGACCATTCCAGAAGAAAATAAGTTTAGCTTGGGTGACAGTCTGCTTGAAGCTGACCACAACCTCTTTGCCGGCCTGCGCTACTTCGATGACATGAAGAATATTAATGCAATTTATGTTGAAGCCTTCAATGAAGGTGAAGAAAGCTGGGCCTACATGAACCGGCTGAACAAGGCCGCTGGTGGCAAACACATTTAAGATATTAAAGAGACGGAAATGGCTTTAAACCATTTCCGTTTTTTACTATAATATGTGTGACATGGTATTTTTTTGAATGGAGGAACTTTATGGGAAAGTTTACTGTGTTAAACCATCCATTGATCCAGCACAAGCTGACGATTATTCGCCGCAAGGAAACTGGGTCAAATGAATTTAGAAGAATTGTCGGTGAAATCGCAGGTCTGATGACCTATGAAATCACCCGTGATCTGCCTTTAAAGGACGTTGAAATCGAAACGCCAATGGGCAAGACGGTTCAAAAGGAATTGGCCGGCAAGAAGCTGACAATCGTACCGATCCTGCGTGCCGGGATGGGGATGGTCAACGGGGTCCTGGAAATGATCCCTTCTGCCAAGGTCGGCGTCGTGGGGATGTACCGCGATGAAGAAACCTTGCAGCCAGTTGAATACTTCTTCAAGGTTCCAAAGGATGTCACCGAAAGAGAATGCTTGGTCGTTGACCCAATGCTGGCCACTGGTGGCTCAGCCAACCTGGCAATTTCCGCTTTGAAGAAGCGCGGCGTCAAGGACATCAAGCTGGCCGTTTTAGTGGCTGCTCCAGAAGGCGTGAAGGCTGTCCAAGATGAAAACCCTGACGTTGACATCTATGCAGCTGCCCTTGATGAAAAGCTGCTCCCTAACGGCTACATCTTCCCAGGCTTGGGGGATGCCGGTGACCGGATTTTTGGCACGAAATAATTAAATTTATCCTTTAAAACGTTTGCATAAGTACCAAAAAACTTTTAAAGGTGTACAATTAATGTCGTGTTCGAAGAATTCAACACAAGAAGGGAGGTCACGAAGAATTGGAGAAATCACTTGTCTTCAATATTCACGGGTTGAATGTCGATATGGTTGGCATTATCGGCTCAACCTTGATGGCAATTGTGGTTTTTGTCATTTGTTACGCTCTTTCACGTAAAGTTGAAATGAAACCGAACAAGAAGCAGAATGTCCTAGAATATCTGATCGATTTTACCGATGGGATCGTCAAGGACAACGTCGAAGACCCAGACGCGCAAAAACATCTGTCTCTTTACGCATTCGTATTGTTCCTTTTCATCTTCTGCATGAATCAACTTGGGTTGTTCTTAGAAGTGAAAGTCGGTGACTATATGGTCATCAAATCACCAACTGCTGATCCAGTGACGACAATGTCGTTTGCGATGATGACCTTGCTCCTATCTTTTACCTTTGGGATTCAGAAGTTTGGCACGAAGGGCTACTTGCAGAATTATGCACGTCCAGTTGGCTTTTTGTTGCCAATCAACGTTATCGAAGAATTTACTAACTTCTTAACGTTGTCACTGCGTCTTTACGGTAATATTTTTGCGGGCGAAGTTCTGCTGACCCTGATCGGGGGGCAGCTGGGACCAAGCATGGGGATTGTCACGAGAATCTTGGCAGCCCCACTCGCAATGATTTGGCAAGGTTTCTCTGTCTTCATTGGCTCTATCCAGGCGTATGTTTTTGTAACTCTGTCTATGGTTTACATTGGCAAGAAGGTTACGCAAGAATAATTTTTCGGAGGTTTTATTATGACTACAGGTTTGAAGGATTTAGCAGCTGCTCTCGTTGCTGGTATTGCTGCCTTAGCTGCTTCATGGGGTAACGGTAAGGTTATTTCAAAGACTATCGAAGGTATCGCTCGCCAACCAGAAAGCGCTGGTAACTTGAGATCAACCATGTTCATCGGTGTTGGTTTGATCGAAGCCGTTCCAATTTTGGCCATCGTTATCGCTTTCTTGATTTTGTTCCTGTAATAAAGTCTTTTTTAAAAAACTTTACTATCACTAATAAATTGAGAGAGAAGGATTGTCGATGGAATTTCAACCAGTATTCGCCGGCGCCGAAATCTCAATCGTTAATACCCTTTGGTATTTAATTGTATTTGCACTCCTGCTGCTCGCCGTTAAGCACTACGCTTGGGGCCCAGTTAAGGACATGATGGAGAAGCGCCGCCAAAAAGTCATTGATGACTTGGATCAAGCAGCTAGCGACCGTAAGAAGGCTGAAACCTTGGCCAACGAACGGGAAG
The DNA here is from genome assembly GCF_051893255.1 of Lactobacillus sp. GTDB lineage: Bacteria > Bacillota > Bacilli > Lactobacillales > Lactobacillaceae > Lactobacillus. Next base: position 73,164 of record NZ_JBJFHB010000065.1, on the reverse strand, counting down.
CTGCTTTGAAGAATTCAAGACAAGAAGCTACTCAAATTCTCTCCGATGCAAAAGACAATGCACAGAAGACTGGCAAGCAAATCGTGAGCGAAGCCAATGATGAGGCTTCTCAAATTCGCGAAAAGGCAAAAGCCGATGCTGTTCAAGCTAAGGCAGATGCCTTGCAAGCAGCTCGCGACCAAGTTGCTGATCTTTCTGTAACGATTGCAGAAAAGGTAATTGCTAAGAACTTATCTGCTGCTGATCAAAAGGAATTGGTTGATCAGTTTATTAAGGGGTTGAACGATTAATGGCCTTAAGTAGAGAAGAAATTGCAAGACGCTACGGAACTGCTATCTTTGATTTTGCAAAAGATCAAGGCAAGACTGAGCTGATGTTTAAGGAACTGACCGAATTAAAGAAGGCCGTTCAAGCAGAGCCACGTTTTGTGCAGGTTCTCAGCAATCCTGTCATTAACAGCCATGAAAAGAAAGAGCTTTTGACGGCTGTTGAACAGGGCTTTTCTGCGGAGCTTCAAGAAGTGTTAAACTTCCTGCTTAGCTATGATCGTTTTGGAAACTTGCTTGACATTATTGACGAGTTTACCGACTTGTACAACAAGGTCAACCACATCGGAACGGGTATTGCTAAGACTGCAGTTAAGCTCGACAAAGATCAACTGCAGCGTCTTGCAGACAGCTATGCAAAGAAGTATGGCTTGCAAGAACTTCATCTTGAAAATGAAGTTGATCCAGAAATTATCGGCGGTGTGGTCTTGAAGGTTCAAGGCCGCGTAATCGATGGCTCAGTAAAGCATCGATTGGAAAAAATCCGCGCCGTTTTAACGAAGTAATATTATAAAGAGGTGAAACCATTGAGCATTAAAGCGGAAGAAATCAGCTCTTTAATCAAGCAGCAACTTGAACACTACGACGATAAGCTGGACATTGATGAAGTCGGTGTCGTAACTTACGTCGGCGATGGTATCGCCCGCGCTCACGGCTTGAACAATGTCTTGTCTAGTGAGCTTTTGCAGTTTGACAATGGTTCTTACGGTATCGCCCAAAACTTGGAAGCTAATGACGTTGGTATCATTATCTTGGGTAAGTTTGACGATATTCGTGAAGGGGACCAAGTCAAGAGAACTGGCCGAATCATGGAAGTTCCAGTTGGGGACGCATTGATTGGTAGAGTTGTTAATCCACTAGGCCAACCAGTTGATGGCTTGGGCGAAATCAAGACTGATAAGACTCGTCCAATCGAGTCTAAGGCGCCAGGCGTTATGCAGCGTCAATCAGTTAACCAACCACTGCAAACTGGGATTAAGGCTATCGATGCGTTGGTTCCAATCGGTCGTGGTCAGCGTGAGTTGATCATTGGTGACCGTAAGACCGGTAAGACTAGTTTGGCAATTGACACCATTTTGAACCAAAAAGGTCAAAACGTTATTTGTATTTACGTTTCAATCGGTCAAAAGGAATCAACGGTTAGAGCTCAAGTTGAAACATTAAAGAAGCTTGGAGCAATGGATTATACCATTGTTGTTGAAGCCGGTCCATCAGAACCAGCGCCAATGCTGTACATTGCGCCATATTCTGGTACTGCGATGGGTGAAGAGTTTATGTACAACGGCAAGGACGTTTTGGTTGTCTTCGACGACTTGTCCAAGCAAGCCGTTGCCTACCGTGAATTGTCCTTGCTTTTGCGGCGTCCACCAGGCCGTGAAGCCTACCCAGGTGACGTCTTCTACTTGCACTCACGTCTGCTTGAACGCAGCGCTAAGCTGAGTGCAGAACTTGGCGGCGGTTCATTGACTGCCTTGCCATTTATTCAAACTGAAGCTGGGGACATTTCAGCTTATATCCCAACTAACGTGATTTCTATCACTGACGGACAGATCTTCTTACAAAGTGACCTGTTCTTCTCAGGCACCCGGCCAGCCATTGACGCCGGTGCCTCAGTTTCCCGTGTTGGTGGGGCAGCCCAGATTCCAGCCATGAAGAAGGTTGCTGGTACCTTGCGTACTGACCTGGCTTCATACCGGGAACTTGAAAGCTTTGCTCAGTTCGGTAGCGATCTTGACCAAGCTACCCAGGCACGTTTAGCCCGGGGACGGCGGACCGTTGAAGTTTTGAAGCAGCCACTTCATAAGCCAATTCCTGTTGAAAAGCAGGTTGTCTTGCTTTACGCTTTGACTCACGGCTTTATGGATGCAGTGCCAGTTGCTGACATCGCTCGCTTTGAACAAGAACTGTATACTGACTTTGATGCCAACCATGCTGACTTGCTTGATACGATTAAGTCAACTGGTAAGTTGCCAGATGAGGATAAGCTAAAGGAAGCTCTTCAACAATTCGCTGATGGCTTTTCATCAAGTAACGAATAGGAGGTAGACTATGCCTGCATCTTTACTTGAATTGAAGAAGAGAATTGCTTCAGTTAAGCAAACAAGTAAAATCACGGAAGCCATGCACATGGTTTCCGCTGCTAAGCTGAATCAGACTGAAAAAAGAGACAAGGGCTACCAAGAATATAATCAGCTCCTGCACCAAACCGTTTCTCGGCTGATGAGTGCCAGCGTGGTTAACCACTTGAACAAGGCTAACTACAAGCTGACCCAAGACAACATTGATAGCATTGACTACAATGACGTCTTTGGGATGGGGATTATTTCCGACATGATCAAGCCTCGTAAAGAAGTGCGCTCAGTCGGCTACTTGGTAGTGACCGGTGACCGGGGCCTTGTTGGTTCATACAACAGCTCCGTCATCAAGCAGATGATGAGCATCATTGAAGATGACAAGGCGCAAGGGCGCGAGTCGAAGATCTTGTCAATCGGCAGCGTTGGCTCCCAATTCTTTAAGAAGAACAACCTGAACGTGGTTTATGAAAAAAACGGCGTTTCAGACGTGCCAACTTTTAAAGAAACTCTGCCAATTGTCTCTACTGCAATCAAGATGTACCTTAACGGCGTCTACGATGAGCTGTACGTTTGCTATACTCACCACGTTAACTCTCTGTCTTCGGCCTTCCGGGCTGAAAAGATGCTACCAATCGTCGACTTAGACATTGGTACCGTTGAAGCCAAGGAAAGTAAGAAGATCGAGTTTGAAGTCGCACCTGACATCGACAGCGTTTTAGCAACCTTGCTTCCGCAGTTTGCCCGTGCAGAAATCTACGGGGCCATCCTGGATGCCAAGACTGCAGAGCACGCAAGCTCAATGACGGCGATGAAGAGTGCCACTGACAACGCTAAGGATCTTGTTTCTAGTCTTAGCTTACAATTAAACCGTGCAAGACAAGCACAAATCACCACTGAATTGACTGAAATCGTCAGTGGTGCAAACGCACTTGAATAAAATTAAAGGAGGTAGAAGTTTGAGTCAAGGTGAAATCGTTCAAGTAATTGGACCAGTCGTTGACGTCAAGTTCCCAATTGACAAAGACCTGCCAGACATTAACAATGCCTTGAAGGTTATCAAGTCAGACACTGATTCAATTATCCTTGAAGTTACTCTTGAACTAGGCGATGGCGTTTTGCGCTGCATCGCAATGGAATCTACCGATGGGCTTCGCCGCGGGATGAAGGTCGAAGATACTGGTTCATCAATTTCTGTGCCAGTTGGTCCCGACACTTTAGGCCGCGTCTTCAACGTGTTAGGTCAACCAATCGATGGTGGTCCGGAATTTCCAGCTGACCACCCTCGGTCAGGGATCCACAAAGAAGCTCCTAAGTATGATGAATTAACTACTAGCCGGGAAATCCTGGAAACCGGGATTAAGGTTATTGACTTACTTGAACCATATCTTCGTGGTGGTAAGGTTGGTCTGTTCGGCGGTGCCGGTGTTGGTAAGACCACGATCATTCAAGAATTGATCCACAACATCGCCCAAGAACACAACGGTATTTCCGTCTTCACCGGTGTTGGTGAAAGAACGCGTGAAGGTAACGACCTTTACTTTGAAATGAAGGCATCTGGCGTTTTGTCCAAGACTGCCATGGTCTTTGGTCAGATGAACGAGCCACCTGGTGCCAGAATGCGGGTTGCTTTGACTGGTTTGACGATCGCTGAATACTTCAGAGACGTTGAAGGTCAAGACGTGTTGCTCTTTATCGACAACATCTTCCGTTTCACCCAGGCCGGTTCAGAAGTTTCAGCCTTGCTTGGCCGGATGCCAAGTGCCGTTGGTTATCAGCCAACTTTGGCAACTGAAATGGGGCAATTGCAAGAAAGAATTACTTCTACCAAGAAGGGTTCTATTACCTCTATTCAAGCTGTCTACGTTCCTGCCGATGACTACACCGACCCAGCTCCAGCGACGACTTTCGCCCACTTGGACGCAACGACTAACTTGGAACGTAGCTTGGTTGAACAAGGTATCTACCCAGCCGTTGACCCACTTGAATCTACTTCAAGTGCCTTGGACCCAGAAATCGTTGGTCAAGAACACTACGAAGTTGCTACTCGGGTACAGCACATCTTGCAACGTTACCACGAACTGCAAGACATCATCTCCGTTTTGGGTATGGACGAATTGTCCGATGAAGAAAAGCTGATCGTTGCTCGGGCTCGTAAGGTTCAATTCTTCTTGTCACAAAACTTCTTCGTTGCTGAAGTCTTCACTGGCGTGCCAGGCTCATACGTGCCAATTAAGGACACTGTAAAGGGCTTTAAGATGATCCTTGATGGTCACCTGGACGATCTGCCAGAAGATGCCTTCAGAGGCGTTGGCCCGATCGAAGACGTTGTTAAGAAGGCCCAACAAATGGGCGTTACCCCAAGCGATCCAGAAGCACAAGCCTTATTAGAAAAGTAGGGTGATGCATGATGGCAGAAGCAGAAAAACTGTTTAAGATTAAGATCGTTACTCCAAATGGCCTTATCTACAATCACCGTGGCAGCGCCGTCTTTATGCGGGCTATTGATGGTGACCGAGAGATTTTGTACAATCACTTGCCAATTTTGACGCCATTAACGATTGGTGAAGTTCGGGTTCAGCGCGGCGCGGATGTGGATCATAAAGTTGACCACATTGCCGTCAGCGGTGGGATTATCGAATTTGCCAACAACGAGGCAACGATTATTGCCGACAATGCAGAACGTGCACGTAACATTGACCTTAGCCGGGCAGAAGCCGCTAAGCAGCGTGCTGAGGCTCATATCAAAGAAGCTAAGGAAAAGCATGATGAGCAATCACTTGAACGTGCCCAAATTGCTTTGCGGCGTGCAGTAAACCGAATTCACGTTTACGATGCGCTACACAAATAAAGGGAAAAGAGCGGAATTATTCCGCTCTTTTTTGATGGTGACATAAATGAGACAACTTGGAATACATGCTGTTATTAGTTTAATAATCTACTTTATCTGTATAGCCTTGGCTTTCCAAGCAATCAAGGCCGTCAGAATTGAAAAGCTGATTAGAAGCAATCGCGTTTTTGAATCACAGATCTTCTTGTTATTTTCCGCAATTGGTCTGGGCTATCTGGTAGCTCAATTTATCATTGCCTTGATCGATACCTCCATGCAGCTATCGAATTTATTTTAAAAGAATCAGTTAAACAATTGTAACATCCGCTATGTAGAGCCCTTTTATGGTACAATTAAAATTAATATGTTATGGAGGAAATTAACGTGTCAAAAGATATTGGTATTGATTTGGGTACCGCAAACGTTTTAATCAACGTTTCTGGTAAAGGCATTGTGATTGATGAGCCATCTGTAGTGGCAATTGATACGAACACTAACAAGGTCGTTGCAGTCGGCACTGACGCATATGAAATGGTAGGCCGGACTCCTGGCAACATTCGCGTTATTCGGCCATTGAAAGACGGCGTGATCGCTGACTTTGACGTGACCGAAGAAATGCTGTCTTACTTTATTGAGAAGATCAATGTTAAAGGCTTCATGAGCAAGCCAAACATCTTGGTCTGCACCCCAACTGGCGTCACTTCAATTGAGCAAAAGGCGATCATTCAAGCAGCTGAAAAGTCTGGCGGTGGCAAGGTATATTTGGACTACGAGCCAAAGGTAGCAGCCGTTGGTGCGGGTCTTGACATCTTCAAGCCTCAAGGCAACATGGTAATTGACATCGGCGGTGGCACCACTGATATTGCGATTTTGTCAATGGGCGAAATCGTTACATCCAAGTCCTTGCGCTATGCTGGTGACAAGATGAACCAGGCGATTGTCAACTACATCAAGACGCACCACCAGCTCTTGATTGGGATGAGAACGGCAGAAGCCATCAAGATTGAAATTGGCGCTGCCACTGATCCAGATCCAGATGCTAGCATGAACGTGCGTGGCCGGGACACGATTGATGGCTTGCCAAAGCAAATCACTGTTTCTGCCAAGGAAGTTACCGAGGCCTTGCAAGACGGTTTGGAATCAATCATTACCGCAACCAAGCAAGTTTTGCAAGAAACGCCACCAGAATTGTCTGCCGACATTATTGACCGCGGCATCATGATCACCGGTGGTGGGGCCTTGCTGAAGAACATTGATAAGCTGATTGCCGAACGCTTGCAAGTACCAGTTTTGATCGCTGAGTCACCACTTGAATCAGTGGCCTTGGGTACTGGGATTTTGCTTCAGCACATTGAAAAGCACGAAAAGCACTAATCATGCGCCACGTGCTGATTCTTCTGGTTCGCTTTTACCAGAAGGCGATTTCGCCTCTTTTCCCAGCTAGTTGTCGCTTCTACCCGACTTGTTCTAGCTACATGATTACCGCGCTGGAAAAGCACGGACTGATTTTGGGGCTGCTGATGGGGAGTGCCCGGATTCTGCGCTGCAATCCTTTTAACCGCGGCGGGGTGGATCCGGTTCCGGATTACTTTACGCTTTTGCGCAACCCCCACCCAGAAGAAGATGAGGATGAAATAATTGTTAGAAAATTTCACAGTCACTAACAAGGAGGGAATATGTCAAGAAAGCAAGAAAACATCGGCATTGAGGTTAATGAACTGACTGGGCGGAAGGTTCCGACCTGGGAAGTCGTCATTCCTAAGAAGTTCCAAATTGGCTTGATTGAACTGGTTGATGGCAAATACCGGGTAACCAGCAGCAAGTCAAACAGCGTTATGTATGCGAAAACGCTGGATGCAGGCATTAACGACCTGCTGGCTTACTTCACTTTGCACGAAAAGTAAAAAATTAAGCAGTGATATTTAATGGCAAAAGTTCAAGAAGAAAGCAAATGGTATGACCGCATTGCCTGGGGAGTGATCATCCCCGTCGTTTTGCTGTCATTCGTCAGTTTTTACGCAATTTACAATGCATCTGTCAACGATTCCAGCTATGGGACGCCAACCAAAACGGTCGCGATGCAGATCGTTTGGTATACCATCTCCTGGGTTATGGTTGCCTTTATCATGCGCTTTGATGCTGAGCAGATCTTTAAGTTGGCTCCTTACCTTTATGGAGCCGGGATTTTCTTATTAGTTGCTGTTTTGTTCCTTTACGACCGAACGACGGCAGCCAGCAGCGGGGCCAAGAGCTGGTTTGTCGTTGGTCCCGTCAGTTTCCAGCCATCAGAAGTCATGAAGCCGGCCTTTATTCTGCAATTGGCCCGGGTCGTGCGGGAGCACAATGAACGCTATGCCCACAATTTGCGCAACGACTGGCTGCTCATCGGTAAGGTCATGGCCTGGTTCTTGCCAGTCGCCATTTTGCTGATGCTGCAGCCTGACTTTGGGACGACCCTGGTCTTTGTCGCAATTACCGCCGGGATTTTACTAGTTTCCGGGATTTCCTGGAAGATTATTATTCCAGTCTTTTTACTCCTGGTAATCGTTGGGGCCTGCGCAATTTTGCTGGTCTTTACCAGTGAAGGGCAGACCATCTTAAAGCATTACTTTAAGACCTACCAGCTAGAAAGAATCAAGTCCTGGAGCGATCCGTCAAGCGATAACTCTAACAGTGCCTACCAACTCTGGCAGAGCATGAAGGCGATCGGCTCAGGGCAGGTTTTTGGCAATGGTCTGAACAACATCAAGGTTTACGTGCCAGTTAGAAATTCCGACATGATTTTCTCCGTTATTGGAGAAACCCTGGGCTTTGTCGGTGGGGTGGGCCTGATTGGGATTTACCTAGTCTTGATCATTCAAATGGTGAAGATTACCTTTTCAACTAGAAACGCCTTTTATTCCTACGTGTCCACAGGGATTATCATGATGATTTTGTTCCACGTCTTTGAAAATATTGGCATGAGTATTGATTTACTGCCCCTTACCGGGGTGCCCCTCCCATTTGTTTCACAAGGGGGGTCGGCCTTGATCGGGAACATGATCGGGATTGGTTTGATTATGTCGATGAAATGGCATAATAAGGACTACATGTTTAGTACTTCAGGCGACTTCTAAAGCCTGAAAAATAAAGCAAAAAAGAAGTCATCCAAACGGATGACTTCTTTTTTGCTAGTTTGTTAATAGACTAACGGTCTAAACCAGCTTTATTGTGGCGAACGACTAATACGTCGCAGTCAGCGGTTCTGGTGATGTATTCGGTAACGCTGCCGATTAAGAGTCTTTCAACGGCGTTAAGGCCAGTTGCCCCAACTACGATCAAGTCAATATCGTGCTTCTTAGGGAATTCCCGGCTGATGATTGACTTAGGTGACCCAAATTCAATTGAGTAGTGAACTTCCTTAACGCCGGCATCAACGGCTTCCTGGTAGTACTTTTCCATCTTCTTCTTGGCGTCATTGGAAACTTGTTCAACCATGGCTGAGTCAAAGCTGGAAACGTTTTGGAAAGAGCGAGTATCGATTACGTGCAGGATTTCCAAAGTGGCGTTCATGTGCTTGGCTACCGTGACTGCTTTCTTGAAGGCCAAATCAGCTTCCTTTGAGCCATCGACAGCAACTTGAATGTGTTTGTATTGATATTGCTTAGTCATTTTTAACACCTCTTCCTACTCCTATTTTACCAAAAAAATGAAAGCATTTTAATAGTTTTTTCCATCTTACTGCTGGTTTTGTGAAAGCAGCAGCGCAAAGGCAAAAATGACGCCAGAGCCAAGGAAAAGTGTAATTAAATTCAGGTACCTGTTGGGCATAAAGAGCAGGATAATCCCGATAATGCTGACGGCCAAAAGGGCGATTGAGCAGGCCGTCATCAGGGTATGGAGGCCAGGATTGCCAGCAACGTCAAAGACAAGAAAGGCGCCGTTTCTGCGGTGCCAGAGGTACCAGGAGGTGAGGAGGAGCATTAAGATGAAGATCCCCATGAAGATGCGAATGTAAAGCATTAAACCAACTTTCTCTTTCTTAATAATACTGGATATACAAAAAAACGGCCCATTTGGGCCGCCTTTATTATCTAAGAAAATCCGAGTTGACCAAAGCATAAATGGCGCTTGTTGATCCCGTAAAAAAATCACAAAATCCGGCCCATCGCGCAGTGAATATGGATTCTGCCAAGGCAGCATTCCGATTCAGTAGTTACTGACAGGCCACCACGTCCTTAAGTTTGATCGGTCAACTAATTTACAAATAAGCTTCTGACGATCAACTCAGATCACTTATTATAATATAGAAAGCCATGCCTCTTGTCAAGGCCAAAAACAGCGCTTACAAAATCTTAACCTTTTTTCTTTTGATTTTGTGCCTTTTTTAAACCTTCGGCTTGCATTTGATGCAAGCGATCATACTGCTTCTTAAAAGCACCCTCATACTTGCTCTCGCCCTTAGGCTGAAAGTATTGCTTGCCGGTGAGCTTGCTCGGCAGGTACTGCTGCGGTACCCAGTCGCCTGGATAATCATGTGGGTAGATGTAGCCGCTGCCGTGTCCCAGCTTCGCTGCCCCTTGATAGTGGGCATCTTTCAAATTGTCTGGTATTTGGCCGATATTAGCCTCTCTGACGTCGGTTAGGGCCCGGTCTAAGGCTGCCATCGCCGAGTTGCTCTTTGGGGACAGACAGAGCTCGATAACGGCATTTGCCAAAGGGATCCGTGCTTCCGGCAGGCCCAGCTGCTGGGCGCTTTGGACGGCTAGAGCAGTCCTTTCACAGGCCGGCGGGTTGGCTAGGCCAATGTCTTCGTAGGCAATGACGGTGAGCCGGCGGCAAATGGAGATCAGGTCGCCGGATTCGATCAAGCGGGCTAGGTAGTGGAGAGCGGCATCGGTGTCAGAACCCCGGATGGACTTTTGAAAAGCGGAAACCAGGTCATAGTGGCCGTCCCCGTCCTTGTCAAAATTTTGCGCCTTCATTTGGAGCGAATCCGCCATTTCTTCGAGACCAATGGTGAAGGCTTCTGTGTCTTTGCCTTCGTCTGCCAGCTCTTGCTTGGTTGACAAGACCGCCAGCTCCAGGCTGTTTAAGGTTGATCGCAGGTCTCCGTTGCCTTTTTCGGCTAAAAATTTTCCCGCTTCTTCAGTCAGCTTGGCATGGTATTTGCCAAGGCCGCGCTCTTCATCGGTTAAAGCGCGGTTGACGGCAGTCAAGACATCCGCTTCACTCAAGGGCTTGAGCTCAAAAATCTGGCAGCGCGACCGGATAGCAGGGGAGATGGCCAAATATGGATTTTCCGTTGTTGCCCCAACCAAAATCACCTGGCCACTCTCGAGCAAGGGCAACAAAAAGTCCTGCTTAACCTTGTTCAGGCGGTGAATTTCGTCTAAGAGCAAAATAACGGTCCCGCTCATCTTGCCTTCAGCAGCTACTTGTGCCAGTTCTTTTTGCCCATCAGTCGCAGCGTTTAGCTGGCGAAAAGCGTATTTGGTTGAGCCGGCAATGGCGCTGGCAATGCTGGTTTTGCCGATGCCTGGCGGGCCATAGAGGATCATGGAAGACAGGCGGTGGGCCTCAACCATCCGGCGGATAATTTTATGGGGCCCAACTAGGTGCTGCTGGCCGACCACTTCATCTAAGTCGCGGGGCCGCATGCGGTAGGCTAAAGGCTTCACTGGTGATCACCAAACAATCTTTCTAATAGCCCTTTTTTCTTCGGTGCCGGCAACTCTTCTTTAGGCAATTCTGGCGGGTAGACCTGGCCAATTTCAACCCGCATTTTGTTGATAGCAGTATTTGACACAACCAAGATGGCAGAGTCGTCATCACCGTTTTTCGCTGTTTCATCGTTAACTAGGCGGAAGGGGATGCCCAGCTTGCTGGCCTGGCTCTCAATCTTGCCGATGAAGGCGGGGTTAGGCGTATTGCCGTTGATCAAGATGGTATAGCCCTGGTAGTCCTTTAAATGCGCCAAAAACAGCTGGGTAAGGGCAGGGTCTTGGCATTCTGTTAAATTCATGCGGAGGTAGACCCGTTCTCTTAAAGAGCCCAGGTAGCGGCGCCGTTCGTCGGGCTTGGTTTGCGGGGTGATGCCGCTTGCCGCGTATTCAACTCTTTTCTCTAAGTCTTCAGACATCTTTTTACCCTTTCTATTTGGAAAAAATAAATTGTCTTTTTCCTAATTATAGCAATCTTGGGGGCTTTTTAGGCAAGAAAAAAGCCTCTCCCCAAAGGGGAAAGGCTTTGAAGCAGGCGATGAATTACAGCAACTTGTTGTAGTATTCAACAACCAAGGCTTCGTCAATTTCTGGTTCCATTTCGTCACGTTCTGGGAAACGAACCAATTGACCTTCCATCTTGTCTTCGTCAAATGAAACAAATGATGGACGTGAAGCAGTAGCTTCCAAAGCGTCCTTAACTTGTTGCAAGTTCTTTGACTTTTCCTTCAAGCTAATGGTTTGACCAACCTTAACTTCGTATGAAGGAATGTCAACGCGCTTGCCATCAACAGTGATGTGGCCGTGGTTTACCAATTGACGAGCTTGTTCACGAGTAGTAGCAAGACCCAAACGGTAAACAACGTTGTCCAAACGACGTTCAAGCAAGATCATGAAGTTGGTACCGTGTTGGCCTTCACGGATCTTACCAGCGCGTTCAAACAAAGTACGGAATTGGCGTTCGTTCAAGCCGAACATCCAACGCAGCTTTTGCTTTTCGTGCAATTGCATACCGTATTCTGAAAGACGACCGCGTTGGTTAGGGCCGTGTTGACCTGGAGCGTATGAACGACGAGCAAGTTCCTTGCCAGTGCCTGACAAAGAGATGCCTAATCTTCTTGAGCGCTTCCAACTTGGACCAGTGTATCTTGACATATAAAATTCCTCCAATAAAAATTAATAAAATTCTTGGAGTAAAATATCACAATATAAGTTCAACATTCGTGCATCTTGAGTTTACATTTTCACCCGTGCAGCGTGGGTTACTCGTTCACTTAGGCGTCCCAAGATGTTGACGTTCTTGTCACTTATGGCTGCAAATATTTTACACGTTGACCATTATAAGGGGTTTGACTGGAGAAAGCAAGGAAAAAGATAAAAAAGCACAGAAAGTCTGCGTGTAAGGAAATATTTTTAGCCTGGAGTTTGGTATAATGAAATAAAGTTCGGAGGAGAAAGTTATGTCATCAACACAATCTCTACTACTCATCACGATCATTATTGCAATTATTGTTGCCGTGGCTGCCATGCTCATCGCCAACCGCCACCAGCTGCAAGAAATTGAAGAGCTGGACAATGATCTAGGCAACATGGAAGATCTGCACCTGGAGCGGGCCATCAGCAAGCTAGACCAGATGGAATTGGCTGGGGAGAGCCTAGCAACCTTAACCACCTGGAAGAAGAGCTATGAAAAAGCTGCTGAGGCTTTTCCGGAAATTCAGCAGCTGATTGAAGACGGCGCTGATGAAAATGCCCGCTACCGCTTGGTGAAGGCACACCAGGATATTAAACAGGCTCGAGAGCTTCTGGACACCATCAGTGAAGACGTTAAGAATTCTTCTGACGTCTTTACCCAGCTTTTAGAATCTAACCGGGAGAATCAAGCTCTATACGATGAGCTGATGAAGACCTACCGGGAAATGCGCAAGGAAATTTTAGCAGCTTCTTTTGACTACAGCTCAGCTTTAGATGAAATCGAAAACCGCTTGTCAGCGATGGAAGAAGATTTTGCCCAAGCTAAAAACCTTTCAGCTCAAGGTGACCATGTGGAAGCGAAGCGTGTTTTATCCAAGATTCGGGCAGCTTTGGACAGTTTGGGCAAGCAATTGCCAGAAGTGAAAAAAGACCAGCATGAACTGGAGACGGTTTTTGCCGAGCAATTATCGGAAATTGCCGATGCCTACAAGAAGATGCGGTCAGAAAAATACAGCTTCGGCAGCTTGGACATTTTGCTGGAAATCAAGCAAAGCAATGACCAAATTGACAAATCGCTCCAAGACCTGGCTAAGCTGGATTTAGACGCTTGCGAGAAGGGCATGAAGAAGGTTGACAAGGAAATTGATACCTTGTACAAGATCCTGGAGAAGGAATACCGGGCACGGCCTTTTGTCGAAGAAAATCAAGACAAGCTGCAAAACCTCCTGGCCCACCAGCAAGTGGTCAGCCAGCAGCTAGTTAAGAAATTGCGCCACATCGATGAGAGCTACGAATTGACTCACGGTGAGCTGGATGAGGCTCGGGGCCTTGAGCGGGAAGTCCACAAGATGGATTCTGACTACATCAGAAGCAGTCAAAAGATTGCCGATGGTAATGCCGTTTATTCTGAAGTTGAAAGTGCCTGGGTTCGGATCTTAAATCGCTTAAGCGAAATCGGTCAGCGCCAGCAAGAACTCTCAGAAGCAGTGGATGGCCTTTATGAAGCAGAAGAAGTGGCTCACCGCTCCATCAAGGAATTTAAGCAGGAAGTTTCCCTGATCTACAGACGCTTGAGCCGGCACCAGCTGCCCGGCATCCCGGATGCCTTTTTGCAGATGTACACCTTGGTCATCAATGAGATCAGCAAGACGACCAGGGAGCTCAACCAGATCCGGATCAACATGGAGAAGATCTCCCAAGAACTGGTGCAGATTTCTGATGACGTGGACCGTTTGAAAAAAGATGCCGCTGATATCGTCAATTCAGCAGATCTTTTTGAATTGACCATGCAGTACTCCAACAAGTTTTTAGACAATGAAGGGGTAGTCCGGGCTAGAAAAGCCGCGATGAAGCTTTATGACCGCGACTACAACTATAAAGACGCCTTAGACACGATTGCCACGGCAGTTGAGCGGGTTGATCCTGGTAGCTACCAGCGGATCGAAAATGCTTACTACCAAGAGCAAAAAGAAATGCTGGATTAAGAGTGTAATTAATTGCAGTTAAGCGGCTTTTGGATTAAAATTGAACATTATTAAGATTAAGCGGTCAATTGTTGGCCGCTTTTTTTAAGGAGTAAGACTTTGATTTATTTTGACAACAGCGCCACGACCAAGATGGCGCCAGAAGCTTTAGATACCTATAGCCAAGTCGTGACCAAGATCTGGGGCAACCCATCCAGCCTGCACAAACTTGGCGACCGGGCCCACCAGCTGCTTGAGGCTTCGCGCCGGCAGATTGCGGACTTGATGGGGGTAAAGGCAGACGAGATCTTCTTTACTTCCGGCGGGACCGAGTCAAACAACACGGCTATCAAGGGGACGGCTTGGGCCAAGCGGGAATTCGGCAAGCACCTGATCACCTCTTCAGTTGAGCATGCTTCCGTAGCCAATGCCTTTACCGAACTGGAAAACCTGGGCTTCCGGGTGACCCGACTGCCAGTTGACAAGGAAGGCCGGGTTAATCCAGAAGACCTAAAGGCAGCTCTCGACAAAGACACCACCTTGGTTTCCATCATGGGCGTCAATAACGAAGTAGGGACCATTCAGCCAATTCAAGAGATTTCCGAAATCTTGGAAGACTACCCAAACGTTCACTTCCATGTCGACAATGTTCAAGCTTTAGGCAAGGGGATCTGGGACCAAGTCTTCACCCCAAGAGTGGACATGATGAGCTTTTCTTCTCACAAATTCCATGGCCCGCGCGGCATCGGCATCTTGTATAAAAAAGAGGGCCGGATGATCATGCCATTATGTGAAGGGGGCGGACAGGAAAAGGGCCTGCGGAGCGGGACCGAAAACCTGGCAGCCATTGCGGCCATGGCCAAGGCGACCCGGCTGCTGTTAGACGGCGAAAGTGAAAAGGCTGCTCGGGAATTGGCCATCAAGACCAGAATTTCAGACTACCTGAAAGACAAGCCAGGCATTCATATCTTTTCACCGCTTAAGGACGACTTTGCGCCACACATCTTGTGCTTTGCCCTAGAAGGCATCCGGGGCGAAACCCTGGTCCACACCTTGGAAGAGCAAGACATCTTTATTTCAACGACCTCAGCCTGCTCATCTAAGACGGCTGATGAGGCTTCAACCTTAGTGGCGATGAAGACGCCAGACCCAATTGCGACTAGCGCCGTTCGCCTCAGTTTTGACGAAAGCAACACCTTGGAAGAGGCTGACCA
This sequence comes from Lactobacillus sp., assembly GCF_051893255.1. Taxonomy (GTDB): domain Bacteria; phylum Bacillota; class Bacilli; order Lactobacillales; family Lactobacillaceae; genus Lactobacillus. The sequence goes on along the minus strand of NZ_JBJFHB010000065.1, from coordinate 57,862 downwards.
GTTTATCGCCGTCTTTGACAAGATCTACCAGCACTTTGCCAAGATTAACCATTTAGGAGAGTAAATTTTGCAATACACAGAAATCATGATTCGCTACGGCGAATTGTCAACCAAGGGCAAGAACCGGATGGACTTTATCAACCGGCTCTCAGCCAACGTGCAAAAGGTTTTGCATGACTTCAAGGACTTAAAGATTCAAACCCACCATGACCGGATGCACATCCTGTTGAACGGGACGCCTTTTGAAGCAGTAGATGAGCGCTTGAAGGTAGTCTTCGGCATCCAGACCTATTCCCCAGTCATCAAGACGGAAAAGAGCCTAGAAGCCATTGAAAAGACCGCTTTAGAGCTGATGCAGGCTACTTACAAGAAAGGCATGACCTTTAAGGTTAATACGAGAAGAAGCGACCACAAGTTTATCTATGACACCAACCAGTTGAACCAATTAGTGGCCGACTACCTCTACAACCACATGGAAGGCTTGGAAGCGGAAATGAAGCACCCGGACATGGTCTTGCGTCTAGAAGTTCGCCAAGATGGGGCCTATATTTCTAACCAGCTCCTCCACGGGGCCGGCGGGATGCCAGTGGGCACGGCCGGCAAGGCAGTGATGATGCTGTCCGGCGGGATCGACTCCCCAGTTGCTTCATACTTAGCCATGAAGCGCGGCGTCAACATTGAAATGGTGCACTTTTTCTCACCGCCTTATACCTCTGAAAAGGCGCTGGCTAAGGCTAAGGACTTGACCAGCATCTTAGCCAAGTACAGCGGCCGGATCAACTTCATTGAAGTCCCATTTGCCGAAATCCAGGAAACCATCAAGGAAAAATTGCCAGAAGGCTACTTAATGACGGTGCAGCGCCGCTTCATGCTCCGCTTAGCTGACATTATCAGAGAAAAGCGGCATGGCTTGGCTATCTTTAACGGGGAATCCGTTGGCCAGGTTGCTTCGCAAACCCTGGAATCCATGGCAGCCATCAATGACGTGACGACTACGCCAGTTATCCGTCCAGTTGCCACCATGGACAAGAACGAAATTATTGCCAAGGCTGAGGAAATCGGCACCTTTGATTTGTCCATCCAGCCATTTGAAGACTGCTGCACCATCTTTGCGCCGCCGCGTCCGAAGACCAAGCCGCGGATTGACAAGGCCCGGGAATACGAAAGCCGTCTGGACGTCGATGGCCTTATCGAACGGGCCTTGGCCGGCATCAAGGTGACGCCAATTTACCCAGGCCAAAGTTTCTTAAACGACCTGTCTGAAGAAGACGCGGACCTCCTTTAATGCTGCGCCTTGATAAATTTTTGGCCAACATGAAAGTTGGCTCAAGAAGCCAGGTTCATGAAATCATTAAAAAAGGGCAGGTCCAGGTCAACGGCAAGGTTTGCCGGACGGCTAAGCAAAAGGTCAAAGAAAGCGACCAGGTGACGGTTAACGGGCAAGCGGTCGTCTACCAGGAATTCCACTACTTCTTGCTCAATAAGCCGGCTGGCGTTTTATCAGCAACTGAAGACCGGAGCCAAAAGACGGTACTAGATTTGTTAAAGGAGAAGGACCGCTACCAAAATCTAGCACCGGTCGGGCGCTTGGACAAGGATACGACGGGTCTCTTATTGATCACTAACGATGGTCAATTGACCCACCAGCTGCTAGCCCCAGAGCATCACGTGCCGAAAGTTTACTATGCTAAACTTGCTGGCGTAGCAACTGCGGAAACAGCTGAAGCTTTTGCCAAGGGGCTGGCATTAAAGGATGGCACGATTCTCAAGCCTGGCAAGCTGCGAATTTTGTCGCAGAACTTTGCAAGCGATGAATCAGAAATCGAAGTGACCATCACTGAGGGCAAGTACCACCAGGTCAAGCGGATGTTTGCCTCCCAAGGGATGAAGGTGGTTGCCTTAAAGCGCCTATCGATGGGTCCTTTAAGGCTAGATGAAAAATTGGCGCCTGCTGCCTACCGGGAACTGACCGCTGAAGAACTTGCTCAGTTAAAGGCAAAGACCCTTTAATGATCTGAAAAAATATGCTATACTTTTTGACAAAGCAAAGATCAAGAGGTGGCGCTTCATGACAGAGAAAGGTCAGCATGCTGAGAGACCGGAAGCACCTAGTAGCTTGAAGAGCTGATTGGCTGAAGCCCAGTAGGCCAATCCGGTTATGCCCCGTTAACCGCCTTTAAGTGGAGCAGCATGCTCAAAATAGGTGGTACCGCGGTTAATTAAATCGTCCTAGACAGTTTGTCTAGGACTTTTTTTATGGAGGAAATTTATGACAGATCTAGCACCAAAATATAACCCACAAGAGGTTGAAGCTGGTCGCTACCAAGAATGGCTTGACGAAGACCTCTTCAAGCCATCTGGCGACAAGAAAGCTAAGCCTTACTCAATCGTTATCCCGCCCCCAAACGTAACTGGCAAGTTGCACTTAGGTCACGCTTGGGACACGGCGATTCAAGACACCCTGATCCGCTACAAGCGGATGCAAGGCTATGACACCTTGTACTTGCCAGGGATGGACCACGCCGGGATTGCGACTCAAGCCAAGGTTGAGGCGCGCCTTCGCGAACAAGGCATCAGCCGCTATGACTTAGGCCGGGAAAAGTTTGTCGACAAGGTCTGGGAATGGAAGGATGAATACGCCAACATTATCAAGAGCCAGTGGCAAAAATTAGGCTTGTCTCTTGACTACTCAAGAGAACGCTTTACCTTGGACAAGGGCTTGTCCAAGGCCGTTCGCCGCGTCTTCGTGCAGCTGTATAACGAAGGCTTGATCTACCGCGGTGAATACATCATCAACTGGGATCCAAAATTGCGGACTGCCCTGTCTGATATCGAAGTTATCCACCAAGATGACCAAGGTGCTTTTTACCACATCAACTACCCACTAGCAGATGGGTCAGGCTCTGTTGAAATTGCAACGACCCGTCCAGAAACCATGTTTGGTGACACCGCCGTTGCCGTTGCACCTGGCGATGAACGCTACAAGGACTTGGTTGGCAAAAAATTGATCCTGCCACTGGTTGGCCGGGAAATTCCAATCATCGAAGACCAACACGTTGATCCAGAGTTTGGGACTGGTCTGGTAAAGATTACACCAGCCCACGACCCGAACGACTTTGAAGTCGGCAACCGGCATAACCTGGAAAGAATCAACGTCATGAACGATGACGGCACCATGAACGACAAGGCTGGCAAGTACGCTGGCATGGACCGCTTTGACTGCCGCAAGCAATTGGTAGCAGACCTGAAGGAAGAAGGCTACCTGATCAAGGTTGAGCCAATCGTCCACTCAGTTGGTCACTCAGAACGCTCCGGCGTGCAAGTTGAACCAAGACTGTCAACCCAGTGGTTCGTCAAGATGAAGCCATTGGCTGACAAGCTTTTGGAAAACCAAGACACTGACGGCAAGGTCAACTTCGTGCCAGAACGCTTTGAAGGGACCCTGCGTCACTGGATGGAAAACGTCCACGACTGGGTAATCTCTCGTCAGCTCTGGTGGGGTCACCGGATTCCAGCTTGGTACAACAAGGAAACCGGTGAAATGTACGTTGGCGAAGAAGCGCCAAAGGACATCGAAAACTGGGATCAAGACGAAGACGTTTTGGACACTTGGTTCTCTAGTGCCTTGTGGCCATTCTCCACTTTGGGCTGGCCAGATGAAGACTCTGAAGACTTCAAGCGCTACTTCCCAACCAACGCCTTGGTAACGGGTTATGACATCATCTTCTTCTGGGTTTCCCGGATGATCTTCCAAAGTCTGCACTTTACCGGCAAGCGGCCATTTGACAACGTTGTCTTGCACGGCTTGATCCGGGACGAACAAGGGCGGAAGATGTCTAAGTCTTTGGGCAACGGGATTGACCCAATGGACGTCATCGACAAGTACGGCGCTGACGCACTTCGCTGGTTCCTGTTGAACGGAACGGCGCCTGGTCAAGACACTCGCTTTAGCTACAAGAAGATGGATTCTGCTTGGAACTTCATCAACAAGCTGTGGAACGCAAGCCGGTTCGTGATCATGAACTTGCCAGAAGACGCTAAGCCTGCTCAAATGCCAGATACTAGCACTTTTGACCTGGCTGATGCCTGGATTTTTGACCGCCTGAACCACACGGTTAAGGAAACCACCCGTCTCTTTGACGAATTCCAATTTGGTGAAGCCGGCCGGGAAATGTACAGCTTCATCTGGAACGACTTCTGTGACTGGTACATCGAAATTTCCAAGGTTGCCCTGTACGGCGACGATGCAGAATTGAAGGCCAGAAAGCAAGCCAACTTGACTTACATCCTGGACCAAATCCTGCGCCTCATCTCCCCAATCATGCCATTCGTAACCGAAAAGCTTTGGCTGTCCATGCCACATGAAGGCAAGTCCATCATGGTGGCTGAATACCCAGTAGCCCATGAGGAATTTGACAATGCCCAAGCCGACAGTGACATGGCCTTCTTGATCGAAACAATCAAGGCTGTTCGGAACATCCGGATGGAAGTGAACGCGCCAATGTCAAGTGCAATCGATATCTTGATCCAATTAGACGATGAAGCTAGCGAACACATACTGAAGGACAACATGGATTACGTTGAAAACTTCCTACACCCTAAGAAGCTGGAAATCTCAACCAAGATCGATGCGCCAAAATTGGCCAAGACTGCTGTGATTGCCGGGGCGCAAATCTTTGTCCCACTGTCAGAACTGGTTGACCTTGATGAAGAAATCGCCAAGATGACCAAGGAAGAAGCGCGCCTGCAAAGCGAAGTTGACCGGGCTGAAAAGAAGCTGGCCAACAAGGGCTTTGTAGATCACGCTCCGCAAGCCATCGTTGACAAGGAAAAGGCCAAGAAGGCTGAATACGAAAGCCAACTGGCTGGGGTCAAGGAAAGAATCCAAGAATTGAAGGAAAGTCGTTAAAGACGTGAAATTTGAGACTGTTACCGAATTTACAGATTACCTCTATCATTTGCCCAAGCTGCATGAAAAAAGCGACCTGAGTTATGTGAAGAGGATTTTGGCTGAACTTGGCCATCCAGAAAGAGAAGTCAAGTGCTGCCATATTACTGGCACCAACGGTAAAGGGTCAACTGCATATTATTTGAGCAATCTGCTCCAAAAGGCTGGTCAGCGGACTGGCCTTTTTGTTTCTCCCTTTATCGTCAGCTTTAATGAGCGCATCCAGTTAAATGGCCAGCCGATCAGTGACCAGGAGCTTTTGGCAATCGCCAACCAGGTGGATGAAAAAATTGGCGAAATTCAGAAAAATGAGCCTGATTTTTCGCTCGTGACCTTTGAATACGAAGTGGCAATGGCCTTTTTGTATTTTGCCAAAATGCACTGCGACTATGCTGTGATTGAAGTGGGCATTGGGGCTGAACATGACAAGACAAATGTGATCATTCCGGCAGTCAGCCTAATTACGACGATTGGCCTGGACCATGAGCAGATCATCGGGCCAACCCTGGCTGACATTGCTAAAGAAAAAAGTGGCATCATCAAAAAGCATGTCCCAGCTGTCTTAGGCGACATCCCAGAAAGCGTAAAAGGGATTGTCGAGGACAAGCTGGAAAAAGCGGACAGCCAAGGCTACTGGCTGGGGAAAGATTTTTTCGTAATGGAAAAAAATGGCAAAACTGAAATTTCCTTGCCAGAAAAATACATCTTGCCGGTTATGCCCGAAGCCGAAGGCAAAGATGCAGCCATGGCGTTAAAGGCATTTTCTTGCCTGGGTCTAACGTTAGCTACAGGGGATGCAGAAGCGGCGATTGCTGAAACGGTAGTCCCTGGCCGCTACCAAAAGCTGGGGGAAGCGCCAATGCTGCTCTTAGACGGAGCCCACAATGTCCAAGCTGGGCAAAATTTGCTCAGATATGCTGACCAGCTGGCCGGGCAAAGGGGCGGGCAGGTCTTAGTACTGACAGCGATGATGAAAGATAAGGACTTGAGCGATTTCTTGAGCCTGTTTCAAGCTAAAGACCTGCTCTTGACCAGCCTGCCTTACCCGCGGGCAGCTAAAAAAGCTGATTTCCCGGCCTGGGCCCAGGAAAAGTTCCCTTATGAGGGCGACCTCAAGGCTGCGTTAGACCAGCAGCTAGAAAAGGCCAAGAAAAACGACATTGTTTTAGTAACGGGATCTTTTTACCTGGTCAGTGCCGTCTTGCAGCTGGTTAAAAAGAGCCGGCAAAACAAAATAGGTTGACAAAAAAGCAAAATTGAAAAAAAGCAAAAATGAGCAAGAAAAGAGATGAGGAAAAATGCAGATCAAAGGCATTGAACACGAAAAACAGGGCGTCATTTTTGACATGGATGGTCTTTTAGTCAATTCAGAAGAGCTCTACTGGAAGGCCAACATTCAGGCTTCTAAAGAGTATAATTTGGGCATCCCTGACGACAGTTACCTCACCTTGGTCGGGGCCAGCGTCAAGACGATGGATGACTTTTACGCCAAGTATTTTGCTAGTGACGAAGTCCGCCAGGCCTTCGTCAAGAGAACCGATGACCTGGTTTGGCAATGGGCCGATGAAGGCAAGCTAGTCTTAAAGCCCGGCGTTCAAGAAATCCTCGATAAGTTTGAAGAGCTCGGGATCAACATGGGTCTAGCCAGCAACAACTACAAGAGCGTGGTTGACCATGACCTCTGGGTTACGGGATGCCGCAACTATTTTGACTACATCGTCACCCACGACGAAGTGGCTGAACACAAGCTGCGTTCTAAGCCTTTTCCTGATCTCTACCTGGAAGCGCAAAAAAGAAGCGGCCTAGCTAAAGAGGAGCTGTTGATCTTTGAAGATTCCAGCATGGGGGTTGAAGCAGCGGCCAATGCCGGCATCGATTGCGTGATGATTCCCGACCTGAAGGCACCTAGAGCGGTTGATAGACAAAGAGCAATAATAGTGTGCCAAAACTTCTTCCAACTTTCGACGTTAATTTTCTGATTTTCGGTGTAATAACAAGTAGAGGCGTTTTTATTTTTAGGAGGCAGTTGTCATGACTGAACAAACGTTTAACTACTACTACATCGAAAATGATCTGGACTTGCTCAAGCTTTTAGCCAGCCAGTTGCAGCTGACCAGCTGGGAGGACCTGGACAAGCGGCTGCGGAAAGACAAGATCACCAGCTTCAAGGACTTGCTGGATTATGCATCAGGTCCCGCTTGTCCGCCAGACCTAGCATTGACCATCGAGGTGGTAATGGACCGGTTGAGAGCAACCGACCACCGCCGGTCTTGTGACTGGTCATCCAGCTCCAAGATCGGCAATTACCTGGCTGAAAAGCTGCAAGGGCAAAAGCAAGAGCAGTTCTGGGTTCTTTACTTTGACAAGCAGCAAAATCTGTTAGGAGAGAAGATGCTTTTCCAAGGCACCCTGGACCGCTCCTGGGTGCACCCAAGGGAAATTTTCCGCTGGGCGGTCGTTTACGGCTGTGCCAGCATGATTGTGGCTCATAACCACCCAAGTGGCTATTTGACCCCGTCCAAAAATGACCTGGAGCTGACCAGGGGGCTCAAGGAGGCAAGCAAGATCATGAAGATCGCCTTCTTGGACCACTTCATTGTGGGTGGGGGCGACTATTTGAGCCTGCGTGAAAGAGAATTGTTTTAAATTTAGCTTAATTTTCTGCCAATCCATGACTTTCACGGGCATTATGCTATAATTAAGCAAGATTAAGCGAGTAAATAAGGAGAGATATCCGTGTTTGGATTTGGTTCAAAAAATATTGGTATCGACCTGGGTACTGCCAATACTCTGGTTTATGTTGAAGGCAAGGGCATCGTTTTGCGCGAACCTTCTGTTGTGGCAAAGAACACCAAGACTGGCGAAGTCATCGCCGTTGGTTCTGAAGCCAAGGAAATGATTGGCCGTACTCCTGGTTCAATTGTGGCCATTCGGCCAATGAAGGATGGGGTAATTGCCGACTACGACACTACTGCATCTATGCTGAAGTACTTCATGGGCAAGACGGTTGGCAACTCAAAGCCATCAGTCATGATCTGTGTTCCTTCCGGCGTTACCGAAGTTGAAAAGAGAGCTGTCATTGACGCTGCCCGCGTGGCTGGTGCCCGTGAAGCTTACGTCATCGAAGAACCTTTTGCCGCAGCCATCGGTGCTGGTCTTCCAGTGATGGAACCAACTGGTTCAATGGTTGTTGACATCGGTGGCGGTACGACCGACGTTGCCACTATTTCTTTAGGCGGGATCGTTTCTTCAACTTCAATCCGCCAAGCCGGCGACAAGTTCAACCAAGCGATCACCAACTTCGTTCACAGCAAGTACAACCTGCTGATCGGTGAAAGAACTGCTGAAGACATCAAGATTCAAATTGGCTCAGCTTCTGTTGAAGCAGCCAAGGAAATTGAATCAATGACGATCCGTGGCCGGGACCTAGTTTCAGGCTTGCCTAAGTCTTTGGAAATCAGCGCCGTTGACGTGGCTACGGCCATTCAAGATGTCGTTCAAGACATTATCGTGGCTATCAAGGAAACTCTGGAATTGACTTCTCCTGAAATTGCGGCTGACGTAATTGATCATGGTATCGTCCTGACCGGTGGTGGTGCCTTGCTCAAGAACCTGCCAGAAGTCATCTCTGACGCAACCAAGGTACCAGTATTTATCGCCCAAGATCCACTTGACTGCGTAGCTATTGGTACTGGTGAATCACTGAAGCATTTGGACGTAATGCGCAGAACTAGTAGATAAGCAGCAATAAACCGGCCTTAGGCCGGTTTTTATCTTGGATTTGAGTTTATATGAAGAAGTTTTTTCAAAACAGAAAAATGTTATCAGCCTTGGCAACGGTCGCTGTGGTGGCGGCCTTGCTGGGCTCAACCGTGACCTTGCGGAATAACTTAAATGCTCCTTTATTCGTGCAAAGGCTGGGCAACGACCTGGTTTCAGTTGGCTCCAGAATCGTCAGTGCTCCAGTTGCTTGGCTGTCTGATGGGATCAATTCGATTGATGACCTCCTCAATGCGGCTAGTGAAAACGACCACTTGAAGAAAAAGGTCTCTGAATTGGCGCAAGTTGAAGCGAGAAATGCCGTCTTAGAAAAGGAAAACAAGCAGCTGAAAGCCGCTGCCGGGATCAAAAAGACCCTGACCAGTTATACGACTACGACCGCTTCAGTTATTTCCCGCTCTTCTGACAGCTGGAGCGAGCAGCTAACCATCAACAAGGGCAAAAATGCCGGCTTTAAAAAGGGCATGGCGGTGATGTCTGGCGGCGGGGTTATCGGCCGTTTGACCGAAGTTGATGCGGCAACTAGCAAGGTTGAATTGATCACGACGACTGACAGCTCAGCCAACCGCTTTGCCGTTCAAGCTGTTTCTAGTTCTGGCAAGACCCTGCACGGCATCATTAGCGTTCAATCAGGCGGCGTCTTGACCTTTACCCAGGCTTCTAGCTCTAGCAAATTGGCCAAGGGCACCAAGGTTTATACCAGTGGTCTTGGCGGCGTTTCACCAAAGGGCCTCTTGATCGGGACGGTTAGCGAAACAACCAAAGACAGCTTTGGCTTGTCTGACTTGATCAAGATCACGCCTGCCGGCAACCTGTCTGACCCATCGGTCGTCACGGTCGTTCAAAGGAGCGTGTCCTAATGCGCATTTTTAAGCAGTGGATCCTGGCAATTGCCTTATATGTTGCCCTGACCCTTGATGGCGTTTTGTCCGTTTACCTGCAGCCGATCTTAAAATATGGCAACGGTAAGGCTAGCTTGATGCTGCTCCCTTTAGCAGTTTTGGTCATCAATTTTGAAGATGAGCGCAACCCGAAAGAGTTTTGGCTGGCCCTTGGCGCTGGGCTAGTAGCAGATTTATACTTTTACGGCATTATTGGCATTTACATCGTCGTTTTGCCGGCCCTGTCGGCATTTGGCCGCTGGTACGCCCGCGTTTCACCGGAGCTCTTCATTGTGCGCCTGATCGGGACCTTCTTGGCCAGTTGCGGGGCTAGCCTTTACATTTGGCTGGTCTTCCACATTTTGACTTGGACCAACCAATCCTTCCAAGCTGCCGTGCCCAGCGTGCTTTATACGGGATTGTGGAGCGTGGGGATTACGGTTTTGACCTACTGGATCTGGTCAAAACTGGCTCGCAGCTACCCATTCTTGATTGACCTGGATAATTACCGTTATTAAGCTAAAATAAACGCAAGAGAAAAGCGATCAGCAGCTGCTGATCGCTTTTCTCTTTTATGGTACTTGTCAGTCTTATTGACCCATCAGGTAGTAGACTACAGAAGCAGCAACACCGAACAAGGTGATCACTGCCATCAAGATAACCATGACATTTTCAATCTTTTGAAATGTTGACTTTTTCTTCTTGCGTGCCATATGAGCCTCCTGTATGAAGAAATTATAACCTGTTTGCCATTGATTTGCAATTTATTGCTAGGATTAAGTGCTGAAAAAAGTTAAAATAGACTAGATACGGAGGATTCTTATGACACAAATATTACTCTTGCCTGTGATCGGTTTGGCGGCTGCCTACGTCGTCAATCTAATTTGGCCCAAGGCCAGCTTTCGGGGCTATGACGTGATGCCTTTCTTTTTGATTTATGCATGTCAGCTGCTGACCGATTTGAAAAAGCTCCCCTCATTTTTACCATCTGCCTTTTTGCTTTACTTCATTTTAATCTTGCTGTCGGCCATCAAGTGGGCCATGATCAACAAGAATATTTCTCTGAGCAAGATGTTTCGGCAATTTTGGAGCTACCTCGATGCTTGCTCCTTTTTCTGGTATTTGGGTCTCTTGCTAGTCACCATGATTTAAAAAATGTACCGCTTTAATTTGCTAAGCGGTGCATTTTTTTAATTTTTAGGGAAAATTTCCTCTCTTTTCCATATTTGGTGGTTTAAAGTGGGGATTTGTGGTAAATTGTTAACAGAAGGGAGGACCAGGCCATGTTGATGGGTGAATATCAGCACAATTTAGATGCTAAAGGTCGCTTGATCATTCCAGCTAAATTGCGTGAACAAATTGGTTCAGAATTGGTATTGACCCGGGGCATGGAAGGCTGCATTTTTGGCTATCCTTTAGAAGAATGGGCAAAGATTGAAGCCAAGCTGGCCAAGCTCTCCTTAACCAAGAAGAATGCCCGCAGCTTCACCAGAATGTTTTATTCTGGGGCAATGGAAGGCGAGTTCGATAAGCAGGGACGGATCAATATTTCCCCCACCTTGAAAGAACACGCTGGTCTAAAGAAGGAGTGCGTAATCGTTGGCGTGTCGACCCGGATCGAAATCTGGGCTAAAGAGCGCTGGGATGATTACTCTGAAGAGGCAAATGAGAGTTATGACGATATAGCAGAGAGTTTGGACGATATTGAGTTATAGAGATGGAATTTAAGCATACTAGCGTGCTCTTGCACGAAACGATCGACAATTTAAAAGTGCACGATGGTGGCCTCTATGTTGACGCGACTTTTGGTGGGGGCGGCCACGCCCGCTACCTTCTCAGTCAGCTCAAGAAAGGCACCTTGGTGGGCTTTGATCAAGACGAGTATGCAATCAAGACAGCTCAAAGCAATTTCGCCGACTATTTACAGGCTGACAGCCAGCCGCGGCTAGAACTCGTTCATAACAACTTCAGTCACCTGACTGAAGAACTGGAAAAGCTGGGGCATGGGCAAATCGATGGCATCTATTATGACCTGGGCGTTTCGTCTCCGCAGCTAGACCAGGCAGAGCGCGGCTTTTCCTACCGGTTTGATGCACGCTTAGACATGCGGATGGACCAAAGCCAGGATTTTGATGCCTATCAGCTAGTCAACCAGTACAGCCAAAAGCAGCTGGCTGATGTTCTTTACCGCTATGGCGATGAAAAGTTTTCCCGGCAAATTGCCCGGAAGATCGTAGAAAAGCGGCAGATTAAGCCAATTGAGACCACTTTTGAATTGGTGGACATCATTAAAGAAGCCATTCCAGCGGCAGCTAGACGGACTGGGGGCCACCCAGCCAAGAAGAGCTTTCAGGCGATTCGGGTTGAAGTCAACCACGAACTGGATGTCTTGCAAGCATCCCTAGAAGAAGCAATCGAGCTGCTGGCGCCAGGTGGCCGTATCAGCGTCATTACCTTTCAGTCTTTGGAAGACAAGATTGTCAAGAAGACTTTTAAAAAATATTCAGAAGTTGAGATTCCGCGCGGGATGCCGGTTGTGCCCGAGGGAATGAAGCCTGCCCTGAAGCTGGTTAACCGTAAGCCGATTACGGCTAGCGCAGAAGAGCTAGAGCATAACAACCGTTCACACAGTGCCAAATTGAGAGTAGCAGAGAAGTTATAAAGAGGACCACACTATGCCAGGAAATACTGTTAGAAAATACAATTACGAACCAGAACAAGAAGAACGTGAGCGTCAGCGCCCCCGGATCGTCGTTGACCCCCAAAAGGTCCCTTATTCCCCTTTTGAGAAGGTCTTGGTAGCTGCTGGCGTAATTGTGGCTGTGGCCTTGATCACCTTAAATGTCTCAGCCAGCGTCTCGGCTACTTCGGTGCAAAGACAGCTGTCAAATATCGAAACCGCAATTACCAAGCAAAGAAACGTAACTACCAACCTGCAGCAAGAAATCGGTGAATTGTCATCAAATTCACGTTTAAACAAGATTGCTGCTAAAGAAGGACTTAAGTTACGGGAAAACAACATTAGGACTATTCGCTAATGAAGAAGACCAATAATTTAAAGAAGATCAAATCCAGAGCACACGGCTATCGGTTCACTGTCGGGAGGACACTTGAACTAGCCGTTGCTTTGGTTTTTCTTTTATTCGCCGGTCGCATGCTGTATTTGTCGATTTCTAAGACCATTGATGGTCAAGACATCAGCAAGCGGACAGCGGCCATTTACCGCCGCAATACCGCTTTAACGGCAAATCGGGGGACGATTTATGATAAAAATGGCCTGGTGATTGCCCAAGATTCCCATACTTATACTGTTTATGCCATCTTGGACAAGACCTATGTCGACTCAAATAAAAAGCCCCTCTATGTGCAAGATAAACAAAAAACGGCCGAAAAACTGGCAACGGTCCTGCCGCTTTCGGCTGCCAAAATCTACAAGTTTTTGACGCCCAAGTCAAAGTCGGTCTTCCAGGTCCAGTTTGGGACAGCGGGATCAGGCTTGACCTTAACGCAAAAGAAAAAGATTCAGGCGATGCACTTATCCGGGATCAAGTTCATGGAGACGCCATCTCGGCTGTATCCAAATGGCGTTTTCGCCTCAAACGTTATTGGCTACACGGTCAACCAGACCAGCAAAAAGACTGGGTCTACGGAATTAGTTGGCGTGACCGGGCTTGAAGCCTACTTTAACAAAACTTTGACCGGGACCAACGGCTATGAGACCAGTACCGTTGACTCCTCAGAAAATCAGCTGCCAAGCGGCTCGCACTCGTATCAAGCAGCCAAAGACGGCAACAACCTCTACTTGACCCTTGACTCTCAGCTGCAAAGTGCCCTTGAGTCCTACATGTCCAAGGTGCAAAAAAATTACAGCCCGAAGGCCATAACGGCGGTGGTTGAGGACTTAAAGACTGGGAAAATTTTGGCAGCCAGCCAAAGACCAACTTTTAACTCGCAAACCAAAGCCGGCATCAGCAAGGCCGGAAGCAACCTTTTGGTCCAGTCTAGCTATGAACCAGGGTCTGTATTCAAGATTTTGTCCCTGTCAGCTGCCGTCAATAGCGGCAACTACAACCCTAAAGAGTACTACCGGTCAGGGTCAATCACGGTTTCCGGCAGCACCATTTATGACTGGCAAAAGTCAGGCTGGGGCACGATTCCTTTTTCACAAGCCTTTCCGCGTTCAAGTAACGTCGGGATGGTCTACCTAGAAAAGAAGATGGGAGCTAAGCTCTGGAAGAAGTACCTCGAGATGTTCCGGATCACCCATAAGACAGGCGTCACCCTGCCAGGCGAAGTTTCCGGCAGCATTTCTTTTGCCAGCCCCGTCGACCAAGCGGTAACCGCCTTTGGCCAGGGCGTGACGGTCAATGTCATGCAGATGATGCAGGTTTACAGTGCCTTAGCCAACAACGGCCAGATGGTTAAGCCGCAGTTAGTGGAAAAAGTTACTGACGCTTCCGGCAAGACGGTCAAGGGCTACACGGTCAAGAAGGTGGGCAAGCCGGTCTTTACGGCAGCTACCCGCAAGGTGGTCATGCAAAATATGAAAAAGGTTTTGAGCCAGACCATCGGGACTGGTCATGCCTACTACATGAAGGGCAAGGACTTCGGGATCAAGACCGGGACGGCCCAGATTGCCAAGGCAACGGGCGGCTACATGACGGGGGACCGCAATTACATCTTCTCCGTTGTCGGCATCACCCCAACGGACAACCCGCGCTACTGCATCTACATCACCATGAAGCAGCCAAGCAAGCTGGGGAGCGGGGCTGAAACGATCTTATCCCAGATCTTTAAGCCGATGATGCGGCGGTTAGTTTTGCTCAGCAAGGGCAACAAGTCGGCAACTGGTGCGGTTACCGTGCCAAAACTGACCGGCATGACCGTGGCCAAAGCCAAGTCCACCGCCAGCTCAAACGGCTTGACTTTGGTGAAGCTGGGTACTGGCAATACGGTGACTAGTCAAAATGCCAAGGCCGGCGAGACGGTTTCTGCCGGCAGCACTGTCTTTGCCCTGACTAGCGGCAAAGTTACCATGCCGGACTTGACCGGCTACAGCCAAAGCCAAGTTGAAGCCTTTGCTGAATTGACCGGACTAAAACTGACCCTATCTGGGTCAGGCAAGGTCAAGTCGCAGAGCCTTGACGCCGGGACGACCATTAAAGCAGGAACAAAATTGAAAGTAGAATTAAAGGAGTAAGAGTTCGATGCAAGCAAGTTTGATTGCTTTTACGATTTCATTGGTACTAAGTGCCTTATTTTTGCCATGGCTGATCATGTGGATGCACAGCCACGATGAGGGCCAGCAGATCAGAGACGAAGGCCCAAAGTGGCATGAAAAAAAGTCAGGGACGCCAACCATGGGCGGTACGGTCTTTGTTTTGGCGGCTGCTATTGCCACTGTTGCGGTTTGCGCCTTCAAGGGCTTGATCAACAACACTGTTTGGATTTTGCTGATTGCCTTATTAGGCTACGGCATTATCGGTTTCCTCGATGACGGCTTGAAGCTCTTTTTCAAGCGCAACCTGGGCCTGCGGGCTTGGCAAAAGATGGCTTTGCAGCTACTGGTTGCAGCCTTGATCGTGATTTTAGCGGCAAATGACCACTTTGACTTCGCCTTGTACATTCCTTTAGCCGGCGTCGTGCACAATATCGTGCTCTTTGTCTTGTTTGAAGTCTTCTGGCTGGTTGGCTTCTCTAATGCTGTCAACCTGTCAGATGGCCTAGACGGTCTGGCAACGGGTCTGTCCTTTATTGCCTACGGGACTTATGCTTGGCTGGCCATGAAGAGTCAAAACTACCAAGTAATGGTCTTTTGCATGGCAGTTATGGGCGGGCTTATCGCCTTCTTCATGTTCAACCACAAGCCAGCCAAGATTTTTATGGGCGATGCAGGTTCTTTGGCTTTAGGCGGCGGCTTGGCTGCGGTCAGCCTCTTTTTAGGCCGGCCATGGTCACTTTTGTTAATTGGTATTGTCTTTGTCTGTGAGACAGCCAGCGTTATTTTGCAGGTCATTTCCTTCCAAACCACTGGCAAGCGTATCTTTAAGATGACGCCAATCCACCACCACTTTGAAATGCTGGGCTGGTCGGAATGGAAAGTTGATATTGTCTTTTGGCTGGTTGGCTTAGCCGGAAGCATTTGTTATTTGTTGATCTGGGGGTAAATAACGTTGAAAGAGATTGACACCTATACTGGTAAAAATATTTTGGTTTTGGGCCTCGGCCGGAGCGGTTTTGCAGTCAGCAAGCTGCTCTTAAAGCTTGGCGCCAAGCTGACTTTAAACGACAAGGCAGATTTAGCCAATAATGAAAAAGCAGCTGAACTGGAAAAACTGGGCGTAAGAGTCATTGGCGGCTACCACCCAACGGAAATTTTTGACGAAGAGCACTTTGACTACTTGGTTAAAAATCCTGGCATCCCTTACGAAAATCCGATGGTGGCTAAGGCCATGGAGAAGAAGATTCCGGTTATTACGGAACCGGAAGTTGCCTTGAGCGCCAGCGAAGCGCCATATGTCTGCGTCACGGGCTCAAACGGCAAGACCACGACCGTCATGCTGACGCAAATGATCATGGACCACTATCTGCAGCAAAAAGGTCACCGCGCCTTTGCTGTCGGCAATATTGGCTGGCCAATTTCAGAAGTTGTCTTAGATCAAGCTGGTCCAGACGACCTCTTGGTAGTAGAAATGTCCAGCTTCCAGCTGATGGGTGTTACCGACATCAAGCCTAAAGTTGCAGCCATCGTTGACATCTACAACAACGTTCACCTGGACTACCACAAGACTTTTGACAATTATGTCGACGCCAAGCTGAACATCGGCCGCTTCCAAGACGAAAATGACTACTTCTTGGCCAACTACGATCAAAAGGACATTTTGGCTAAGGAAGAAAAGGCGACTAAGGCTAAGATTTTGACCTTTAGCGAAGAAGACGCTAAGGCAGACTTTTACGTAGGTCAAGACTACCTGATGCACGGCGATGACGAGATGATGAAGATTGCTGATATCAAATTGCCGGGGATGCACAACCTGCAAAACTCCCTGGTTGCCATCGGCATTTCGACCTTGCTGGGTGCTGGCAAAGACGACATTTATGCCGTCTTGTCCACCTTTACCGGGGCTGAGCACCGTCTCCAATACGTCACTGAATTAAATGGCGCTAAGGTTTATAACGACTCTAAGTCTACCAACATCGAAGCTGCGTCCGTCGCCATTCCGGCCTTTAAGGAGCCAGAAGTCCTTCTTTGCGGGGGTCTGGACCGGGGCTTTGTCTTTGACGACCTGGTTGACCTCTTTAAACAGCACGTTAAGGCGATCGTCACCTACGGGGAAACTCGCTACTTGCTGGCTGATGCTGCCAGAAAGGCCGGCATCAAAACTATCGTTGTCGTTGACAACTTACAAGAAGGGGTTGAGGCAGCTGCCAAGCTCTTAGAGCCAGGCGACGTCTTCTTGTTCTCACCAGCTTGTGCTTCATGGGACCAATTCAAGACCTTTGAAGAACGCGGCGAAAAATTTGTTAAGTATGTACAGGAACTGAAAGAAAAGTAAAATGAGAGTTATTTTTTCCGGTGGCGGCACGGGCGGCCACATTTACCCAATCATGGCCTTGATCGAACGCTTGAAAGAAGAAGGCATTTCTACTAACGATGAAATCCTTTTTGTCGGCACGCAAAAGGGGCTTGAATCAAAGATCGTCCCAGCTGCTGGCGTCAACTTTGCAACCATTGAAATTCAAGGCTTTGACCGCAAGCACCCAATGAAGAACTTCAAGACGATTAGTCTGTTCTTGAAGGCTACTAAGCGGGCGCGGCAAATCTTGACTGACTTTAAGCCAGACGTCGTTTTGGGGACGGGCGGCTATGTCAGCGGTGCTATCGTTTATGAAGCCAGCAAGATGCACATCCCAACCATGATCCACGAATCAAACTCCGTGGTTGGGGTGGCCAACAAGTTCCTCGGCCACTACGTGGACAAGATTTGCTACAGCTTCGATGATGCAGCTAAGGAATTCCCTGAGAAAAAGAAGCTGGTCAAGACTGGCAATCCGCGCTCTCAGCAGGTCTTGAGCTTGAACGCCAAGCCGGTTGACTTAGCAGGCGAAATGGGCCTAAATCCGCAAATCCCAACGGTCTTGGTCTTTGGCGGCTCACGCGGGGCCTTGGCCATCAACCGGGTCATGCTGAAGAGCTTGATGGAACTCAAGAAAAAGCCGTATCAAGTTATCTGGGCAACCGGGACTTACTACTATAAGGCCATTGAAAAGAAGCTGGCTGACGTTGACTACGGCACTTCCATCAAGGTTGTGCCATACATTGCCAACATGCCAGGCCTGCTACCAGAAATGACCTGCGTTGTTTCCCGGTCTGGGGCAACTAGCTTGGCTGAATTTACGGCTTTGGGCGTCCCGGTCATCTTGATCCCTAGTCCAAACGTTACCCACAACCACCAAATGAAGAACGCCATGGACCTGGAAAAGGCAGGCGCGGCCTTGGTGATTGCCGAAGATGACTTAAACGAAAATACCTTTGTTTCATCAATCGACCACCTGCTCTTAGATACCACTTACGCCGAAAAGATGAGCAAGGCTTCTAAGGCCTTGGGCGTGCCCGATGCCTCAGACCAAGTCATCCAGGTGATGCAGGAAATTGCCAAAAAGAATTAGAAAACAATTTTTTAGAGAACAAAAAGGAGGCTGAGAAGATGGCTCGTAAGCGAATTACCAAGAAAGACCCTCAAGAAGAGCTTTCAAAATTTTTAAACCATGAATCGAATCACCAGGGCCAGCACAAGCTGTCCAATCAGCTTCCCTCTTTGCAAAAAGAGCGGCGGCGGAGTCTTTTGATACGCCTGGGCTCAATCATCGTCTTTTGCGCGGTGATGATCGCCTTTTTAGGCTACTACGTGTCGCCTTTAGCCGACGTGTCAACGGTCAAGGTGAGCGGAGCAGATGATCTGAGCGCCAATAGCTTGGTCGAATCCGCCCAGATCAAGGCCAGTGAAAAGGTTGTTGATGTCTTGCAGCAGCAAAAAAGCATCAGCAAGAAGCTGTCTCAGCTTTATCCAGAAGTGCAGTCAGTCTCATTTGCTCTTGAAGACTTCAACACCGTTTCTTTCAAGGTCCAGGAAAGAGGCATTATCGGCTATATTAAAGATGGCAGCAGCTACCGCAAAATTTTGACCGATGGTCGTCTAGGCACTAGACGCTTGACTTGGAGTGAGATTGACCATGACAAGCCGCTCTTCATTGGCTACAGCAAGAAAGTTTCTTTGAAAAAGAATCTGAAGATTTTCAATTCTTTCCCTGACTACTTTAAAAAGCAGGTAAAGATGCTGTCTGGCAACACCCGCCGTAAGACCCAGATTATCATGGTCATGAAAGATGGCAATGTGATCATCGGCAATACGGCAACGATCAAATCTAAGGTCAAGTACTATAATTCAATTAAGCAGGACTTGACGACTAGCAGCGTCGTGGATTTAGAGGTTGGCGCCTTTACCAGACCCCTGACTAGTGCAGAAAAAAAGGCATATGGCTTGTCTTAGCTTTATATTTTTTAAGCCTTATGATATCATTTAAATAATAGTATTGGAGGAATAGACCTTGGATAATTCAACTTTACTGGTTGGCTTGGACATTGGGACCACAAGCGTCAAAGTTGTTGTCGCCGACGCTGGGCGACAAGGGCTGCAGGTTTATGGAGCAGTGGCCAGCCCAACCAAGGGGATGCGGCATGGCAAGATCGTCGACATTGACCAAGTCGCAGAATCTGTAAAAAATACGCTCAAGCAGGCTGGGGAAAAGACCAGTAGCCATATTTTTCGCGTGGTAACCTCTCTGCCAATCAGCATGCTGCAGCTAGAAACTGCTACTGGCATGATCAATATTTCTGATCAAGGCCGGGAGGTAACCGACCAAGACGTGAGACACGTCATGCAGGCAGCGATCAGCTCTGTAAAAAAGAAGGACCGGCAAGCAGTTTCCTTTTTCCCTAACCGTTTTTTGATCGATGGGGAAAAAGACGTTGACGATCCCCGGACGATGATCGCCCGGTCTCTGCTGGTGCAAGGGGTCGTGATGACGGCGCCAGCTGGCGAAATTCACAATATCAATACTGCTTTGGCTCACGCCGGCATCAGCAACAATTTCTTTGTGCCAGCGCCGATGGCTGTCTCTAGTGTGGCTTTGGACGAAGCGGAGAGAACCTTCGGGGCAATCTTGCTGGATCTAGGCGGTGGCAGCACGACGGCGACGGTCATCAAAGACGGGCAGATTCGCTATGCTACAGTTGACTTAAGAGGGGCTGTTGACATTACCCACGACATTTCCGTTGTTCTTTCAACGACCATGAGCGATGCTGAAGCCTTGAAGCGGGACTATGGCTATGCTGATCCAGAGCTGGCTTCAGAAAATGAAAAGTTTTCTGTTAAAGCCGTTGGTCAAGACCAAAATAATTTGGTCAGCGAAAAGTACCTGAGCGAGATCATTTTTGCCCGCTTGCAGCAGATCTTGAAGCACGTCGGCAAGGGCCTGTATAAGCACGGTGCCTTGGGGCTGCCAGCAGGCTTCATCATTACCGGCGGGAGCGCGCTTTTGCAGGGCATTGATGGCCTAGTTGCTGAAGACTACGATGTTAAAGCCAAGATCTACCAGCCAGCCCAAATTGGTCTGCGCAATCCGATCTATTCCGTTGCTTATGGTCTAGTTGCCTATGCCAGCAGCCTAAGCGATATTGGCTACTTGGCTAATACCGTGATTTATGATAATCAGGCTTTAGCTGGCAATGAAACGACTAGATCCGCAAGCAATAATCAAAAAAATCTTAAAAGAGCTGTCCGGACTGATGAAAAGGACCGGGATTTAGCTTATAATAATACTAAGCATGATGGGTTTGAAGACGCTCAAGAACTAGCAGACCCAGAAGAAAATAATAAAGAAAGCAAAAACAAAGACAAAGGCTTAGCTGCATTTTTCAGAAAGTTCTTTGATTAAGGGTGGTAGAGTAGATGGATTTTACTTTTGATTCAGATGACAACAACAACGCAGTTATCAAGGTAATTGGCGTTGGTGGCGCGGGCGGCAACGCGGTTAACCGGATGATTGAAGATGGCGTTCAAGGCGTTTCTTTCATCGCGGCTAACACTGACGTCCAAGCCTTAAACAGCAACAAGGCTGAAGTCAAGATTCAGCTGGGGCCAAAGTTGACCCGGGGCCTGGGGGCAGGCTCTCATCCAGAAACTGGACAAAAAGCTGCTGAAGAAAGCGAAGAAACGATCGAAGACGCATTAAAGGGCGCTGACATGATCTTCATTACGGCCGGCATGGGCGGCGGTACTGGTACTGGTGCTGCGCCAGTGATCGCCAAGATCGCCCGGGAAACCGGCGCCTTGACAGTTGGGGTCGTTACCCGCCCATTCAGCTTTGAAGGGCCAAAGCGGTCAAAGAATGCCGCTGAAGGGATTGCCAAGTTGAAGCAATACGTTGACACTTTGGTTATCGTTGCCAACAACCGCTTGCTGGAAATCGTTGACAAGAAGACTCCGATGATGGAAGCCTTCAAGGAAGCCGACAATGTCCTCAAGCAAGGTGTTCAAGGCATTTCCGACTTGATCACTTCTAACGACTACGTGAACTTGGACTTTGCCGACGTGAAGACGGTCATGGAAAATCAAGGTGCTGCCTTGATGGGGATCGGCCGGGCCAGCGGCGAAAACCGCTCAGCCGAAGCTACCAAGATGGCGATTTCTTCACCACTTTTGGAAGTTTCTATCGATGGGGCAAAGCAAGTCTTGCTCAACATCACTGGTGGTCCAGACTTGACCTTGTTTGAAGCTCAAGATGCCTCAGATATCGTGAAGAGTGCAGCTGGTGATGACGTGAACATCATCTTCGGTACGGCCATCAACCCTAACCTGGGCGACGAAGTCGTAGTAACGGTAATCGCTACTGGGATTGACTCAGCTGCTGAAGAAGAAGCATCTAGCCAATTGCCAGGTCGCGGTCACCAAGTTTCAGCTCCTCGCGAAAAGGCCCCAGCTCCTAAGATTTTAGAAGAAAAGCCACAAGTTCAAGAAGCAGCTGAACCCGTTAAGGAAGAAGCTAAAGAAGAAGTCAAGGAAGAAAAGCCAGCCAGCATGATGGACCCAACCAGCGTGTGGGGCTTAAACGATGATGACTATTCTAGACGGCAAAGCCCAAAGGCTGAAAAGCAGGCTCAAGAGCAAGAAGCAGCACCATTTGCGGCTGACCAAAGCAACATGATTTCTCAAATTGATATCAGCACTGATGACGACGATGACGATGATGATGACGACATCCCATTCTTCAAGCATCGCCGTGACCGCTAAGGAGGCGACTAAATAATGAGCAGCAACAAGCTTAAGGACTTTTTCGGCTTTGGCGACAGCGAAAGCTACGAAGAAGACACTTACGAAGACCAAATGATGGATGACCAAGTGGATAGCACTGCATACATGCGCAGCAATACGCGTGACAACAATGTCGTTTCCATTAAGTCTGGTCAGGTTAACGCCGGCCCAAGTAAGATTGTCTTGTACGAGCCAAGAGTATATTCTGATGCTAAGGAAGTAGCCCAGAATTTGCTCAACCAAAAGGCGATTATCATCAACTTCTCCCGGATGGACGATGCGTCTGCCCGCCGGGTGGTTGACTTTATCACCGGGACCGTTTACGCCTTGAATGGCGAAATTCAACGCGTTGGCGACAAGATTTTCTTGGCCACTCCACCAAAGTTTGAAACGGACGGCAAGATTACCGAATTGCTGGATAAGAAAGATACTTTAGGTTAATGATGAGTTTTTTACTGATTCTGTACCGCTTGCTCAATTTTATTTGTGAGGCCTACAGTTTATTAATCGTCATCGACGCCTTCATGTCTTGGATTCCGGGAGTGAGACAATCACAAATTGGTCAGTGGATCGACCGCTTGGTCAACCCCTTTATCAACTTGTTCCGGCAAGGACCAGTTCTGCGCTTGATCTACTCCACTGGAATTGACATTTCACCGATGATTGCTTTGTTTGTTATCTATTTCATCCAAAGCGTGGCACTAGGCTGGCTTTTTAACATCTTAGCAAGGATCTTTGCATGATGGAGAAAAAACAAGCTAGCAGCTTTTACCCTTATTTTGAACAAGAAGAAAGACCAACAATTGACTATTTTGTTGGTCTTTTTAATCGGGTTCTTTACCAGGGTGAACCAGTCTTAACCGACTTCTTGGATCCCCGCAAAAGGCAGATTTTACAAGCTGTTGCTGGCGGAGAAATCATGCTGGATGAATATGGCGGCTATGATGAAGCAGAGAAAAAGCGGGTTTATTTGACTAGTGACTGGCTGCCCTTGCCCAAAAAAGAATTTGGCGTTTCTTTACTGGAAATTTCTTATCCGCAAAAGTTTGCCCAGCTAAGGCACAGCCAAATCCTGGGCAGCTTGGCCAATTCTGGCGTCAAAACCGAGACCTTTGGCGATATCGTGACTGATGGCCAGGGCCGCTGGCAATTTTTTGCCGAAAAAGAGCTGGTAACCTTTTTTACCGAAAATATCTACCGGATGGGGCCGGTCAAGGTGAAGCTGGAAGAAAAGGAAATGCGGGACCTCCTGGCCATTGAAGATGGGTCTAAGGCTCTTGATGGGGTAGCGGCGTCTCTTCGCTTAGATGCCGTTTTAGCGGCTTTAAGCGGCAAATCCAGGACCCAGCTCAAGCAGGCTTTAGAAGCGGGGGAGGTTCGCCTTAACTGGCATCCAGAAACGAAGGCTGAAAAAGAAGTGCAGATTGGTGACTTAGT
This sequence comes from Lactobacillus sp., assembly GCF_051893255.1. Lineage (GTDB taxonomy): Bacteria > Bacillota > Bacilli > Lactobacillales > Lactobacillaceae > Lactobacillus. The sequence continues at coordinate 34,442 of NZ_JBJFHB010000065.1, read as the reverse complement.
CAGCCTCCGCCACTTTGGCAGAGTCAAGATCTTATCAATTTACCCAACCAAAAAGGGCCGTTTTTACCTTGAAGGACAATTTTGGCCCGCAAAAAGGCAATAATCATTTGACATGCCTGAGTTAATGGCTTAAACTCTTTTAATGTAGATAAAAGTTTTCTCATTACTTTTTATCTATTGCATAATTTTGATTAATAAACTCAGACTGACAGTCAAGCTTGAAGGCGAATCTAGCGAGTTAATGATGGTGGAAGATTAACAAAAGGCCTGAAAGCGATCAGCTGCCAATTGGTCTGACCGGCAGCTGACCCGATAAGTTGGCAATAAGTGGGGTCTAGCAATAGGCTCAATTTAGGTGGTACCACGAGAATCTCGTCCTATTCAGGATGAGATTTTTTGTTTTATCGAAAGGATTTTTATATGCGAGTTAAAGATACGCTGAATCTTGGCAAGACCAAGTTCCCAATGCGCGGCAACCTGCCAAAGCGGGAAGCGGAATGGGAAAAGAACTGGGAAGATCAGAAGTTTTACCAAAGAAGACTGAAGCTAAATGAAGGTCATGAAAGATTTGACCTTCACGATGGCCCGCCATTTGCCAACGGCAACATCCACATGGGTCACGCCTTGAACAAGATTACTAAGGACATCATCATCAGAAGCAAGAACATGGCAGGCTTCTACGCTCCTTACACTCCAGGCTGGGATACTCACGGTTTGCCAATTGAGCAGCAACTGACCAAGCAAGGCGTTGATCGCAAGACCATGGACCGGGCTGCTTACCGCAAGCTGTGCTATGACTTTGCCATGAGCCAAGTAGAAAAGCAGCGGACTGACTTCAAGCGTCTGGGTGTGATCGGTGACTGGGACCACCCATACATCACCTTGCTGCCAGAATTTGAAGCTGCAGAAATCCGCGTCTTTGGCAAGATGTTTGAAAATGGCTACATCTACCAAGGCAAGAAGCCTGTTTACTGGTCTTGGTCCAGTGAATCAACCCTGGCTGAAGCCGAAGTTGAATACCACGATATTGAATCACCATCCATTTACATCTCTTTCCCAGTTAAGGATGGCAAGGGCAAGCTGGATGAAAAGAACACTTACTTCTTGATCTGGACGACTACCCCATGGACCATTCCTTCAAACCAAGGGATCGCGGTTAACCCAAAGTTTGACTACTCAGTCGTTGAAGTTGGTGACCGCCGCTACGTGGTTGGGACTGAGCGCCTGGAAGCAGTAGCGGAAATCTTGGGCTGGAGCGACTACAAGACCGTTCAGCACCTGAAGGGGACTGACCTGGAATATATGGTTGCCAAGCACCCATACCTGGAAGGCAGAGAAAGCCTTTTGATGAACGCTGTCTACGTTACTGCCGATGATGGGACTGGCCTGGTCCACACTGCGTCTGGCTTTGGTGAAGACGACTACAACACCGCCATGCGCTACGGCTTTGACGTTTTGTCCCCAATGGACAACAAGGGCTGCTTCACTGAAGAAATCCCTGACAAGGACTTAGTTGGTAAGTTCTACACGGACACCAACGAAATCGTGAAGGACAAATTGGCTGCTGCCGGCAACCTGCTGCACTACAGCACCTTTGTCCACTCCGCAGCTCATGACTGGCGGACCAAGAAGCCAGTTGTCTACCGGGCAACGACTCAGTGGTTTGCGTCAATCTCCAAGTTTAGAGACCAAATTCTGGACCAAATCGAAAAGACTGACTTCTACCCATCCTGGGGCAAGACTCGTCTTTACAACATGATCAAGGACCGGGGCGACTGGGTAATTTCCCGGCAAAGAGCTTGGGGCGTGCCATTGCCAATCTTCTACGCTGAAGACGGTACGGCAATCGTGACTCCAGAAACCATCAACCACGTCGCTGACCTCTTTGAAAAGGAAGGCTCAAACGCTTGGTTTACCCACCCAGTTGAAGACCTCCTTCCAGAAGGCTTCACTTCAGAACACTCACCAAATGGCAAGTTTACTAAGGAAACGGACATCTTGGACGTGTGGTTTGACTCAGGGACATCCTGGAGCGGCGTTCGGGCCTTGGGCTACGATGTTCAATACCCAACTTCCATGTACCTGGAAGGCAGCGACCAATACCGTGGCTGGTTCAACTCTAGTTTGATCACTAGCGTGGCCGCTAATGGGGTAGCACCGTACAAGTCAGTCTTGTCACAAGGCTTCACCCTGGACGGGCAAGGCCGGAAGATGTCTAAGTCCCTTGGCAACACCATTTCTCCTAACGACGTCATCAAGAAGATGGGGGCTGAAATTATCCGCTTGTGGGTAGCTTCAGTTGACTCCTCAGCCGACGTTGGCGTATCTATGGAAATCTTGCAGCAAGTGTCAGAAGCCTACCGGAAGATCAGAAATACTTTCCGTTACATGCTGGCCAACACCAGTGACTTTGATCCAAAGGAAAACCGGGTTGCTTTTAAGGACCTGCGCAAGATCGACCAGTACTTGGAAGTTAAGTTAAACGACCTGGTTGCTGAATGCCTGGTCGACTACAAGAAGTATGACTTTGCTGATGTTTACAAGCAAGTCTTCAAGTTCATCACTAATGACTTGTCAGCCTTCTACCTTGACTTTGCCAAGGATGTCCTTTACATCGAGGCTAAGGACAGCCACGCTCGCCGGTCTATGCAAACGGTCATCTACGATGCTGCCGTTAAATTGGCTAAGATCTTGGCCCCAATCTTGCCACACACCATGGGCGAAGTTTGGGAATACCTCAAGGAAGCCGAAGATGACGTTTACCTGTCAAACTTCCCAGAAATCGAAGACTATGATGGTCAAGACGAATTGAAGGAAGACTGGCATGCCTTCATGAAGCTGCGCGATGACGTTTTGAAGGCTCTGGAAAAGGCCCGTGACCAAAAGCTGATTGGTAAGTCCTTTGAAGCTGAAGTAACGGTTTACCCAGACGAAGAAAGTCAAGCAGCCCTTGATAAGCTTGCTGGTGAAGACTTCCGGGAAATCTTGATCGTTTCCCAGCTCAAGTTCGGCCAAGGCCCAGTTCCTGCAGATGCTGACAAGTTTGACCATGCCAGCGTTGTTGTCCGCCGCGCCGAAGGCGAAGTTTGTCCTCGCTGCCGGATGATCAGAAACGACATTGGCGCTGACAATCGCCTGCCAGAATTGTGTGGCCGCTGCGCAAGCGTAGTAGCACTGGATCACCCCGAAGCACTTGAAGAAGGTCTGGAAAAGTAATGAGAACCGGTATTGTCAAACAGTTTGATGATAAAGCCAGTTTTGGCTTTATCGAAGACGATCTAAACCACAAATCATATTTTGTCTTTTATACTGCCATCAAGGAGGAGGGCTATAAGAGGCTGGAAGTTGGCCAAAGGGTAAGGTACCAGCTTGCCCAAGGTAAGAACGGCTTGCAGTGCATTAACGTTTACTTGGCCAAAGACTAAGCAAAGGAATGACGTATGGATTTAAAAGAAACTGAAATTTCATCAAAGGAAGCTTTTCGCGGCAATTTTATCAGCGTCAGCGTTGAAACCGTGAATCTGCCTAACGGCAAGACCGCTTCCCGAGAGCTGGTTGACCACCGGCCAGCCGCTGCCGCCATCTGCATCAACAATGAAAAAAAGATGCTCTTGGTTACCCAGTGGCGTGAAGCCGTAAAGCAATTGACTCTAGAAATTCCAGCTGGAATGATTGATGTCACCGACGTGAGTCCCTTGGATGCAATGAAGCGGGAGTTAAATGAAGAAGGGGGCCTTAAAGCCGAATACTGGGAAAAGGTCTCCGAATTCTATACTTCACCAGGATTTAGTAATGAAAAGCTTTATCTTTACTACTGTGACACTCTAAGCCAAGTTGAAAACAAGCTGGCTTTGGATGATGACGAATTTTTGACAGCAGACTGGTATAGCTTAGAAGAATTAAAGAACCTGTTAACAGAGGGCAAAATAGTTGATGCTAAGACCATTTATGCTATTTCCGTATGGGAAAACATGCTGCTGACCGGTTCACAAGGTTAGAGTTATGACAGAAAAACGTTCCGATTACAGACGCCGCCAGGCGCAACAAGAGAATACTCAGGAAGCAGCTGATTCAGCTGCTTTTCCTGCTTCTAAGAGAAAAGATACGAGAAGACCGCAAGAGCCCGGTTTAGCCGAATCTCCAGCAGAGTACAAGACAAAAATCCTGAAAAGAAGGCTAAACTTTGCTATTCTAATTGTGTGTCTGTTGATTATCCTAGTTTGGGTAATTTTATTAAAATTTTGATTGAATTGAGGATAAGCGATGAAAATTGCAATCGTTGTACCAATGGCTGAAGAAGCCGAATTTTATCACCAGTACTTTTCCTCAGGCAAGAAAGAAATGTTCGGTTCGACAGAATTCGAACATTTTTCCGTTCAAGGAAACGATCTTTACCTGGGCTTAACCGGGATTGGCAAGGTGCAGGCAGCGATGAACCTGACCAGCCTCTTGGCCAAAGAAAAAATTGACCTCGTGATCATGACGGGTTCAGCTGGCTCACTCAACGCCAAGGTTCGCAAAGAAGACTTGGTCTTGCCTACAGAATTTGCCTACCACGATGCCCACAACACCTCAGCCGGCAACTATGTGGAAGGGCAAATTCCGCAAGAGCCTGCCCGCTTTGTGCTGGATTCCCCAGCTCGGGACCAGTTCAAGGCCTTTTTGGACCAAAAGGGCATTCAGTACCACCAAGGCCTAGTGGTGACTGGCGACTCCTTTATTTCTGCTCAGGCGCAAAAAGACGAAATCATCAAGAACTTCCCAGATGCCCTGTGCTGTGAAATGGAGGGGGCAGCCTTTGCCCAAGTGGCCTACCACTTTAACGTGCCCCTGATTGCCTTAAGAGCTATTTCTGACAACGGCGATGAAAATGCGGATGATGACTTTGCTGCCTTTGTCAAAAAGGTGGGGGCCAAGGCTGCCGACATGATCGTCAATTTCTTGCAGGAGAGTGAGTTTTAATGGAGCAGATTTATTTGGACAATGCGGCGACGACTCCCATGTCGCCAGCCGTCATTGACTTGATCAGCAATGAGATGAAGAATGACTTTGGCAATGCCTCAAGCACCCACGGCTTTGGCCGCAAGGCCCGCAACGTGGTCGAAAGTGCCCGTCACACCATTGCTCAAGCCATTAACGCCAAGGACCAGGAAATCATCTTTACCTCTGGTGGTTCAGAAAGCAATAATAATGTCATTTTTGGCGTGGCCGAACTGAGAAAAGACATCGGCAAGCACCTGATCACGACCAAGATTGAGCACGAGTCCGTTTTGCGGTCCATGCAAAAACTGGAAAGCCAAGGCTACAGCGTTACTTATCTGGACGTTGACCGGGATGGCCACATCTCTTTAGATGACTTAAAACAGGCTCTGACGCCTGATACCATCTTGGTTTCAGTCATGGCCGTCAATAACGAAGTTGGCACCGTTAACCCGCTAAAGGAAATCGGTGAGATGGTCGCTGAGACTAACGCCTACTTCCATGTGGACGCTGTGCAGGGTCTTGGCAATATTGACCTGGACGTGCAAGATATGAAGATTGACTTTATGTCCACTTCGGCCCACAAGATCAATGGGCCAAAGTTCTTAGGCTTTTTGTACGAAAGAGACGGCATCCGCCTGCCAAACCTGATTTACGGCGGTGACCAGGAAATGAAGCGGCGGGCTGGTACGGAAAACGTGCCCGGCATCGCCGGCTTTGGCCTGGCTGTAGAGGAAACCCAAGTAGTTTCTAAGGCAGAATTGCAGGAAAAGTACACCAACTTCCAAAAGCTGGTCTTAGACCGCTTAGACCAAGCTGGCATTGACTACGAAGTCAACAGCCCCTTGACTGGTCTGGTTTCTCACCACGTCTTGAACTTGCGGATCAAGGGCGCCTCCACTTACCTCTTGATCGCCAACTTGGACCTTGCTGGCTTTGCCGTTTCTGGCGGATCCGCATGTACGGCCGGGAGCTTGACCCCATCTCATGTCTTGACTGCCATGTTTGGACCAGACTCTCCGCGGATTTCGGAGTCAATCAGAGTCTCCTTTGGCCGCTACAACACGGCCGAAGAGGTGGCTGCCTTTGCGGATGCCTTGATCAAGGTGGCCAAGAGAATGCAGGAAAAGAAGACGCAAGACTAAATTCTTGCTTTTTTTAGAAAAATACTTACAATTAATAAGCGAGGTTTTACTTTATGGCTAATACTGTGACAATCAATGGCGATCAAAGAAAGTTTGTTTTGAACCCAGACGTGAAGCTTTATGCCTTGATCGATGCCGGTTTTCAAAAGACGGCTCGGGGCAACTTCGTCTACGAACACCCACTTTACAATGAATCTCCATACAACGCGACGACTAAGCTGAAGATGACGGTTAAGAGCGATTTGAGCCACCTCACCATGGTCGTTACGGATCCAAGCGGTTTGCAAAAAGTAAATATTTTCAAAAATAAGCAGCTGGCTCCAACGGTGGAACTTTTAAACTACATTTTGAAGGACCTGGAGGAGCGCAAGATTTTATCTGAAGTGAAGGATTGATTTTTAATGGTTGACAAGAGCAAGATCAGGGTCGTTGTCGGCATGAGCGGGGGCGTGGACTCATCAGTCGCAGCCTTGCTCTTAAAGAGACAAGGCTATGACGTGGTCGGCGTCTTTATGAAGAACTGGGATGATACCCGGGATGATGGCATTTGTACGGCAACGGAAGACTTTGAAGATGTCAAAAAGGTTGCTGACAAGATCGGCATTCCTTACTACTCCATCAACTTTGAAAAAGAATACTGGGAGAGAGTTTTCCAGTACTTTTTGAAGGAATACAAGGCTGGCAGAACGCCAAACCCAGACATCATGTGCAACACCGAAATCAAGTTTAAGTCCTTCTTGGACTACGCCATGAACTTGGATGCTGACTACCTGGCCATGGGCCACTATGCCAAGACCATGGTGGATGACCAAGGCGTCACCCACATGATGCGGCCAAAGGACGGCAACAAGGACCAGACCTACTTCTTGAGTCAACTGAGCCAAGAACAGATCAAGAAGGTGATGTTCCCATTGCAAGACTTGACCAAGCCAGAAGTGCGGCAGATTGCTGAAGAAGCTGGTTTGGCAACGGCCAAGAAGAAGGATTCAACTGGGATCTGCTTCATCGGTGAGCGGAACTTCAAGCACTTCTTAAGCGAATTTTTGCCAGCCCAAGCTGGTGACATGGTGACCCCAGATGGGCAAGTCGTAGGCCACCACGCCGGCCTTATGTACTACACCATCGGCCAAAGACAGGGGCTGGGTCTGGGCTCAACCAAGGAATCTACCGCCCCATGGTTTGTGGTTGGCAAGAACCTGTCCAAGAACCAATTGATCGTGGAACAAGGCTATGACAGTCCGCTTTTATACGCTGACCGCCTGACAGCATCTGGCATGACCTTCTTTACCGGCAACCCCGACCACGATGTGGAATTTAAGGCAACGGCTAAGTTCCGCTACCGCCAATGCGACGTCGGCGTATACGTTAAGTACCACGCAGCCACTAAGACGGCTGACGTTTACTTTGATGAACCAGCTAGAGCGGTAACGCCAGGTCAGGCTTTGGTCCTGTATAACGGCGAAGAGTGTCTGGGCGGAGGCAACATTGATGCTGCTTGGAAGGAAGCCCGGCAGCTGCAATTAGTTTAATATCTGCTTTTTAGCAAGGCTGAGTCAATTTGACTCGGCCTTTTTTTGCTATAATGAAGAAGACAGTTTACGAAGAGGCGAAAATAATTTATGGAGATTTATTTTATCAGACATGGCAAGACCGAATGGAATCTGGAACAACGCTTTCAAGGGGGGCAAGGCGACTCCAAGCTCTTAAAGAGCAGCTGGGAGGACATTGAAAAAATGGGCCACTACCTGCGCGGGACCCACTTTCAAGCCGTTTATTCCAGTCCCTTGGAAAGGGCCAGACAGACTGCTCAGGGCATTGCTGATGCAGCCCAGTGCCGCCTGCCCATCCACTTAGATGAACGCCTGCGGGAGATGAATCTGGGGCAACTGGAAGGGATGAAGTATGCTGATGCAGAAAAGCTTTTTCCAGCAGAGATCGACAACTTTTGGCACCACCCAGAAAAATACGATGCAGCTGTAGTTGGTGGGGAGAGCTACCAAAGCGCCATGGAAAGAGGCCTCTCTTTTGGCCAGGAAATGGCGGAAAAATACCCTAAAGACAGCGACAAGATCTTGGTAGTCAGCCACGGCGCCGTTTTATCTGCCATCATGGGGGCGCTGCTTGGCTATGACCTGTCTCATTTAAGGCAAAACGGCGTAATCTACAATACCAGCCTAACCATTTTAAAGAGCCGGGATGGCGGCAAGTTTGACCTGGTCAAGTGGTCAGACGTTACGCCTCTTGGCCACCAGATGTCAGAAACGGACGGTCTATGATGAACGAAAACAAGCAAATTGATGAGCTCTACCAAGCTGGCAAGAGCAAAGAGGCAATTCACCAGTTGATTGCCTTGATTGACCAAAAGCCCAAAAACGCCAATAACTACATGCAGCTGGCCACTTATTTATTAGACCAGGGCAGCCCAGAACAAGCCCAGGAGCTTTTGGAGAAGGCTAGAGGATTAGTCGACAATCCTGGCGACCTGGACTATGACCTAGCTGTAGCTTATTATGCCAATGGTGACTTTGACAAATCCTTGGCATTGTTAAAAAACATCCCGAATGATGACTTGACCCTCTATCAAAAGGCCCTGGTTTACCTCAAAATGGGGCAGACCTCACGTGCCTTGGCCCATGCCCTGTCTATTAAAGAGCAAGGCGACAAGGTCAAAGAATTACTTGGTGACATTTGGCTGGCACTGGGCGATCTAAAAGCAGCTGAAGGCAGCTTTTTGGCCATTCCGGAGAAAAAGCGCTCAGCTAAGGTGAATTTTTTGCTGGGGGTCAGCTGCCTTGAGGCTGACCGGGACCGGGCGGACCAATTTTTTGCCAAGGCAGAAAAAATGGATCCCAAATACTACAAACAGGCTAAAGACCAGTACCAGTCACTGTTAAAACTGGTCAGCCAAAAGCAGGGCGGGCAAGTTAAGAAGTAAGAGCGAGAAGCAAGGACGTGCAAGATGACGGAAATTACCGGTACTTTAAAGAGCATTATCTACCAAAATCCACAAAACATGTACAAAATTCTGGTGATTGACCTGACTAGTCCCGTGCCAGATTACGATGACGATGAGATCAAGGTGACTGGCACCTTTGGCGACCTGGAAGAGGGGCAAGAATACCAGTTTACTGGCCAGCTGGTGACCCACCCCCGCTATGGCCTGCAGTTTCAAGCTGATGCCTGCCAAGCAGTCTTGCCAAGCGGGGATGGCAGCGTGGAAAAGTACCTGTCCTCAGACAAGTTTCCGGGTATCGGGGAAAAAACTGCAGCTAAGATCGTCCAGCAGCTGGGCCCAGACAGCTTAAAGAGCCTCCAGGCTGATCCAAGCCAGGTGGCCCAGCTGGACCTGACTCAAAAGCAAAAAGACAGCCTGCTGGCCGGCTTGAAGTCCATTGACTCATTTGACGACCTCTACTTAAAATTGGCTCCTTTTGGCGTTAATAAAAAAGTTGCGGCTAGACTCTACCAAAAGTTCCATGACCAAACCTTGCAAAAGCTCCAGGTCAATCCCTATGAGCCTCTTGACGTGACCGGCTATTCTTTTAAGATGGCTGACCAGCTGGCAAGGCATTTTGGCATCAAAATGACATCTCTTGAGCGGGCCGAAGGCAGCATCATCGCGGTCTTGCTCCAAGCGCTAGGGGCAGATGGGGAAACCTATTTAGACTTAGAGGACCTCTTAAAGCGTGCTAATGAATTAACTGACTGTCCCTTTGACCGCCTAGCCGATGGCGTCAATAGCCTGCAGGAAAAGGGTAAAGTCGTGGCTGTCAATAACCGGGCCAGCCTCAAGCAGCCTTATGAGGTTGAAAGCAATATTGTTTTTGAGATTGAGCGCCTTTTAAAGACGAAAGACAGCGACTACGAGGATGCGGAAATAAGCGAGGCCATCGAAAATGCAGAGGCCCGCCTTGAGATATCCTATGACCCTGAGCAAAAGCAGTCGGTCAAAAATGCGGTAACCAAGCCGGTTTCTATCTTGACCGGGGGTCCCGGCAGTGGGAAAACGACGATCATCAACGGCATCCTTTTAGCCTTAAAAGAACTGACCGGTTTTGACGAAGAGGAAGCTGAAGACAATATCCTGCTAGCCGCCCCAACTGGCCGGGCCGCCAAGCGGATGAGCGAGGTGACGGGCTACCAAGCTAGAACCATCCACCGGCTGCTTGGCCTAGGGATTGACGGGGAAGACGCTGACCTTAATGAGCTGGAAGGCGAGATCTTGATCATTGACGAAATGTCGATGGTTGACATCTACTTGTTTGAAAAATTGCTGGAAGCCATCAAGAACGTTAAGCACGTGGTCTTCGTGGGGGACAAGGACCAGCTGCCATCGGTAGGGGCCGGCAACGTGTTTGCAGATTTAATTGCCTCAAGGACTATTCCAACTACTAAGTTGACGGTCGTTCACCGGCAAAAAGATGGCTCAACCATCATCCCGCTTGCTCACGCCGTCAACCAAGGGGCTAATCCGGAGATGCTGACGCAAAAGACCAAGAGCTACTCCTTTATTCCATGCGGTCCCCGCAATGTTGCCAGCGCAGTAGAACAGATTACCCGCGCCGCCCTCAAGAGCGGCTTTCCAGCTGACGACATCCAGGTCTTAGGTGCCATGTACCGGGGCGAGAGCGGGATTACCCACTTAAATGACGTCTTGCAGAACGTCATTAATCCGGTGAGCGAGACTAGCAAAGTCGTAGAAGCCCACCAAGAGCAGTTCCGCCTCAATGACCGGGTTCTGCAGCTGCAAAACAACCCCGATAAGGGCATCTACAACGGAGAAATCGGCAAGGTGATTGCGGTTGAACCCGAAATGGAAGATGAGGATGATGATATCAAGCTGATCGTCAATTTTGACGGGAAGGAAGTTGCTTTAACTCAGCTGGACTTAAACAACCTGACCCGGGCTTATGCCATCACCATCCATAAGTCTCAGGGCTCAGAATTTCCGCTGGTAATCCTCTGCCTGACCATGCAGAACTACATCATGCTGAAGCGCAATCTCTTGTATACGGCCATTACCCGGGCCTCCAGCAAGCTGGTCATGGTTGGGGAAGAGCGCGCCTTTGCCCAAGCCCTGGCCGTGAAGGGCAATGAGCGGCGGACCAACCTGGTTTGGCTCTTAAAGGATCACTTTAAGCCTGAAGAAGGCAAAAAGGCAGATGAAGGGCAAGAAAATAGTGCCCCTGAAGAGAAGATTCCTGCTGTAGACGAAAAAGTCGAAGACTACATCTTGACCGGGGCCCGGATCAGCCGGGGAGAGATTTCCCCGATGGTTGGCATGGCGGACCTGGTTCAGGGATGCAAGAATCTGGCGGAAATTGTCCGGACCAAGGGGCCGGGAGCTTAACTTAAGAAAGTTTTTGACAGAAAGATCGGATTGACCGGTCTTTCTTTTTTACCCCAAAAATAAGAAGGTTACTTTTTGTAAGTAAAGTGCTGACAAAAAGGAAGAGATGAGGTATACTTAAACCAACTTACAAAAAGTTAGTTATGGCTTAAGAAAGTTGGTTTAAAAATGATAGAAAACGAAACAATGAAGACAGTCAAAAACATCATCATTGGTTTTGGCAAGGGGGGCAAAACTCTAGCTAAGTTCCTGGGCCAGCAAGGCGAAGAGGTTCTTTTGGTTGAAAAGTCACCCAAGATGTACGGGGGAACCTGCATCAACATCGCCTGCCTGCCGTCTAAGCGCTTGATTTTGGAAGCAGGGGTCGGGAGTGATTTTTCTGAGGCAGTAGCTGGTAAAAATGAAATGACAGCCCTTTTGCGGGAGAAAAACTACCAGATGTTGGCCCAAGAAGAGACAGTGACCGTGCTTGATGGGGCAGCCCATTTTATCGGCGAAAAAGAGATTGAAGTCACTGGGCCGGCAGGCAAGCAGATTTTTCAAGGTGACCGGATCTTCATCAACACCGGGGCCAGCCCGGTTTTGCCGCCAGTTCCTGGCTTAAAGGAAAGCAAGAAACGGCTGGACTCCACCCAAGCCATGGATCTAAACGACCTGCCAAAAGAGCTCTTGATCCTGGGGGCCGGCTACATTGGTCTGGAATTCGCGGCCATGTTTGCCAATTTTGGCAGCCAGGTGACTGTTTTGGACCATAGCCCGGAATTTTTGCCAAGAGAAGACGATGATATCAGAGCCGCTGTCAAGGCTGACCTGGAAGCAGTTGGAGTTAAATTCATCTTAGGCGCGGATGTCGATAAAGTCAGCGATGAAGCTGATAAGGTCGTGGCCCATTACCAATTAGGCGGTGAAAAAATGCAGCTTTCAGCCGACAAAATCTTAGTCGCGGCTGGCCGGCGGGCCAACACGGCTGACCTTAATCTGGCGGCAGCCGGGATTGAGACAGATGACCGGGGCAACATCAAGGTTGATGACCATTTAAGAACAAGCGCCAACCAGGTCTGGGCCTTAGGGGACGTCAAGGGCGGACCGCAATTTACCTATGTTTCTTTAGATGACTTCCGGATTGTCAAGGACCAGCTTTTTGGCGAAGGCAAGCGGAAAGTCAGTGACCGGCAAATCCTGCCGACCAGCGTCTTCATTACTCCGCCTCTGTCAGCTGTTGGCCTTAATGAAAAAGCCGCCCAAAAAGCCGGGATCAGCTATCAGCTCTTCAAGTTGCCAGTTGCCGCTATTCCAAAGGCCAAAGTAGCCAAGGACAGCCGGGGCTTCTTCAAGGCCCTGGTTGACCCGGCAAGCGGACAGATCCTGGGGGCCAGCCTGTATGGCCTGGAATCCCATGAGCTGATCAACCAAATTACCTTGGCGATGCAGGCCAAGCTGCCTTACAGCTTCCTGCGCGACCAAATCTACACCCACCCGACCATGAGCGAGGCCTTTAACGATCTCTTTAAGCAGTAAAAAATGACAAAAGGACATAAAAAAAGAACTCCGGAGAGGAGTTCTTTTTTGCTATCAAGCCTTATTTCTTTTCGATCAGCATTGGCAGGATCATTGGTCTTCTTTCGGTTCTTGAGTACAAGAAGTCTTGCAGATTTTCAATGATCGCCTTTCTGATTTCGCTGTCCTTTGGTTTTTCATCCTTGGCCATTTCGGTCTTCAGGATGTGGTAAACGTGCTTTTGCGCAGCGTTGATCAGGTCTTGGGATTCGCGCATGTAGACAAAGCCCCGGCTCAAGATGTCAGGTCCGGCCAAAACGCGCTTGTGCTTGTAGTCAACCGTGGCTACGGCAACTACCAAACCTTCTTCAGACAGGATCTGCCGGTCGCGGACAACCACGTTGCCAACGTCGGCTGCACCTGAAGTATCAACGAAGACGTCCTTGACGTGGAGGTCACCAGCGATTCTAGCACCTTCTGGGCTGAAGCAGACTACTTCACCATTTTTCAGGACAAAGGTATTTTCGGCAGGTACGCCAGCTTGTTGAGCCAGATGGGCGTGAACAACCTGCATCCGATATTCGCCGTGAACAGGGATCATGTATTTCGGCTTGGCCAGCTCGACCATCAGCTTCAATTCTTCTTGGCCGCCATGCCCAGAAGTGTGGACATTGTTGACTCTGCCGTGAACCACATGCGCGCCGCCTTCCATCAGCTTGTTGATCAGGTGGTTGACGCTCAGGGTGTTGCCTGGAATTGGGTTTGAAGAGAAGATGACCGTGTCGTCTGGGTGCAGCTTGATTTGCCGGTGGGTGCCATTAGCAATTCTGGAAAGAGCAGCTAATGGTTCACCCTGAGAACCAGTACACAGGATCATGACCTTTTCCGGTGGCAGGGAGTTGATGGTTTCGGCATCCACGATCAAGTTGTCTGGAACATTCAAATAGCCGAGCTCAATCCCATTTTGGATCCCATTTTCCATGCTTCGGCCAAAGACCGCAACCTTGCGGCCAGTATCAATGGCAGCCTTAATAGCGGTTGAAACCCGGTAAAGGTTTGAAGCAAAAGTGGCAAAAATGATTCTGCCCTTGATCCCAGTAATGATGTTGTGAAGTGAACCAGCAACAAAGCGCTCAGACTTGGTAAATTGTGGCACTTCAGCGTTGGTTGAGTCAGACAAGAGGGCTAAGACCCCTTCTTCGCCCAGCTGAGCCATTCTTTGGAAGTTTGGTGCTGGCTGGTTCATGACCGGCGTCAAGTCAAACTTGAAGTCGCCAGTGAAGACAACAGCGCCAAGTGGCGTATGAACGGCAATCCCCAAGGTGTCAGGGATGGAGTGGGTGGTTCTGAAGAAGCTGACGCTCAGCTTGTCAAATTGCAAAACCAGGTCTTCGCTTTCAACGTGCAACTCAGTCTTGTCCAAGATGCCGTGTTCTTCACACTTGCTCTTGATCAAGGCTAGGGCAAAAGGCGTTGCGTAGACCGGAATTTCAGGGATCTTTTCCAGCAGGAAGGGAATCCCGCCGATGTGGTCTTCGTGGCCGTGGCTGACTACCAAGGCCTTGATCTTTTCCCGGTTTTTAACCAGGTAAGAGTAGTCAGAAATTACGTAGTTGATCCCTAAGAGTTCATCTTCAGGGAACTTGATCCCGCAGTCCATGATGATGATTTCATCTTGGTATTGGACGCAGTACATGTTCCGGCCGATTTCGTGTAATCCCCCGATTGCGAAAACGGCAACTTCGTTTTTCTTAATCTTCACTATTGTCAGTGCCGAAAGTGGTCAACTTGAAGTCGGCATGTTCTTGCTCATACTTCAAAGAGTTGCCAGTTAATTCTTGGATAAGCTCAATGTTGTAGGGGGTGTTTTGTTCAACAAGGGCTCTGGCTTCAACCACGTTGTCAGCTTCCATGTAGAGAGTTTGGGTAGTTTCTCTGCGTGGGTTAACGATCTTGTCCTTTTGATATAAAACTTTGTAGATCATAAAAATCTCCTTAATTATAACTGTTTGTTAGATCTCAATTTGAGATAGTTTGTCAAAAATATTCAATAGCTAGTTAAATTTTAGCATATTTGAAAATACAAGGCTAGAAAACAACATAGTTAATAGTAAGAAAAAGCCCAAGTCAGGTAGACGAAAGGTCTAGCCTAGCTTGGGCCAAGGGAATTAGTAGATCACGATGGTGTCGTCTGCTAATTCAAATGGGTTCTTCTTGTTGATGCGGTCGTAGAAGAGGTGACCGTTCAAGTGGTCGATTTCATGGCCAGAAACGATGGCTGGGTAGCCCTTGAGGCGAATGGTCTTTTCTTCGCCGTCAACGGTCCAGTAGTGAATCGTTACCTTGTTTGGGCGCGGAACGTAGCCATCGATTACCTTGTCTACGCTCAGGCAGCCTTCGCCTTCGCCAAGGCAGGTCTTGCGGACTGATTCAGAAATGATTTCTGGGTTAACGTAAACTTCTTTAAAGATGATTTCGCCCTTGTCATTTGGCACAAGTAAGGCTGCCATGGACACGCCTTCGCCAACTTGCGGAGCTGCCAGACCCACGCCGGCCCGCAATTGGTGCTTAGCCGCAGTCTTTGGATCTTGGGAATTAACCAGGTATTCCATCATGTCGTCTGCCAGTTTGCGGTAATGGTCAGACAAAGGGAAAGTCAACTTCTTGGCAACTTGCCGTAAGACTGGATCGCCGTCGCGGACAATATCTTTCATTAAAATCAAAATTTAAGACTCCTTTTTAAAATGTATTTTCTTGCTACTATATTTTTACCACAAAATAGCCGGGTATGGGGAAATATTTGCCTAAATCGATAATCAACTAAAGGAAATCAGTTGACCTGCTTTCTTTGAGGTTGTACAATAAATGATTGTAAAAAATATAAACGGAAAACTTCGGCCAGCCTGAATCAGGCTAAAGGGAACTGTGCGTAAGTCACAGTTCTTTTTATGAGGAACGGGGAGGAAACATTTTTGGCAGATCAAAAGAGAAGAGAAAACATCAGAAATATTGCAATTATTGCCCACGTTGACCACGGTAAGACTACTTTGGTTAACCAATTGCTTAAGCAATCTGATACTTTACCAGAACACATGAACTTGGAAGACCGGGCAATGGACTCTAACGCCATTGAACGTGAACGTGGGATTACCATCTTGTCCAAGAACACTGCTGTTAGCTACAAGGGTACCACGATCAACATCTTGGACACCCCAGGCCACGCCGACTTTGGTGGTGAAGTAGAACGGATCATGCACATGGTCGACGGTGCCTTGCTTTTGGTTGACGCCTACGAAGGTCCAATGCCACAAACTCGTTTCGTTTTGCAAAAGGCCTTGGAAGCTGGCGTTAAGCCAGTTGTTGTCGTTAACAAGATCGACCGTCCAGGTGCGCGTCCAGCAGAAGTTTTGGATGAAGTTTTGGAACTCTTCATCGAACTTGGTGCTAACGATGAACAATTGGAATTCCCAGTTGTTTACGCTTCAGCTTTGAACGGTACTTCCAGCTACTCTGATGACCCAGCTGACCAAGAAGAAACGATGGATCCAATCTTCGACACCATCTTGAAGGCCATCCCAGCTCCGCTTGACAACGAAGACGAACCACTGCAATTCCAAATTACTATGCTTGACTGGGACGACTACGTTGGCCGTATCGGTGTTGGCCGCGTTTACCGGGGCAAGATCAAGGTCGGCGACGAAGTAACGGTTATGAAGCGGGACGGCTCAAAGCAAAACTTCCGCGTTACTAAGCTGTTTGGTTACTTCGGTTTGAAGCGTAACGAAATCAAGGAAGCCAAGGCCGGCGACATCATCGCCATCAGCGGGATTAACGACATCTTCGTTGGTGAAACCATTGCTGCTAAGGACCAACCAGAAGCCTTGCCATTCCTGCGGATCGACCCACCTACCCTGCAAATGGACTTTGTTGCCAACGACTCTCCATTTGCTGGCCGAGAAGGCTCACAAGTTACTCCAGCTAAGTTGGAAGAACGCTTAATGCGGCAAACCCGGACTGACGTTTCCTTGAAGGTTGAACCAACCGACCAATTGAACGCTTGGACTGTATCTGGCCGTGGGGAACTGCACTTGTCCATCCTGGTTGAAGAAATGCGCCGGGAAGGCTTTGAACTGCAACTGTCTCGTCCAAAGGTTATCTACCGCGAAGTTGATGGCCAAATGTGCGAACCATACGAAGCTGTTCAAGTTGACGTTCCAGACGAATACGTTGGTTCCGTTATCGACGGTTTGTCCCAACGTAAGGGTGAAATGCAAAACATGGAATCCAAGGGCAACGGCCAAACCCGTTTGGAATTCTCAGTTCCTTCACGTGGTTTGATCGGTTACAACAACGAATTCATGTCTGCAACTGGTGGTTACGGGATCATGAACCACACCTTCAGCGAATACAAGCCAGTCGTTAAGAACTGGAACCCAGGCCGCCGCAACGGTGCTTTGGTTTCTATCAACCAAGGCCAATCAACCACTTACTCCTTGCAATCAGTTGAACAACGTGGCCAACTCTTCATCGGTGCCGGCGTTCAAGTTTACGAAGGGATGATTGTCGGCGTATCTTCACGTGACCGTGACATCGCCGTTAACGTCACTAAGGGTAAGAACTTGACTAACACCCGTGCTTCCGGTAAGGACCACGCAGCAGCCATCAGAACGCCAAAGACCTTGACTTTGGAAGAATCAATCGAATTCTTGAACGATGACGAATACTGTGAAGTAACGCCAGAAAGCTTGCGCCTGCGGAAGAAGATCTTGAACACTTCAGAACGGCAAAAGTTCGACAAGAAGAAGGCCAAGAACAACTAATTTCGATAATTTCTTAGCTTTTTAGTAAAGTCTTTGCTCCTAAATATAGGAGTGGAGGCTTTTTTGTTTTATAATTGAAGGTAAGACTATTTTTTATGAGGGAAAAAACGTGAAGGGACAAAGCAAGCCAAGTTTCGCAAAACAGCTCAAGGAAAAGTTTAAATACCTGAATTACCGCATTTTTATCGTCTACCTGCTCTTGATGACGGTCGGGATCGTGGCCGTATATTCGGCAAGTTCCGAAATCTTGATGATTAACGGCTTTAAGGCAACGGTATACGGCGTAAGACAGTTTATCTATGCCTGCTTTGGGGTGGCGATATGCCTAACTTTTTATAGCTTGAACTTGGATTTTTTCCGGAAAGGAAGAAATCTAATGTATCTAACGCTGATTAGTTGGGGCTTGCTTTTTTATGTCCGCTTTTTTGGGCAAGAAGTCAATGGGGCTCGGGGCTGGATCAAGGCAGGGCCGATCAACATTCAGCCTCTAGAACTGGCTAAATTGATCTTGCTTCTATATTTAGCGGAAATGCTCTTTAAGCTGGATGGACGTCTGGTCAGGGGACATATCATTAATCAGCTGTTGCCAACTTCTTTGATTGCGGTGGTTACCATGTTCTTGGTTTTGATTGAACCGGACTTCGGGGGGACGGCCATCCTCTTTTGCATGGTGGCCATTATGTACTCCGTTTCAGGGATGCCATCTGGCTATGCCATTTTGAGTCTGCTGGGGATCTTGATCATGGTTGTCGGCGGCTTTAGCTTGATCGTTCACTGGAACCCCAGCTTTTTACAAAATGTCTACGTCTACAAGCGTTTCATTGCCTTTTTGCACCCCTTCAAAACGGCGGCCAATGAAGGGGCCCAGCTGGTTAACTCATACTACGCCATCCACAACGGCGGCCTCTTTGGCTCGGGCCTGGGCAACAGCATCCAAAAGCGGGGCTACCTGCCAGAACCTTACACAGACTTTATCTTGTCAATTATCGCCGAAGAAATTGGCTCTTTAGGGGCCTTACTGGTCTTAGGGATGCTCTTTTACCTCATGTTCTTGATCATGGAAAAGGGCGTTAGAGCCGAATCTCAATACACGTCTTTAATCTGTTTTGGCGTGACGGCAATTATCTTCTTCCAAACCCTCTTTAACGTCGGGGCGGTTTTAGGCCTTTTGCCAATCACCGGGGTGACCCTGCCCTTTATCTCATATGGTGGGTCATCTCTTTGGGTCTTATCAGCCGCCATCGGCCTAGTTTTGAATGTTGACCGGGAAGAGAAAGAACACAAAGAATATTTGAGAATGCAAGAAGAAATGGAGGCAGCAAGTGACTATTAATCAGGAATTAGCCGATTTGGATCTGCCAAAGAGAACGAGCTTGATCGTTTACCTGCGCAATGCCAATAGCGATCAGTTTAAGCTCCGCCGCTTTGGCGATATCGTTTATTTTTCCAAAAAAATGCACTACCTGATCATGTATGTTGACCAGGAAAAAGTCGAAGAAACGGTGCAGCAATTAGAGAGGCTGACTTTTGTCAAAAAGGTTGAGGTTTCTGAAGCCGACCAAATCGATTTGGACAACCAGCAAATTGAAGATCAGATCAAGGACCTGGCCAAAGAAGCGGAAGAGATCTTGAACGATGACAGCAAGAAAAAGGGGTGGATGAAGTGAGAATTATTTCTGGAAAATACGCTAAGCGCAACTTGTTTACCCTGAAGAGTCAAAAGACCCGGCCAACCAGCGACAAAGTGAAGGAATCCTTGTTTAATTCTCTTGGCCAATTTTTCTCAGGTGGCACCGTCTTAGACCTCTATGGTGGCAGCGGCGCCTTGGGCATTGAAGCCGTGTCGCGGGGCTATGACCAAGCCTACTTAAACGACATCAACCGGGCTGCGTGCCAAATCATCAAAAAGAACGTGGCCTTGACCAAGGAAGAAGACAAATTCGTCGTCACCAACATGCCAGCCAAGGCTGCTTTAAAGTATTACGCCGATCAAGGCATCAAGTTTGACCTAGTCTTTTTAGACCCGCCATACGCCAAGCAGCAGATGGTGAAGGACATGGGCGCCTTGCTAAATCTTGACTTGCTCAATAACGGTGCAAAAATAGTCGTTGAAACCGACGATGAGACGGATTTGCCAGAGATCTCCGGCTATGACCTCTTAAAAGAACACCATCTGGGCAAGACCTTGGTCAGATTTTATCAAAAGGCAGAATAAGATGACGATTGCATTATTTCCAGGCAGCTTTGACCCAATTACCTTGGGCCATTTAGACACGATTGAGCAAGCAGCAGCCGTTTTTGATTGCTTGCTGGTGGTCGTGATGACCAATACCAGTAAAAAGCCTCTATTTAGCGAACAAGAGCGAGTAGTGCTGATCCAAGACGCCGTGAGGGACCTTCCTAATGTGGAGGTACTGGCCCGGCCCAACCAATTGACGGTCAAGCTGGCCAAAGAACTCGGTGCCGGCGTGTTGGTCAGAGGCGTCCGCAATACTAGCGACTTTCTTTATGAGCAGCAGATTGCGGAAATGAACCGGCATCTAGAACCGGCTTTGCCAACGGCCCTGTTTTTAGCCCGCGGGGAAAATGCCGCAATTGCCTCCAGCATGGTGAAAGAAATCGCCAAATATGGCGGCGACATCTCGCAATTTTTGCCGGCAAAAGCCGCTATTGCATTAAAGGAGAAACTGCATGGCGAAGACTAAGCAAGATCAGCAAAAGCATTCCAGATGGCGCAAGCCCCTCATCGGCCTGGGCGTCGCCTTGCTTTTGGCCATTATCGCCCTGATCCCGACTAATTACGTGATTGAGGCGCCAGGCGAGAGCTTTGTGGTAGGCGACTACTTAAAAACTGATGGCGTGAAGTCGCCGAAGAACCTCTATTTCGTTACCGTTAGCGAGCGGCGCGCCGTTTTGGGCGACTACCTCTGGTCTTTCACCCAGCCTTTTGAAGACCGGATGACCTTAGAAGAGGCGACGGGAGGCGCGACGACTGAGCAATATGAGCAGCTGCAGGAATGGTACATGCAGACCAGCCAGCAGACGGCGATCTATTACGCCGCCAAAAAGGCAGGCCGCCATCCCAAGCTCAAGTACCAGGGCGTGTACGTCATGGCCGTGCAAAAGAGCTCTTCTTTTAAGAAAAAATTGCTGATCGGAGACACGATCGTGGCGGCCAATGGCCGGAAGTTCAAGTCGGTCAAGGGCTTTATGGCCTACCTGCAAAAGCAGAAGATCGGCCAGAAGGTGACCATTACCGTTAAGCGGTCTGGCAAGCAGAAGACTTTTACCGGGAAAATTGTTAAAGTGAAGGGCACGGGCAAGCCGGGGATCGGCATCTCCATGGTTGAACGGGTTAAGGTGGAAGTGACGCCGAAGACGACGATTAGCGTCGGCGATGTCGGCGGTCCATCTGCAGGGCTCATGTTCTCCTTAGCCTGCTATCAGAACTTCACTAAGACCAACCTGACTAATGGTCACAAGGTGGCCGGAACCGGAACCATTGATGCGACCGGCAAGGTCGGCATCATTGGGGGCGTTGACAAGAAGGTGGTTTCTGCTTCTAAGGCGGGAGCCGAAGTCTTCTTTGCCCCAACCGACCAAACCGGCGTCAAGAAGTCGCAAACCAACTACGCGGTAGCTAAGAGAACGGCGAAGAAGATCCATACCAAGATGAAGATCGTGCCGGTTGCGACTTTTGATGATGCTTTGACCTACTTGCAAAAGCATTACAAGTAGGTGAATCGCTAAGATAAAAAATAATTCAAGAATATTATTCGAGAGTAAAAGCTCAGACCAAGTGTCTGAGCTTTTATTTTTTCATTTACACTTTCTGAAAGACGGATGAAATTGACTTATCCACAACTTTTTTCGTGAAAATTTCGATTTTCGGTGTACTAATAAGTGAGGTGAAAAAAATGAATCAAGAAAACCATACAGAAAGCAAATTTCGTCAAGTCGTTGACTGGCTTTTAGAAAAGAAAATCTACCTGATTGGGATCGTCCTGGTTGCAGGTGGCTTTTACTTTTACCAGGCAAATCAAAAACAGGTTGATAATTCAGCCCTGCTGACTAGCTCGCAGTCAGGCTCTGCTGGATCGTCCTTTTCTTCGTCAGGCAGCAGCGCCAGTGGAGTGTCATCAACTGCTAATGCCCAGACGTCCAGTATGCAAGTTTCCTCAAATAAGGTGGTCTGTGATATTTCTGGAGCCGTCAAGCACCAGGGCGTTTATACCCTGAAAAATGGGATGCGGCTGGAAGACCTGATTGAATGTGCCGGCGGGTTGACGAAGCGGGCCGATTTAAAGGCAATTAACCGGAGTCAGCTGCTCCGCGACCAAGACAAGATCTACATCCCCTATAAGGGCGAAAAGAACGTGCCAGCGAGTGCTGCTACTGCTAGCAGTGCAAGTATGGCCACTAGTACTAGCGCTGATGCTTCTGCAGCAAGTGGAGATTCAGCTAGCGGCGCTAGTGGCGGCCAGGTCAACATCAATACGGCTTCGGCCACAGAATTGCAAAAGCTAAACGGTATCGGGGAAAAGAAAGCCCAGCAGATCATTGCCTACCGGCAGGAAAAGGGGGGCTTTAAGTCTATCGATGAGCTGAAAGAGGTGTCGGGAATTGGCGACAAGACCTTCGCCGCGATTAAAGACCAGCTTACGATCTAGTCTAGAGAGCGGTTTTTACTTTTTGCTGGGCTTGCTCTTAGTCAGTTTATCTGGTTTGGTCTATGCTCAGGCAGCCACTTTAAAAATCGTGAGCCTTATGACTCTCCTTTATCTAGCCTGGCTGATCAAGCGCAAATACCCAGCAGCCTTCGCTTTGGCTTTTTTAGCAATTTTGCTGATGGCCGGCGCCATTCTTTGCGACCGGCAGGCAAAAAATTTTCAGTTAGGGGAAAATACGGCACTTCTCCTTTATCCCGATGAAGCCAAAATCAGCGATAATTGGTTAAGCGGCAAAGGCCACTGTCAGGGGCAAAAGGTCAGCTTGTATGGTCCTGCTAAAAATGATCTAGAAGCTGCCCTTGCCCAGGGCCAGGCAGTTTACCTGACTCAACTTGCGGGCGAAGCCAAAGAGGCAGAGCCAGCGACTAACCCGGGCCAATTTGACTACCGCCGCTACGCCTATAGTCAGCACTTGGCCGGCCAGGTCAAAGTGACCAATTATCAGGTGCTGGTGGCTGGGAGTAACTGGCAGATTAGTCTGCACCGCATCCGCTGGCAAATCAAGCAATATTTGGCCAAGCTGCCGCGGCTTCTTGCTTTTTTTGCCAGCGAGTTGATCTTGGCGGAAAACCCCGATAGCGAAAATCAAGGCAATCTGGACAATTACCGCGATCTTGGCGTCATCCACATCCTGAGCATCTCGGGGATGCATGTGGGCCTTTACGTCTTAGTTTTTGCGGCTGTCGGGTCAACTCTGTTGATCCCGCGAGACGAAGTTTTTGCCGTAACTAGTGTCTTTTTGCTTTTAGAAGTCTTTTTAAGCGGCTTTCAGCCGGGCTTTATCCGGGCCAGCCTGATGTATTGCCTGGGGCGCTTTTTAGCCTATAGAGGGCTGAATATCACGTCTGCCGACCTCTTGGGTCTGGTCTTTAGCCTGCAGCTGTTCTTTAACCCGCGCCTGCTCCTCCAAACTGGGGGGATGCTGACCTATGTTTTGGCAGCCGGGCTGGTCTTAACCCAGGAAATACAGGGGCTAAGTCAATCAGCCTGGCTGAATTTGCTGTTAACGCCGTTTTTGCTCTATTTCTTTTACCAGGTGAACGTGGCGACGATTTTTTACAATTTACTGGTTGTGCCGTATTTCAATTTTGTGGTCATGCCGGCGACCTTTTTGGCAGTGTTTGTTCCCAATTTAGCTCTCTGGCAATTTTTAGAAAAAATCTTAGAAGCAGCCGAATGGGGGATTGACTGGATCGCTGGGCAGCGGCTGGGGCAGGTGATTTTTGGCCAGATCAAGCCCTGGCAGCTGCTCTTGCTGCTAAGTCTAACTGTCTTAGCCTTGCTCTTTGCTCAAGAAAAAAGGAAAAGGATCAAGCTCTTAAAATTCTTAGCCTTGGCCTACAGTCTCTTTTTTGTCAGCATCCACTTTCCCCTGATGGGGCAGGTCAGCTTCATTGACGTGGGGCAAGGCGACAGTATTTTGCTGACCACTCCGATTTTTAGGAAGTGCTACCTGATTGACACCGGCGGCAAGCTGTCTTTTGGTCATAAGAAAACGCGCGCCCAGCTGAACCAAATTACCCTGCCCATGCTCAAGGCTCAGGGGATTGACCACTTGGACGGCGTTTTTGTCAGCCACCAGGACGCTGACCATGTGGGCGACCTCAGCACTCTGCTAGAAAAAATGCCGGTCAAGCGCCTTTACATGGGGGTTGGCCTCATTCAGAACCCCAGCTTTGCCCAAAGGCTGGCCGGGCGGGTGGATCATACCCAGCTAGTGGAACTGCAGGCCGGGATGACCGTTAAAGAAAAAATTCCTTTTCAGGTCCTCCACCCAGAAGAACCTGGCTTAGGCGAAAACAAGGATTCCTTGTCGCTAATTTGCAACCTGGCTGGCAAGACCTGGGGCTTTACCGGGGATTTGGACCAGGCCGGCGAAGAAAAAATTATCAGTGAACACCCTGATCTGCGGATCGATTACTTTAAACTGGGCCACCACGGCAGCGATACTTCTTCGTCTTTGAAATTTTTAGAGACGATTAAGCCGCAGCTGGTCTTTATTTCGGCAGGCCGCAACAACCGCTACCACCACCCTAAGCCCGCTACCCTAGAAAAATTGAAGGAATTAGGGATTCCCTACCTGTCGACTCAAGACTCAGGGATGATCACCTGGCATTACGGTTTTGGGCTGAGCTACTTTACCAGCTTTTTGCAGGGGCGGCAGCTGTGTTATCATTAAATAGCTAACAAAAAAGTAAGAGGTGCAAACATGGCCAATCTAGTGTCGCTTTTTCCAAACAGTCAGCCCAATAACCCAAACTTGCTCTTGCAAGGGGCAGACGACTTTTTAAATGATTATTTAGTCCGGAGCTATGTCGCTCAAGCTGCCTTTAATGACCTGGAAAAGGTGACGGTGGACTGCGAAACGGATTCTTTGGATGACTTAATTGCGGACCTAACTGAAGCCAGTCTCTTTAGCCAGAGCAAGCTGGTTCTGGTGAAAAATCCCTACTTTTTGACGGGGAAGGCGATTCCCAAGAAGAACCAGGCCAAAATAAAAAAGCAGCTAGAACAGCTGCAGGAAATTTTTGACCACTTGGATCAGCTAGACGATGTAGTTGTTATGGTGGCCAGCTATGAAAAGCTGGACCGGCGCAAGAAGATCACCAAGCTGGCAGAAAAGAAGTTTAATACGGTTACTGCTGAAGTCAAGAGCTATGACAGCGACCGTTTTATGAGAAAATTGGTGAAGGCCGAAGGCTACCAGTTTTATCCAGATGCCTTCACGCTCTTGATGGAGCGGAGCGACCAGGTGCTTGATACGGCCCTTAGCAACTATCTGAAGCTGAAGATGATCAGCCCGGATAAGGACTTTAGCCGGGACCTAGTCGACCGCAATGTGGACCGCAGTCTTGCCCAGAATGTTTTTGCCATTTTGGAGACGGCCTTAAAGGGCAACTACCCAGAAGCGATTGAGCGACTAAATGGTCAAATCAGGGAGGGGAGCTATCCTGTTCAGATTTTGGCTGTCTTTATCAACCAGGTGGAATTTTTGCTCTGCGTCAAGACTTTGGCTAAAAGAAGGCGGAGTGAAAAAGATATTGCCCAAGAACTCAGTGCCCACCCTTACCGGGTCAAGCTAGCACTGAAAAATTCCATTAAGCTGGAAAAATTGCAGCAAATGCTGGGCAAACTGATCCAGCTGGATTATGGCTACAAGAACGGGACATACCGGGATGAGCGCTTTTTAGAGCTTTTTTTGCTGAATTGTTAATCTGAAGAAATTAGTTATGAGATTAATAAGAGAAAATAAAAAAGGCGAGAAACATTGTTTCTCGCCTTTTGATTGCTAATTTAATTACTTAGCAAGCTTAGCCAAACGACTCTTGTCACGGTTAGCCTTGTTCTTGTGGATCAAGCCCTTTGAAGCGGCCTTGTCCAATTCACGAACAGCAGCTACGTGTAATTCGGAGGCGTTGTCCGCACCAGCTGCTTGAGCAGCCTTGAACTTCTTAACAGCAGTTCTCATCGTGCTGAGTTGAGCAGCGTTGCGTTCGTTAGCAGCAGCTTGAGTCTTAACACGCTTGATAGCAGATTTGATTTGTGGCATTAGGTTCACCTCCAATAACTGATTAAAATTCACTCAATTATTATACTGAATGATTGGCCTAGATGCAAGCAAAATTTTACTTGCTTTTTCAAAAAAATCCTGTATGATTATATATGTTATGTGAACCTCAAACGTTGTTCACTCGCTCCACCTAGCGGTTTACGCTGTTTGAGGCAATTATTTATAGAAAGGTGCTTTTAAAATGGCAGTTTCAAAAGAAAGAAAGAACGAAATCATCAAGGAATACGCAACTCACGAAGGTGACACTGGTTCAGTAGAAGTTCAAGTTGCAGTTTTGACTGAAGACATCAACAACTTGACTGAACACATGCGTGAACACTCACACGACCACCACTCATACGTTGGTTTGCTGAAGAAGATCGGTCACCGTCGTAACTTGCTTCGTTACTTGCAAGAAAACGACTTGGAACGCTACCGTGCATTGATCGCTCGTCTTGGTCTGCGTCGTTAATCTAATAAAGACTTTCAGGGCTTGGAGAATATTCTCCAAGCCTTTTTCTTTTTCTTCTAAGCTTATCGACTATCAAGCCTCGTTACTTTATGATAGAATTAAAAGGATTTAAAACGTTGTGATCATCAGATCCATAGAAAATAAACAATTAAATATTATTTGATTTAGTAAACGAAAAGGAGGAATCTATGTCAGATCAGTTAAAAATCATGATCTTGAGCGGCGTCCGCGAACAAGGCAAGGACATGTTTGCCGTTCAAGTCAACGATGAAATTTACGTTTTAGATGCTGGGCTCAAGTACCCAGACAGCTCATTATTCGGGATTGACGTGGTCATTCCAGATATGGAATTTTTTGAACAATATGGCGATAAAGTTGCCGGGATTTTCCTAACTCACGGCCACGCTGACTCCATCGGTGCTTTGCCATACATCCTGCGCAAGTGGGACATTCCTGTTTTTGGGTCAAAATTGACCATTGAACTGGCTAAGATCGACGTCCAAAGAGAAAACAAGAAGCGGAATAATCGCCTCTTTAACGTGATCGATGCCGACACCGAAATCGACTTTAAGAATGCCAGCATCTCTTTCTTCCACACGACTCACTCCGTGCCTGACTCATTAGGGATCGTCATCCACGCTCCGCAAGGGCAGATCGTTTACACGGGTGATTTTAAGTTTGACCCATCTGCTAGCCCAGCCTACCGGACCGATATGACCCGCTTGGCAGAGATTGCTGAAGGCGGCGTTTTAGCCCTCTTGAGCGACTCTTCAAACGCCGAAGCTCACTTCCCGAACGCTAGCGAAAACGAGGTTGGAAACTACATTACTGACGTTTTCCGCAATGCTAAAGGCCGGATCATCGTTGCCGGCAAGGCTTCCAACCTGAACCGGGTGCAACAGGTAATTAACGCTGCCGCAGCAACTGGCCGCCGGGTGCTGTTGACTGGCCGGGATGTGAACAAGATCGTTCATACGGCCATGAAATTAGGCTATTTGGAAGTGCCAGATGGCCTCTTGATGAAGTTTAAAGAGCTGAAGGACATGCCTGACAAGCAGACCGTTATCCTTGAAACAGGCCGGATGGGTGAACCGCTCCAATCCTTGCAAAAAATGGCCAACAACCGCCACCGGATGATCCGGATCCACGAAGGGGACTTGGTCTTTATCGCGACGACCCCATCCCACTCAGTCGAAACGACGGTTGCCGTAACCAGCGACATGGTTTACCGGGCTGGCGGTACGGTAGTTGAACTAGGCCGGAACATGCACACGAGCGGCCACGCTACTGGTCGGGACATCCAAACTTTGGTTGACCTTTTGAAGCCGCGGATTTTGATCCCAGTGATCGGTGACTACCGCTTGCTTGAAGCTGTTAAGAATCTGGCTGTAGAAGCGGGCATGGACCCAGACGACGTCTTCATTACCCAAAATGGCGACTGCCTGGCATATGATGCTAAGCGCGGCAGCTTCTTTAAGACGGATGCCGTTCCTGGTGAAGACACCATGATCGATGGCTCAGGCGTGGGCGATGTCGGCAACATCGTTCTTCGTGATCGGGAAGTCTTGTCAGATGACGGGATTTTTATCGCTGTAGTGACGATTGACCGCAAGAAAAAGAAGATCATTGCTGAACCGCAAGTAACCAGCCGGGGCTTTGTCTACATCAAGGCCAACCACCAGCTGATGAATGACGCTATTGAAGTCATCAAGAATTCCATTCAAGCCAACTTCGAACACAAGAAGTTTGACTGGACTGAATTAAAGCAGGACATGCGCTCTAGCCTAGAGAAGTTCCTCTACAAGCAGACTAACCGCCACCCAGTGGTCTTGCCAGTGGTCATGGAAGTCAACCAAAACCGCCACCGGGCGATGCAAAAGCGGGCTGAGGACCAAGCAGACGGCAAGGGCACGCAAGACGCAAAGAAGGCGCCAAATAAGCGTAAGCGGCAAAGCAAGACGACTGCTAAGAATCCTGCCAAGAGGTCAGCACCTAAGGGGAAGACTAACGGCAAGAAGAAGCCTGCCGGCAAAAAGCCAGCAAATGCTGCTAAGAAGTCAAACAGTAAAAATGCAAATAATGCAAAAGCAAGTAAAAGTGAAAGCAAGGTAAAGAATGACTAACCGCAGTCAGGACAACCTGCTAGAACTGGCCAAGGACTTTGCCCAAAAAGGACAAAAGCAAAAGGCAATCGACAGCCTGGAAGAAGCCTTGAGAATGGGCTTTGACACCCAGATTGCCTTGGAGCTTTCTAAGCTTTACCGGCAAAGCAGCCAAGAAGATCAGGCATATGCCGTCATCAAGGCGGTGCCTGATCTTTTTTCTATCGAGCAGGTTTTAGATGAATATGAAAAAGTTTTAGCTGCCAACCATTATCTGATTGAAGCCCTGCAAGTGAGGAATTTGACCCAAGGTGAATTGGATTTTTTGGTGGAGCCGGCCAAGCCAACTGAGCAAAAGGCGATCATGCAGCAATTTCGCTCTAGCAATGCGGTCACCTTAAGCCAGTATCAAGAGCTCTTTAAGCTGGATCTGCCGACATACCTGGCTTTTGTCCAAAGCGTCTTGATCGATCCTTTAGCAGACTCAACCGTCAAGGTTGCTTTGACTGAAGATCTGGTAAAACTGGGGAGCGAAGAGCAGTTTACGGTTACCATCTTGGGGCAAAATCACGCCTTTGTTCCTAAAGAGGTGCCGCTGCTCAACCAGGATACGGTTTATAAAGAGGTTATCACTGCGATCGCTGGCAAGTTTCATAACCGGCCAAGTGAACTGCCCCTTTACCTAGCAGAAGCAAATTTTGCTCTTGGGAGTCTTTATCCTTGTCAAAAAGTTTTTATCTCAAATCCCGATGCCTTTGCCAAGGATTTGCTTGATTTTTTACAGAAAAAGCCGGCATATTCCTACCAAAAACTGCTGGAAAAAATTTATTCGAAAAATGCTGGTTAATCTTGAAGCAAAAGTCTTTACTTTTCGGCAACTTTTAGTATAATCATTTTTGGATATTTTCAAGAAGATGCGCTTAGATACTAGCGTACTTCTTAGGAAAGTAGTACAATATTCAACAGAGAATCATCCGTTAGTTTTGTCTCAACGGACTTCTTGTAAAATTTCAGGAGGGTCATTTTAATGGCAGAAAAAGAACATTACGTTAGAACTAAGCCACACGTTAACATTGGTACTATTGGCCACGTTGACCACGGTAAGACTACTTTAACCGCAGCTATCACTACTGTGTTGGCTAAGAAGGGTTTGGCACAAGCTGAAGATTACTCACAAATCGACGCAGCTCCAGAAGAAAAGGAACGTGGTATCACTATCAACACTGCCCACGTTGAATACGAAACTGAAAAGCGCCACTACGCCCACATGGACGCCCCAGGCCACGCCGACTACATCAAGAACATGATCACCGGTGCTGCCCAAATGGACGGTGCTATCTTGGTTGTTGCCGCAACTGACGGTCCTATGCCACAAACTCGTGAACACATTTTGTTGGCTCGTCAGGTTGGTGTTAACTACATCGTAGTATTCTTGAACAAGTGCGACTTGGTTGACGACCCAGAATTGATCGACCTTGTTGAAATGGAAGTAAGAGACTTGCTTTCAGAATACGGTTACCCAGGTGACGATGTTCCTGTAGTTCGTGGTTCAGCTCTTAAGGCTCTTGAAGGCGACGAAGAAGCTCAAAAGAAGATCGAAGAACTGATGGACGTTGTTGACGAATACATCCCAACTCCAGAACGTGAAACTGACAAGCCATTCTTGATGCCAGTTGAAGACGTCTTCACTATCACTGGTCGTGGTACTGTTGCTTCAGGCCGTATCGACCGTGGTACTGTTAAGGTTGGCGACAGCGTTGAAATCGTTGGTTTGGTAGAAAAGGTTTTGAGCTCAGTTGTAACTGGTTTGGAAATGTTCCACAAGACTCTTGACCTTGGTGAAGCCGGCGACAACGTTGGTGTATTGCTTCGTGGTATCGACCGTGACCAAATCGTTCGTGGTCAAGTTTTGGCAGCTCCAGGCTCAATCAAGACTCACGAAACTTTCAAGGGTCAAGTCTACATCTTGAGCAAGGACGAAGGTGGCCGTCACACTCCATTCTTCTCAGACTACCGTCCACAATTCTACTTCCACACCACTGACATCACTGGTGAAATCGAATTGCCAGAAGGTACTGAAATGGTTATGCCTGGTGACAACACTGAATTCTCAGTTACTTTGATCAAGCCAGCCGCTATCGAAGTTGGTACTAAGTTCACTATCCGTGAAGGTGGTAGAACTGTTGGTGCCGGTACTGTTACTGAAATCGACGACTAATTTAGTTCTGAATTTTAGTTCTAACAAGTAGAAAAGGTGCTCCTTCTATGAAGGGCGCCTTTTTTTATTGAAAAAATCCTTATTTTATGGGGCCTGATGATTGTTTTTTGCCCATCTTTAAGGTAAGATATTTAAGTATGCAGAGTAGCAACTCAAACTCAAAATAGACATTGGAGGTATTTTATTAATGTCTGCAAACTGGAAAACTACCGGTAAGACTACTGGTGAACTTTCTTTCGAAATTTCTCAAGACGAAGTCAAGAAGAGTCTTGACCAAGCATTTAACCGTGTAAAGAAGAGCTTGCGTGTACCTGGCTTCCGTAAGGGTCACGTATCACGGGTGATCTTTAACCAATACTACGGTGAAGAAGCACTTTACGAAGACGCTTTGAACATCGCTTTGCCAGCTGCTTACACCGCTGCTGTTAAGGAAACTGGCATCAAGGCTGTTGGCCAACCACAAATCGTTCCTGTATCCATGGACAAGGGCAAGGACTGGGAAATGAAGGCAGTTGTAACTGTTGAACCAGAAGTTGAACTTGGCCAATACAAGGAAATCGAAGTACCAAAGCAAAACACTCGCGTTTACCAAAAGGACATCGACGCTGAACTTGCTAAGCGTCAAGAACAAAACGCTGAAATGGTTTTGAAGAACGGCAAGGCTGAAAACGGCGACACTGTAACTATCGACTACGTAGGTACTGTTGACGGCGTTGAATTCGACGGCGGCTCAGCTCAAAACTACTCACTGGAACTTGGCTCAAACACTTTCATCCCAGGCTTTGAAGACCAATTGGTAGGTCACGAAGCTGGCGAAGACGTTGACGTCGTTGTAACCTTCCCAGAAGACTACGGCGCAAAGGACTTGGCAGGCAAGGAAGCTCACTTTGCTACTAAGATCCACGAAGTTAAGTCAAAGCAATTGCCAGAACTTGACGACGAATTTGCTAAGGACGTAGACGACTCTGTTGAAACCCTTGACGAATTGAAGGAAAAGATCAAGGCTGACTTGAAGAGCGAAAAGGAAGAAGCTGCTAAGGCTGCTATCCAAGAAGCTGCAATCTCAACTGCTGTTAAGAACGCAACTGTTGAAGAAATTCCTGACGTGATGATCCAAGAAGACGTTGACAACCAACTGAACCAATACTTGGGCGACATGCAACGTCAAGGGATCGACCCACAAACTTACTTCAAGTTGACTAACACTACTGAAGATCAATTGCGCAAGCAATTGTCAGCTAACGCTGCAGAACGCGTTAAGACTAACTTGGTACTTGAAGCGATCGTTGCCAAGGAAGGCTTCGAAGCAAGCAAGGAAGAAGTTGACGCTGAAATCAAGGACTTGGCAGATACTTACAACATGAGCGAAAAGGCTGTTCGCAACGCTTTGAGTGACGAAATGCTGGCCCATGACATCAACGTACGTAAGGCAATGGACCTCATTACTGACACTGCTAAGCAAGTAGCTAAGGCTAAGCTTGAAGACTCAGAAGACGAAAACAGCGAAGACTAATCGTCCTGATTCCAAATAACTCCCGATATGGCACTGCCCTGTTCGGGGGTTATTTTTTTCAAAAAAAGTCCACTAATTCAAAGCTAATTTCGCCCATATTGGCAGTATTTATGCTAATCTAGAACTTAGCAAAAATAGGAGGAAATTAATGGCTACAAAGTTTTCAGATCCAGAAGAAGTGAAATGCTCTTTCTGCGGCAAGTCAGCCAGCCAAGTCAAGAAGATGATCGCTGGCAACGGCGTTTACATCTGCAACGAAGACATCGAACTTGCCAAGAGAATTATTGATGATGAGCTTCGTCTGGACTCATTAAAAGAAGCCCGCGAATTGCCTAAGCCAATGCAAATCAAAGAAGAACTTGACCAATACGTGATTGGCCAAGATCGGGCTAAGCGGGTATTATCTGTGGCTGTCTACAACCACTACAAGCGGATCAGTCAAATGGATGTTGACTCTTCTACTGAATTACAGAAATCCAACATTGCTTTGATCGGGCCAACCGGTTCAGGTAAGACCTACCTGGCTCAAACCCTGGCTAGAATCTTGAACGTGCCTTTTGCCATTGCCGATGCCACGACCTTGACGGAAGCCGGCTATGTTGGTGAAGACGTTGAAAACATCTTGCTCAAGCTTTTGCAAAATGCTGACTACGACCTGGAACGGGCTCAAAGAGGGATCATCTACATCGATGAAATCGACAAGATTTCCAAGAAGTCAGAAAATGTCTCTATCACCCGGGACGTGTCCGGTGAAGGGGTTCAGCAGGCACTCTTAAAGATCTTGGAAGGCACCATTGCCTCCATTCCGCCTCAAGGCGGCCGCAAGCACCCACAACAAGAAATGATCCGGATGGACACGACCAACATCCTCTTCATCGTCGGCGGGGCCTTTGACGGGATCGAAGAAATCGTTAAGAACCGCTTAGGCAAGAAGACCATCGGCTTTGGTGCAGAACAAGAATCAGGCAAGGTGGACGATGACAACTGGAACCACTTCCTGACAACCGGTGACCTGGTTAAGTTCGGACTGATTCCAGAATTTATCGGCCGGATTCCGATCATCACCACTTTGGACAAGCTGGACAGCGACGACTTAGTCAGAATCTTGACTGAGCCAAAGAACGCTCTGATTAAGCAATACAAGAAGCTTTTGTCATTAGACGGCGTTGACCTGGAATTTGAACCAGCTGCGGTCAAGGAAATTGCTGACCTGGCTATCGAACGCAAGATGGGTGCTAGAGGCCTGCGGACCATCATTGAAAATGCCATGATGGACATCATGTACCGGACTCCTAGTGAAGACGACATTGAAAAGGTCATCATTACCAAGGAGACCATTGATGGTACAGGTCAGCCTAAGGTAATTCGTCAAGAATTAGAGGAAAGTGCCGCCGATGATCATTAAGCAATCAGACTTTGCCGTTAGCGCCGTCAAGGCGAGTCAATACCCTCAAGATGGCCTAGACGAAATTGCTCTGGCTGGCCGCTCCAACGTGGGCAAGTCTAGCCTGATCAACACGATCTTGCAAAGAAAGAATCTGGCAAGAACCTCGTCTTCACCGGGTAAGACCCAAACCTTGAACTTTTACCGGGTCAATGATGACTTTTACCTGGTTGACGTTCCTGGCTATGGCTATGCCAAGGTGTCGAAGAAGCAGCGAGAAGAGTTTGGGGAAATGATCCAGGACTACCTGGAAACCCGGGCCTATCTCAAGGGCTTGATCCTCTTGATTGATGGCCGCCATGAGCCAACGGCTGATGACATTGCCATGTATGACTATGCCCAATACCTGGACTTGCCAATCCTGGTGGTGGCCACCAAGATGGACAAGATCAAGAAGAACGCCTTCAATAAGACAGAGGCGACCTTCCGCAAGCACTTGGACATGAACAAGGACAATGTTTCCTTCATTCCATTTTCTTCAGAAACCAAGCTGAACGTGGAAAAGGTCAAGGACTGGATCCAAGACCGGCTGGATGAAGAATAAAGACAATTAAACAATAAAAGATAAAACATACTAATCTAGTGTTGGATGATTACTCGACGGAGTAGTCGTTCAACACT
>NZ_JBJFHB010000064.1:63634-89347 GCF_051893255.1 Lactobacillus sp. | reverse complement strand
TTTGCTTACATTTAGCCAAAGTATAACTTAAATCTAATTAAAGTACACAGCATATTTTTTAATAAAATGAGAAGAAATATTGTAGAATAGAGGTGTATGCAAGCTGAATTTTATTGATTTTGACCAAAAAACAAGCTTGCTTGTTGTCAATTGTGTTAAGAATCGTTTGTTTAAGGAAGCATAGTATGGGAAAAAAGAAAAACATGTTCTTTTCGGCAAAGATTATTTGATGGTTTCTGCGGTTGCCTTAGGCTTACTGGCTGGCGCGGGCAAGGCCCAAACCGTTAAGGCTGATACGACTAATACCGGGTCAGATTCAGGCAACAATACCGCTAATGCGATGGTGTCAACCGATCACTCGACTACTAGCGAAAGTACGACTAGCACATCATCTACGAGCAGTACGACTTCGACTGCTGGCAAGACGGATACGACGTCAACTACCGGTAATACTCAATCATCAGCAAGTACTGGTACCACGACTACCGGCAGCGTATCTACTAATACGCCATCTAGTTCAACTAGTGAATCAGGCAGCAAGTCAACCAGCAATACCAGCACTGGCTCAACAACTAACACTAGTACTGATACAACCAAGAATTCAACTGGTACGACGACTAATACCAATACTGGCTCAGCTACCAGTTCAAGTACTGCTGGTACGAGTACTAGTAGTACTACCGGCACGACTAGTGGCAGCCAAACCAATTCTGGCTCAACGACTGGTCAAGTAACTAGTGGCGAAACTACTCAATATACTAAGTCAAATGTCAGTGAAGACGTTTCTAACGAAAACATTGGTGAAGGCTCAGCCATTTATGGCAAGCTGACCAATCAAACTGCTAAGGACAACTTTGCCAAGTTAAACGATACTGCTAAGAAGATTTTATCAGCAGCCATTCGCGAAGGCAGCAGCGTTGAATTAGACAAGCTGACTGACAAGGAAATCACTGCCTTGAACAAGATGACCTTGACCAAGACCGAAGACAGTGAATACACGATGAAGGACTATGACTCCATCACTAGCAAGATCGTTAACCGCGAAGCTAGCTCCCAAATTCCTTTGATGAAGGGCGACAAGATCGAAAACATGCCAGGCTTGGCTAGCGTCAAGGATGCTGAAACTGGTGAAAACGCCAAGATGGAAATTTGGGACTCTTGGCCAGTTCAAGATCCTGAGAGCGGCTATGTGGAAAACTGGAATGGCTACCAATTAGTAGTGGCCATGATGGGGATTCCGCACAAGAGCGACAGTCACTTGTACCTGCTTTACAACAAGTATGGCGACAACAACTTCGCTAATTGGAAGGTTGCTGGCTCAATCTTTGGCTACAGCAATGATCCATCAACCGGTCAATGGTCTGGCTCAGCCATGCTCAACAGCGATGGCTCAATTCAATTGTTCTACGCTGACGTGCACTGGGAAGAAGACAATAACCAAAAGATTGCTACGGCAACGATTTACTTAAACCACGACAATAATTCTGTTTCCATCAACCGGGTTGAAAATAACAAGATTCTCTTCACTGGTGACGGTACGGTCTACCAAAACTATGACCAATGGAAGAATGGCTCAGATCGTTCATCTGACAACCCACAATTAAGAGATGCTCACGTCTTTAAAGATAGCGATGGTACTTACTACCTGGCCTTTGAAACGGCTACTGGCAACAATGGGGATGACCCAGCCGATGGCGAAAACATGTATGAATGGGGCAGATACGGCGGCAATGCATCATACAACCTCAGCGAATTCTTCAAGCTGGTTAACGACGATACTATGTCAACTAAGGCTAAGGTTGCTAACGGCGCAATCGGCTTCTTGAAGTTGGACATGTCAGATCCTAAGAATCCAAAGATTGCCGTTGATGCAACTGGCAAGCAAGAATTGTACAAGCCACTAGTTAAGACGATCTTGTCAGGGGATGAAATTGAACGTCCTGACTTGATCAAGTTGAATGGCAAGTACTACCTGTTTACTGACGGTCGTTTAACCCGGGCTGCTGATACCGACTTAGTAGTAAAAGCTAATACCACAATCGGTGACAACGTTGCGATGCTTGGTTTTGTTTCTGATCGGGTTGATGGCGGTTATGTTCCACTTAACGGTGACGGCTTAGTCTTGGGTGCTTCAGTACCATCAACTTGGCGGACGGCAACTTATTCATACTATGTTGTTAAGATTAACCCTAAGAACTTAAAGAGCGATAAGATCACAGTTGGCGGCGTAACTTATGACAAGGACTACTTCGTCAACCACGTTGTCTTAGTCAATGCTTACATGAGCAACCGGGCAGAAATGGCTGGCAAGGATAAGGATGCAACCCTTGGGCCAAGCTTCTTAGTCCTGATCGATGGCAACAAATCCAAGGTTTTGGCTGAATCAACCACTGACCAAGGCGTTTGGGACTGGAACGAAGGCAGCGCAAAGCCAGAATTTACTGCTACTTCAGTCAAAGAAGCTAAGGCTTCAACTGACAGCTACATCTATCAAGTGAAGATTAAGGGTTACAACTACCTCTACAAGGATACTGGTGCTGATGGCTCAATCCATATGCAAACTGGCTTCCAATATGTTCCTGCTAAGGATCAAACTTACTACTATGATCCAGCAACTGGTCATATGCTTTACGGCTTCCAAAAGATTGATGGCAAGACTTACTACCTGGACCCAACCACTGGTGCTAGAGTTTATGGTCAAGTTAAGATTGATGGCCAATCATACTACTTTGACGCAAACGCTGTAATGCAAACTGGCTTCCAAAAGATTGGCGACAAGACTTATTACTATGATGCAACCACCGGCCAAATGCTTTACGGCCTGCAAAAGATTGGTGACAAGACTTACTACTTTGACCCAACCACCGGTGCAGAAGTTTACGGCCAAATCAAGATCGACGGTCACTGGTACTACTTCGACAAGACTACCGGTGCAATGTTGACCGGCTTCCAATACATTGATAGCCAAAAGAAGACCGTATACTACGATCCAGCAACTGGTCAAATGCTCTACGGTCTCCAAAAGATCGATGGCAAGACTTATTGCTTTAACGCAGTAACTGGTGCCAAGGTTTACGGCCAAGTTAAGATGAACGGCAAGTGGTACTACTTCGACAAGAAGACCGGTGCAATGCTGACCGGTTTCCAATATATTGCTAGTCAAAAGAAGACCGTTTACTATGATCCAGCAACTGGCCAAATGCTTTACGGCTTCCACAAGATTAGTGGCAAGACCTACTACTTTAACCCAGTAACTGGTGCAAGATACTACGGTCAAGCCAAGATTAGCGGTCACTGGTACCTCTTTGACAAGAAGACCGGCGTCATGCAAACTGGCTTCAAGTACATTGCTAGTCAAAAGAAGACTGTCTACTACGACACCAAGACCGGCCGGATGGTTTACGGCCTGCGCAAGATCAGCGGCAAGTGGTACATTTTTGACAAGAAGACTGGTGCCAAGATCAGCTACCAAAAGGTTAGCGAATACCTGCGCCTGAAGACCAACTCTGCACTTTACACTGCCAAGGGCAAGAAGACCAAGGCCAAGACCTACAAGAAGGGCAAATTCCTCAAGGCAACCGGAGTTCGCGTCGTTAAGGGCAAGCTGTACTACAAGCTGACTAATGGCAAGTACATCAAGGCCGGCAATGCTACTGTTGGCAAGAAGAGAACCCTTAAGAAGAACGCTTATATCTACACCAAGAAGGGCAAGAAGCTGGTTCATGCAAAGAAGGCTCTGAAGAAGGGGACTAAGAAAGTTACCTACGGTTCAGTAGTTGTCTTTAAGGGCAAGAAGTACTACGCTGTAGCAAATGCTAAGTACGTCAAGGCAGCTAACTTTTAGTTAGAGTTAATTCGAAAAATCTCGCATTTATGCGAGATTTTTTGTTTCTTTCTTTAAAAAAAGCTAAAAATTTACCTAGTAAGAGACATAATGCTTGATCTCCTTTATAATTGAGGTATTGACTTTGAAAGATAGGATACAGGTGAAAACTGTGAATAATAACACAAATCTGAATACCAGGGTAGGCAAGCGGAAGAAAAAGAATAAGTTTTGGCGGATTTTCTGGGCAGTTATTGCAGTCATCGTGATTGGCATCGGTGGCTTTGCAGCTTATGAATACAATAATATAAAAAACGCCGCTAATACCGCTTACCGGTCAGGTGGCTTGTCTGATGCCGAAAACGGTAGTAAGAGTTCTGTCTTGAGCAATTCTAAGCCGATTGCCATTCTTTTGATGGGGACTGACACCGGGGCTTTGGGCAGAACTTATAAGGGCCGGACGGACTCCATTATGGTGGCGGTCTTGAACCCAAAGACCAAGAAGACGACCTTGGTCAGCTTTGAAAGAGACATGCAGGTCAACCTGCCTGACTATCCAGAACATTCACCATCGAAGCTGAACGCAGCTTATGCCTATGGCGATGCCAAGGAATTAGCCAAAGTTTTGAAGAACTACTTCAATATCCCAATCAACGCTTATGTCTTGATCAATATGGGCGGCTTGAAGACCATCGTTGACAAGGTTGGCGGGGTTGATGTTGCGCCGGTTCTGTCCTTTAGCTACGAAGGCTACACCTTCACCAAGGGTGAAACCACCCACATGGACGGGGCTAAGGCACTGGCTTACTCCAGAATGCGTTACGATGACCCTCAAGGCGACTACGGCCGGCAAAAGCGTCAACGTCAAGTCTTGAAGGCCCTCTTGAAGAAGGCTGAAAGCTCAACTAGCTTGCTGAACGCCAGCTTCATCAATTCCCTGTCTAAGAACGTCCAAACTGACATGGACTTCTCTGACTTGAAGAGTTTGGCAACTAGTTACACGTCAGCTACCAAGAACTTGACGACTGACTACACTCACGGGACTGGCTACATGCAAGATGGCGTGTCATACCAAAAGATCTCAACTGCTGAACGGCAAAGAATCAGCAACTTGATCAGAAAGGCCATGGGTCTGAAAACTAAGAAAGTTAGCTAAGATTTAAAGGCTGGACGTTAAGTCCAGCTTTTTTATTGCCAAACAACTTTTGGCCAGGATTGTTATCTTTAGCTAAAAAATGATATACTTGTCAAGTATAATGGCTTGAATAGTACCTCGTGAATTAAGGCAAAAACGAGTGATAGTGAAAAAATGCTAGGCAAGCAATAGAGAATCATAAATACGGAAAATAGGTTGTTGGTTAGATGACGAGTGAAAACAAGTTAGTCGAAGAAAAGAATTTAGGCTTTTATAAGTACGTTAAAAGATTTTTGGATATTTTAGGCAGTTTGCTAGCCCTAATCGTCTTTTCTCCACTATTTTTGATCTTGGCGATTATCATTAAAAGCCGCGATGGCGGCACGGCTTTCTTTGCTCAAACTAGAATTGGCAAGGGCGGCAAGCCTTTTAAAATGTACAAGTTTCGGTCAATGAAGATGAATGCCGAAGAAATCCTGAAGAGCGATCCTGAGCTCTACCAAAAGTATGTCGCAAATGACTACAAGCTCTTGGCGGAAGAAGATCCTCGCATTACCCCGATTGGCCGTTGGATGCGGCGGACTTCTGTCGATGAATTGCCCCAATTTTTGAATATCTTAAAGGGCGACATGAGCATCATTGGTCCGCGCCCCGTTGTTGAAAAAGAACTGGAAGAATACGGCGACCGCAAGGCAAAGTTCTTGTCAGTACGGCCTGGCGCCATGGGCTTGTGGCAAGCTACCGGCCGCAGCAACATCGGTTACCCTGAGCGCTGCGACGTTGAGCTGGAATATATCGACAATATTTCTTTTGCCTACGACGTGAAGATTTTCTTTAAGACGATCGCAAGCATTTTTAAGAGTGAAGGAGCCTACTAAAGTG
The DNA here is from genome assembly GCF_051893255.1 of Lactobacillus sp. Lineage (GTDB taxonomy): Bacteria > Bacillota > Bacilli > Lactobacillales > Lactobacillaceae > Lactobacillus. The sequence continues at coordinate 83,507 of NZ_JBJFHB010000064.1, read as the reverse complement.
GCAAAGATGAAGATTAAAGTTTTAGTAGCTGCCCACAAAGAATTTCCCATGCCAAAGGACCCAGTCTACCTGCCGGTCCTAGTTGGTGCCGTGAAAAACTACCGTGATGGCATCCCCTACCAAAGAGATGACGAAGGGGACAACATCTCAGCTAAGAATCCTTACTATTCAGAATTGACCGGTGTCTACTGGGCATGGAAGAACCTTAAAGACGTTGATGCAGTGGGCCTGGTCCACTATCGACGCTATTTTTATGTGAAAAAGCCCTACACTTTGGAGAACGTAGCGACAGAAGCTGATTACGCCCACTTTTTGCAAGATTACGACGTGATCGTGCCGAAAAAGCGGCATTACTACATCGAGAGCAACTATGACCACTACGTTCACGCCCACCCAAGTGAACCGATCGACAAGACCCGGGAAATCCTGGCCAAGGACTACCCAGACTACCTGCCAGCCTTTGACATGATGATGAAGCGGCGCAGTGCTCACATGTTCAACATGTTCGTGATGAAAAAGGATGCCTTTGACTCATACTGCAGCTTCGTTTTTGACGTCTTAGAAAAACTGGAAGGCCAGATCGACATTTCTGGCTACTCCAAGCAGGATCAGCGGGTTTATGGCTACATCTCTGAGCGTTTGATGGATATCTGGCTTTACACCACCAAGCAGCGCTTTATCGAAATGCCTTGGGGGCAGATCGGCGGGGAAGCTGTAATTAAGAAGGGCTTCAACTTGATCAAGCGCAAGCTGGGCATCGGCAAGAAGCAAACCCACTTTTAGCGAATAAAGATATCAAACAAAAACAAGAGCAAAAAATAAAGAGAAAAAGCAAAATAAGGAGAAGAAGCAGATGAGTAAGTATTTAGTCGTTGGTGCAGGCCTGTTTGGTGCCGTTTTTGCCCACGAAGCTGTTAAGCGCGGCCATGAAGTCACGGTGATCGATAAGCGCGATCACATTGCCGGCAACATCTACACTAAGGAAATCGACGGGATCCAAGTCCACCAGTATGGTGCCCACATTTTCCACACCTCTGACAAGGAAGTTTGGGAATACGTGCAGCAGTTTGCGGAATTCAACCGGTACACTAACAGCCCTGTGGCCAACTACAAGGGCCACATGTACAACCTGCCTTTTAACATGAACACTTTTGCCCAAATGTGGGGCATCCGGACTCCTCAAGAAGCTCTAGACAAGATCAATGAGCAGCGGGCCGAAATGGCGGGCAAGGAACCTCAAAACCTGGAAGAACAAGCTATTTCTCTGATCGGCCGGGACATCTACGAAAAATTGATCAAGGGCTACACCGAAAAGCAGTGGGGGAGAAAGGCGACGGAACTGCCAGCCTTCATCATTAAGCGGGTACCTGTACGGCTTATCTACGACAACAACTACTTCAACGATGACTACCAAGGCATCCCAAAGGGCGGCTACACCAAATTGGTTGCAAACATGCTGAAAAGCGACAAGATCACCGTTGAAACCAACACCAACTTTTTTGACAAGAAGAACGAATACCTCAAGGACTTCGACAAGGTGGTTTACACCGGTCCAATCGACGAATTCTTTGATTACAAGCTAGGTGAACTGGAATACCGGTCACTGCGCTTTGAAACTGAAGAAGTGAACGTGGGCAATTACCAAGGCAATGCGGTTATCAACTACACTGATGCCGAAACGCCTTATACACGCGTGATCGAACACAAGCACTTCGAATTTGGCAAGGGCGACCCTGACAAGTCCGTCATTACCCGCGAATACCCAGCCAACTGGAAAAAGGGCGATGAACCATACTACCCAGTCAACAACGACAAGAACAACGCCCTCTACGCCCAATACAAGGACTTAGCTGCTAAGGAAGACGCCAAGGTGATCTTCGGCGGCCGGCTTGGCCAATACAAGTACTACAACATGGACCAGGTAATTCGGGCAGCGCTGGACGCAGTGAAGGAAGAATTTTAAGGAGAGATCGATTCTTAAATGAGCAAGTTAGGAACTAAGGACGGCTTTGCGGCCCAAAAGACGGTTTTTGCGGGCAGCGACAAGGTGGTTTACGTTGAAGGCGAAGATCTGAAAAAGCTGAAGGCAACCCTCTTGGGGATGCTGGGCGACTTCATGCGGGTCTGCGAAAAGTATGACCTGACCTACACCCTGAGCGGGGGCTCAGTCTTAGGCACCATCCGCCACCAGGGCTTTATCCCTTGGGACGACGACATCGACGTCAACATGCCCCGCAAGGACTTTAATAAGTTAAAAGAAGTCTTCGCCAAAGAACTGGGTCAAGACTACCGCCTCTTAGCTCCGGAACTGACCAAGGGCCATGGCAATTCGGCCAGCCGCTTTGTCAAAAAGGGCACGGTTTACCGGACCTTCAGCGACATTGCTGAGCCCCGGGAAAACTGCGGCGTCTGCATCGATATTTTTGTGCTGGAAAATACGCCTGACAATGCCTTTTTAAGAAACCTGCACGGCTACCTGTGCCTGGCGGTCGGTTACTTGCTAAGCTGCCGCAAGGTCTATGACTATTTGCCCAAGCTCTTGGAATTCCAAGATACGCCGGAAATCCGGGCGGCTTTTGGCAAGAAGTACAAGATTGGCCGCTTCTTCAAGTTCCTGCCGCTTGATACGGTGACGCGCTGGACCTACAAGGTCTATTCTGCGTCGAAAAACGACCAGTCCAAGTTTGTGACGATTCCCAGCGGCCGCAAGCACTACTTTGGGGAAATGGATACCCGCAAGAACATGTGCGAAAGCAAGGAAGGGACTTTTGAAGGGATGACCGTCAAGATCCCTTACGGCATCGACAGCTACATGAACCGTCTCTATGGGCCTGACTACATGACTCCGCCGCCTGCTGATAAGCGGGAAAAGCACCCACTCTTTGAATTTGACTTGGGGGAAGACCATGATTAAAGCTTTGTTTATCAGAGGGATGCTCTACTACGATGGCGTCAGTGCCGTGGAATACGAGTGGATCAAGGCTCTAAAAGGCCGGGTTCACTATGACTACGCCTTGCTGGACCCTGACAAGAGCGTACCCAGCAAGGAAGAGGCCGTTAAGGCCTTGGGCTGCCAGATCTATCCGCTGCGCTATGAATCATCATCTTCTTTAGCCAGTCACAAGAACCGGGAGAAGGTCTTGAAGGACTTTTTGGTCAAGCATGACTATGACGTGGTTCATATCGATACTGACCTTTTAAGCCGCTATGACGCGGCCAAAGTGGCTAGGGAAGCTGGCGTCAAAAAGGTGATCATCCACTCCCACAACGCCATGCGGGACCTGCACGGGATCCAAAAATTGCCTTTGGTAGCTAGCTTAGAGCGCCATTTGATTGGCAAGTACGCCACCGACCTGGCTGCCTGCTCGCATGAAGCCGCTCAGTGGCTCTTTAGTCCAAAGGATCAAAAGCGGGTCAGAATCATCCACAACGGGATCGACCGCGCTCAGCATACTTTTGATCAAGACCGGCGAGACCAGCTCAGACAAAAGTTGGGGATTAGCGATGATACCCTGGTGCTTGGCAATATTGGCCGCCTGGCTGACCAAAAGAACCAGCTTTTCTTGCTGGACATTTTTGCTGAAGTAGCTAAAAGACAAAAGGCCAAGCTGATCTTGATTGGCAGCGGGGATAAAGAGGCTGAAATTCGGTCTAAGATTAAAGCTTTGGGCTTAAGCGACCAAGTAATTTTAATCACGGCGACTGACCAAATCCCGGACTACCTCTATGCCATGGACGTCTTCGTCATGCCATCTTTATATGAAGGCCTGCCGATGACTCTGCTAGAGGCCCAAACCAGTGGCCTGCCTTGCGTGATTTCAGACGTGATCAGCCGGGAAATGGACTTCCCAGGCCTGATCAAGCGGGAAAGTCTGAGTGCGCCAGCTGACCAGTGGGCTGAATTAGTGCTTGACACGGCTAAAAATGCCCAAGGTCTAGACCGGCAAAAAGAGGCCCAAGTCTTGACCGAAATCGGCTATGACAATGAAGAGTCAGCTGAACAGGTTTATCAAATGTACGTAGGTGAATAAAGTGAGTAAAGTTCTCTCAATCAGCGTTGCCGCCTATAATGCGGCCGACTGCTTAGACAAGTGTATTGCTTCTTTAACCAATAATGCGGTTTTAGACAAGCTGGAAATCATCATCGTCAACGATGGCTCAAAAGATAATACGGCTGAACTGGGCCGCAAATACCAAGCGCAATTCCCAGATTCCGTGGTCTTTATTGATAAGGAAAACGGCGGCCATGGCTCAACTATCAATGCCAGCTTAAAAGTGGCAACTGGCAAGTACTACAAGATCGTTGACTCTGACGACTGGGTGGAAAAAGCCGGGATTGAGCAGCTGGTCCAGGCTCTGGAAAAGAGCGATGCTGACCTAGTTTTAAACAGCTTTTACACCGTGGACGAGCAAAGCGGAGAAAAGACCTTCAAGAGCGTTTTTGATGGCGCAGCTCCCAAAAACGCCAAGACTTTGGCTGACATCAAGGACAGCTACAACCCGGTCATGCACGGGTCCACTTTTAAGACTGAGCTTTTAAGAAAATGCCACTTAAAGATCGATGAGCACTGCTTCTACGTGGACAATGAAATGATGCTCTATCCTTTGCCTTACATCGAAACGGTTGAGGTCTTGGACTTCCCGGTTTACGACTACCTTTTGGGTTCAGTCAACCAAAGCGTGAACATGAAGAACATGATCAAAAACCGCGCTCAGCACGTGCAGGTGATCGAAAAGGTGTCCAAGTACTACACCGACCAAGTCACCGACCCAGCAGTCCGGGAGATCTACTTGCGCTTGCTCCAAAAGATCGTCAACAAGCAGTACCAGATCTTCTTTATCATGGATGCCCAAAAGGCCAAGCCAGAGCTTTTGGCCTTTGAAAATTATCTAGAAAAAGAAGCACCGGAAATCTACCGGCAGGTACCAGCCATGACTGGCCGCAAGGGCCAAGTCATCAGCTTCAACCGCAAGACCGGCTACAAGCTTTACGGCTTGACTTTGGCTCTGCTGAAGCCCTTAATGAAGTAAGGAGGCAAAAATAATGAGCAACATTGCAATCATTATCGCTGGCGGCGTTGGCAAGCGGATGGGGCAAAGCATCCCCAAGCAGTTTATCAACATCAACGACAAGCCAGTTTTAGTCTACACTTTAGAATCCTTCCAAAAGCATCCCCAAATCGATGCGATCGAACTGGTCTGCTTAGACGGCTGGCAAAACGTGGCTGAAGCCTACGCTGCCCAATACGGCATCAGCAAGCTCAAGTGGGTCGTAACTGGCGGGGCGACCGGCCAGGAATCGATCAGAAACGGGGTCTACAACCTGGAAGGCAAGGTCAAAGATGACGACGTCATCTTGATCCACGACGGGGTGAGACCGCTTTTGAATAACGAGGTCATCTCTGACGTTATCGTCAAGTGCCAGCAATACGGCAACGCGGTAACGTCCATGCCTTATAACGAGCAGATTTTTGTCATCGATGACGACGATGAAACGACCACCCATAAGTACATCCCAAGAGAAACCCTGAGACGGGTCTCCACCCCGCAAGCCTACAATTTTGGCCTGCTGGATGAGAAGTACCACGAAGCCTTTGAAAAAGAAATCGGCATCTATGGTTCTTCTTACACCAACACCATGATGGTGGACTTGGGGGTTGAGCTCCACTTTGCGGCGGGCTCTGACATGAACATCAAGCTGACCACGCCGGAAAACTTGGACTTCTTTAAGGCATACCTCAATACGAATCATTTGGATTAAGTGAAAGCGAAGCGGGAAAAATGCTAACCAATAATCCCTTTTATCTGACTGAGCTCAAAGACTGGGCTGAAAAAGATCAAAACTGGACGATTTTAAAGAATCAGGCCATCATGATTGCCGGGGCGACTGGCATGATCGGCAGCGGCCTGGTCGACTTCATCATGTATTTGAATGAACATAGCGACTTAAACTGCCAAATTGTTGCCCTCGGCCGCAACTTGGAAAAGGCTAAAAAGCGCTTTGGCGCTTACCTGGCCAGTCCCCAGTTTACCTTTGTCCAGGGCGACATCAACGAAGGGATTAACTACACTGGAGACTGCGACTACCTGATCCAGGCGGCAAGCAACACCCACCCCTTGGCCTATTCCCACTTCCCAATCAGTACGATCACGACCAATGTGATCGGGACCAATAATTTGCTGGATTACGCGGCGCGGCACGGCGTTAAGCGGGTCATCTTTTTGTCATCGGTGGAAATCTATGGGGAAAACCGGGGCGACGTCGACAAGTTTAAAGAAGACTACCTTGGCTATCTCGATTCCAACACCTTGAGAGCCGGCTACCCTGAAAGCAAGCGGACGGGTGAGGCCCTTTGCCAGGCTTATATCAAGGAAAAGGGCTTGGACTGCGTGACATTACGCCTGTCCCGCTCCTTTGGGCCAACCCTTTTGCCATCAGACACCAAGGCCTTGTCCCAATTTATTAAAAAGGGCCTGGCTCATGAAGACATTGTCTTAAAGAGCAAGGGGAACCAGCAGTACTCTTACATTTATTCTCTAGACGCGGTTTCCGCCATCATCTTTGCCCTGGCCAAGGGCGAGTGCGGGGAAGCCTACAACGTGGCTGGAGAAAAGTGCGATACGACCTTGAAGAACTTAGCTGAAACCGTCGCTGACTTGGCCGGACAAAAGGTGGTCTTTGAGCTGCCCAAGGCTGACGAAGCAGCCGGCTATTCCACGGCTACCAAGGCCTTGCTGGATACCACTAAATTCCGCCAGCTGGGCTTTCAGGCGGAGACGGACTTAAGAGCAGCTTTAGCTGCCACGATGAAGATTTTGGGAGACAATGAAGAATCCAAGCATTAAAAAGAACATCATTATTAGTACCCTTTACCAGATTCTGTCGATTCTGACGCCCTTGATTACGGCACCATATGTTTCCAGAATCATTGGGACCGGTGGGATCGGGGCCTACAGTTATACCTCGGCCAACCAGACCTACTTCTCCTTGATCGCTGCCTTAGGGACGGCGTCATACGGGATGCGGGAAATTGCTAGAAACCGGAATGACAAGGTCAAAAGAAGCCAGCTCTTTTGGGAAATTGAGCTCTTAAGCGTCTTGACTTCAGTTGTCATGCTGGTCATCTGGGCGATTTTTATCGGTTTTCAGAAACAGTACCATGTCATGTACCTGATCTTGACCTTGAACCTGTTCAACACCATGCTGGACATCTCCTGGTTCTTCGATGGGCTAGAACAGTTCCAATACACGGTAACTAAAAATGCCCTGGTTAAGATTGCCGGTGTGATCTTGATCTTGCTTTTTATCAAGAGTCCAAAAGATACCAACCTGTACGTCTTCATCATGACCGGGACCACCTTGCTAGGGACCATGTCCATGTGGCTGGAACTGCACAAGTTCGTCATCAAGACGCCAATCCAGTTTAGCCACCTGGCTACCCACTTCCATGAAACCTTGATCTACTTTATCCCAACCATTGCGACTTCCATTTATACCTATATGGACAAGTCCTTGATCGGGATCATCACCAAGAGCAGCGCGGAAAATGCCTACTATGAGCAGGCGACCAAGATCATCAACCTGACCAAGGCCGTAACTTTTACCGCTGTTAACAACGTTTTGGGTGCGCGGATTTCCTTCCTTTTTGCCCAAAAGCGGATTGACGAAATCAAGGAGCGGATTCGGGGGTCAATCGACTACATCCTCTTTATCGGGGTGGGGATTGGCTTTGGCTTGATCGGGATTTCTGATACCTTCGTGCCGATCTTCTTTGGGCCAGGCTGGGGCAAGGTTGTCTTGCTTCTTCGCCTCTTTAGCCCGCAGATCGTGATCATCGGGATTTCTAACTGCCTGGGGGCCCAGTACTACAACCCAGCCGGCTTAAGAAAGCAGAGTGCGGTTTATATTATCATCGGGGCCGTGGTCAACTTCCTCTTGAACCTGGTCTTGATCCCGCGCTTTGCCAGTGCTGGGGCGACCTGTGCCTCGATCGTGGCTGAACTGACGATCAGCATTCTCTACTTGAAGAATTCTAACGGCTTCTTGGACGCCAGCTATATCTTCAAGGTCTTGTGGAAAAAGCTCCTGGCTGGGGCCGCCATGGCGGCAGTGATTTTGCTGCTAAACGGCTTGGGCGTTGGCAACTTTATCAAGCTGATCATCCAATTTGTAGCCGGCAGCGCAACGTATTTGGCTATTTTAATGCTGCTCAAGGACCAGTCCTTTAAGTTCATGCTGAAGATGGTTAAGAGGGGATAATAGAAAAAATGGATATTCAGTTAAAAATTGACCCTGACTTTTTTAAAGAAGAAGTCAGAAATGACTATACGATTTCACCAAAGATGAAGAAAATCTGGGCGGTGGAACTGGACCTGCTCAAGCAGCTGGACGACTTTTGCCAAGAGCATGGCCTGACTTACTACCTGTCAGGTGGGTCCTTGCTAGGCGCTGTCCGCCACCAGGGCTACATCCCTTGGGACGATGACGTGGACGTGATGATGCACCGGGCCGACTTTGACAAGCTCTGCCAGCTGGCGGACTTTCAAGAGCCGTACTTCTTCCAAACTGAAGATACGGACCCAGGCTCCATGCGGGGCCACGCCCAGCTGCGGAACTCCCAGACGACGGCGATCTTAGAGTCAGAGCGGCCCTTCAAGTATCCTTTTAACCAGGGGATTTTTATCGATATTTTCCCGCTGGACAATGTGCCAGATGACCTGGAAGAGCGGCAAAAGTTCGTGGCTGACACCAAGCACCTGAAGTACCGGGCTAATCAATATTACCGCTACTGCCTGGGCAAGCCTAATGCCAAATTGTCTGGTTTAAGAAAGGCCGTGCTTTACACCCACTTCTTTTTCTTAAAGCAAAAATATGGCAAGCGGAATCCATACTATGAAAAATTTGCCCGGGAAATGGTGAAATATAACGGGCAAGAAACCAAGGAAGTCATGATGGTGACCTTGAGCACTGACAAGTGCTGCTGGCCAAGAGAAGAGGTCGGTGAAACCATGCGGGTGCCGTTTGAAATGTTAAACTTGCCAATTGCCAAGGATTATGACAAACTGTTAACCAAGCAGTATGGCGACTGGAAGACTCCGGTGAAGGCACCAACCATGCACAATGGCGTCCTTTTTGATCCAGACAAGTCTTACAAAGAATACCTCTAGAAAGGCTAGTGACAGCTGAAGAATGAAAAGAGTAATTACGTACGGCACCTTTGACCTCTTGCACTATGGTCATATCAACCTTTTGCGCCGGGCCAAGGCCTTGGGCGACTACTTGATCGTGGCCTTGTCCACCGATGAGTTCAACTGGAATTCCAAGCACAAGAAGACTTATTTTTCTTATGAAGAAAGAAAGCAGCTGCTTGAAGCCATCCGCTACGTTGACCTGGTTATTCCGGAAAAGGACTGGAACCAAAAGAAGAGCGACATGCATGAATACCACATCGACACCTTTGTCATGGGGGATGACTGGAAGGGCAAGTTTGACTTTTTGAAAGACGAAGGCGTGGACGTAGTCTACCTGCCAAGAACGCCGGAAATCAGCTCTTCCAAGATCAAGCACGACCTCTATGACGCCAACGAAGTCAGCGAAAGTCAGCTTTCTCATGATGATTTGAACACCAACCCTGAATAAGCTGATACAGTAAAAATATAGAAGAAAGAAAAGTATGATCTATCTGTTATTTCTCGTTACTTGCTTGTTAACCGCTGGGGCCTACTATGGGTCAAACCGCGAACTGTTGGCACCGGCCGTCATCTTTGCGGGCGGCTTTGCCTTTTCTGAGCTTTGGGCCTTGGGCTTTGTGAAGCAGTGGAAATTGAACCTCCACCTCAACACCTTTATCGTGCTGGTTGGCGGGATCAGTGCCTTTATTTTAGGTGCGCTCTTGATCCACTGGCTTTTTGGCAAGAAAAATCCCCAAAAAGCAGAAACGGTCAACTTTAGCTGGTCTTGGGGAAAGCAGGAGATCGAGCTGAACCGCTGGCTGCTAGTGGCACTCTTAGTCTTGGAAATTGTCACCATGATCGTGACCGTGATCGAGATGCGAAATATGGTGGGCGGACACAACGTTTTTGAAACTATGGCACGCTACCGGCAAAGAACGACCTTTACGGCTGGCGACAGCAAACTGCCAAGCTACGTCTACAACTGCCGGACCTTTGTCATGGCAGGGGCTTACTGGATGGCTTACGTGATCGCCAACAATTTTTGGGCCACCAAGAAGGTGCCGATTTTTCCATCAGTGATTTTCGTGATTGCCATGTTGAACAGCATGCTTTTTGGCAACCGGGGCGGGGCCATCAACATGATGATCGCCTTGATTGTCTGCTTGGGCATGGTCTACGGCAAGCGGACCGGCAAGCTGCGCTTTAGCTGGAAACTCTTTTTGGCCTTGGCGGTAGCTGGGACAGTCGTCTTGCTGTCCTTTAGAACGATCGGGAATATGATGGGGCGGAACTCCCACGTTATCCCGCTTAACGAGTACTTGGCAGAATACCTGGGGGCCCAGATCAAGAACATCGACAGCTTCTTGAATGAGCCGCATCCCCGCAATTTTATCTGGGGGCAGCAGACTTTTGCTGAATTAATCAAGTGGATCGGGCCCAAGTTCGGCGTTGACGCCCACTACCAGCTCTACTTGCCAATGCGCTTTGTTGGTCGCTACCACCTGGGCAATGTCTGCACGACTTTTGCCGCCTTCTACATGGACTTTGGCTACGCCGGCGTCTTTATCTTGAGCGCCTTGATGGGAGTAATCTCCCAGGCCGTCTTTGAACTAGCGATGCTAACGCGCTTGAGTGGCCGGGTGGACTACGCCACTGTAGTCTACGGCTACATCTACCCATCCTTAGCCTTCTCTTTCTTCTCCAACCGCTTCTACAGCCAGCAGGTTTCGCCGCTTTTCTTGAAGTGCCTAGTCTTCTGGGCAATCTACAACATCATCTTCTGCGACTGGGACGAGACGGTCGACTGGGTGAAGGGACACCTGCCGCGCAGGGCTAAGAAGTCTAAATAATTTTTGTCCGTGGCGTATCCACGGACTTTTTGTTTTAATTTAGAAAAAGTCTCCTTTTGATATTAACTAGCCGGTGGTAGGTCTTCTTTTTATATCATCTAGAGCAAACGAAGTCTCCTTTCTATCTTAACTGCCAGACATGAGGTCTCCCAAGTATATCATCTGGCAGTCCTGAAGCTTTTTGACAAGAGCAGATGACATACTGGGGAGACCTGGACAAAAGTAGATGATATACTCGGGAGGCCTGGACAAAAGTAGATGATATACTGGGGAGACCTGGACAAGAGCAGATGACATACTGGGGAGACCTGGACAAAAGTAGATGATATACTGGGGAGACCTGGACAAGAGCAGATGACATACTGGGGAGACCTGGACAAAAGTAGATGATATACTCGGGAGGCCTGAATAAAAGTAGATGACATACCGGGGAGAATTTCGACAACTTAGAGAAGATTAAAAAAGGCATCAAGTTCGATGAACTTGATGCCTTTTAGCTTAGCCAATTAGTAGCTGAGAGCCCGCTGGTGGCCGCGCAGCCACTTCAGGGTAGAGTAGTGGTGCCAGAAGCTAGAAGCGCTCATAGACGCCTTTTTGCCGGTCCAGGGGTCGTTGTAGTAGATCCGAGACCCGTTGTAGCCGGTCAAAAGCAAAGCGTGGTTAGGGAAGTGGTCAACCCAGGAAACCCACACCACGACTGGGTGGTGCTTCCAGAGCTGCTTTTTCAAGTTAGTGAGGCTAGAGCCTGACATGTTCTTGAAATGGCCCAGATACTTTCTAACCAGGATGCCGAGCCCTAGAGGCGCAATCCAGGTGCCGGTCCAAGAATATGGATTGCCGACAAAGCCTAGGTTGGGGTTGGCGCTACGCGGAGTAGCGGCAGCCGCCTGGTACTTGCTGATCTTTTTGCCAGCGTAGTTCAGCATCATGGCCGCCGCGGTAATCTCGCAGCCGGTGACTAAAGGCCGCTGGCCAATAGCCTTGGCCTCTAGGCGCAGGCCAGTAACGTTACCACTCTTTTTGTTAATCCAGTAGTAGCTCTTCTTGGTTTTAACGCTTTTAAAAGCCTTCCGGTAGGTCTTGACGCTGAAGTAGTTGTAAGTCGTCTTGTTGACCTTCCGCAAACCGGATAAAAGCTTGCCATTGCTGCCACTGAAATACCAATAGCGGCCGTACTTCTTGAGCCCTTTTTGTAAAGTCCCAGCCTGGCTGAAGAGGTAAGAGCTCTTACCGATCTTGTTTACCCCTTGAAGCAGATGGCCGTCAGCGGCAAAGTAGTATCTTTGCCCCTGCAGAGTCTGCCAGCCGGTCAGCTTCTTTTGGCTCAGGTAGTAGTAGCGCTTGCCATTAATGGTCTGCCAGCCATCTGGGATCTGCTGGCTGTTTTGCCCAGAATTGTTGTCGGAATTTTGGCTATTCTGATTGTTTTGGCTATTTTGATCAGAACTATTGCCATTGTTCTGCCCATTCTGGGAATTTTGCTGGCTGCTGTTTTGACTAGTTTGTTGACTGTTTTGTTGTTGCTTGTTCTGTTGATTGCTGTTTTGCTGGCTGGTTGGCTGAGAAGTTTTCGCCGCTTCAACCTTTTTGCTCTGGCTTTGGCTGCTTTGCTTAGTGGCCGTGACAGCTGCAGTTTTCTCTTGCAGCCGCTGGTCAGCTAGCACCTTTTTAGCTCCAGGAGAAAAGGTCAGACAAGCTGAGCAGGCTGCCAGCAAAGCGATTGCCCTGATTTTCATCGGCTAGATAAATGGCCGCTTGATGCCGGCAATCACGTTGCGTTGGTAGTTGGAAATTGGTTGCACCATGATGCGTGGTGGCCAGCTTTCGATGACCATGTTGTGGCCCAGGTAGATTGCAACGTGCCAGATGGTACGGGTACCTGGTTGGTAGTAAAAGACCAAGTCGCCCCGTTGACGGCTAGCGTATGATACCCGCTTCAGCTTTCTGTCAGCCCAAAGGTTGCGGGAGTTCCATTCGTTGCCTGGGTGGGCGTGGCCGATGGCACTAACTGGTACAGGGCTGATCCCGCCGGCGTAAAGACTTTGGATAACCAGGCCAGAGCAGTCAGTACCGTAGCGTGGCATGGATGATGAGCCAACCAGGTACGGGTGGTTCAAGTACTTGTAAGCGTGGCGGATCATGGCTTCAATGTGGGCTTTTCGTCCTTGCCAGGCTTGAGCGCCAAGCGGTGCCGTATAGGAGTCGATTTGGGTGAAGAGCTTCTTGCCCAGGCCCAGCTTGGTCCAGGTTGCTTGGTCAACGTTACCAGTCACTTTTAAGTGGTGACGAGCCTGGAAGTTGCGGACAGCATACCAGGTAGCGGTGTTGTACATGTTGTAGCCGTTGTAAGTGCCAAGGCGCTTCATGATCAAGTAAGTCTTGATCCCTTCATAGCCGCGCCCAACCGTGTAGCCGACCTTGCCGTAAGGCTTAACCCGGGTGTAGTGAACTTGGTGATACTGCTTTGGGTTTTGGTATGGCTTAACCGTTGCTAAATCGCTCTTTTTGGCAGCTACGTACTTGCCATTTGACAATTTCAAGTATGGAACGCCATCTTTATTTTTAGCAAAAGACTTTACCAAGTAGTGGGTGCCCTTGCCGGCATTTTGCACCTTCTTGGTCAAGGCGGTGTTCTTGTACAAGGCAACCGTCTTCTTCAAGCGAACGACTACTGGCTTTTTGTTTAAGTAGTCCTTCAGGTTGATCTTAACGACCTTCTTCTTTGGCGTAGTCGTCTTTTTGGTCTCGCTGCTGGTCTTGGCTGCTGGATCAGTTTGACCGTTAGTGTTAGCCGCAGTCTTTTGATCAGTGGCAGCGGTCGTTTGGACAGCCGTCTTGGTTTGATCAGTAGTTGCTGCAGTGGTTTGACTGGTTTGTGCCGTGGTCGCTGCAGCTGTTTGACTGCTGCTATTAGTTTGGCTGTCTGCCAAAACCGGACTAGCGGACAGGGCTAGGCCAGCCAGCAGGGCAGCGGCTAGTTGAAAATGACGCTTATTCATCGTTTTCCCTCTTTCTCTTTTCTTCTTTTTCCACACGCGACCTTTTGATGGATCAAGGCCACATTAACACACTTATTATATAATATTCTTACTGAAGAAATAAAGGATTAATTTAACTTTTTTAGTAAAAGACTCTGAAAACAGTGAAAAAAGCACCCTAAGGTGCTTTGAAGTATAACTTATTACGATATATAAATAAAATGAGGCTGAGCCAAGCGAGGGCACTGACACCGATGGCCCAGAAATACAGGCTTGCTGGCTGGTAGCTGACCGTGATGGTATTGCTGCCAGAAGATAAGTGAACTAAAACCGTGCCCCGTTTGCTTTTCTGGTAGCTGACTTTTTTGCCGTTAACAGTGACGGCAGTGTGCTGGTAGGCTAAAGCTGGCAGGTTGACGGTGCTGTTTTTGGCAAGCTTGACATGGTAGGTCAAGCGGTTGGCCCCGCTAGTTGGGTTCAGCTTTTGCTTTTTCCCATTAAGGTAAGCGTAGTGTCTAGCGATGGACTTCAGTCGCTTTTGGCTAGTCCGCGCAGCTTCTGGGTAGTAGTCGTAAGCTCCGTAAACGACCTGGTAGTTAAAGACCTTGTTATAGTCTTCGTTTCGCACCGTCCTTTGCGGCAGCTTGACTATCTTGCTTGGACTGACGCTGGCTAGCGGCGTATAGGACTTCATGGCTTCGACCTGCAGGTACATGGAAGCTGAGAAGGTTAAAAGTCCGGCCAGGGGCAGGAGGTAGATAACGGCTTGCCTTTTTTGACCAGGCACTTTTGCAATTGCCAAAGACAAGTATTTAGCTAACAGGACACTGACAAAAAGTCCACAGTAGGACAGGTAGCGGGCCGTCAGCTGGACCTCGCCCAGGATGGTTTTGGATAAAAAGCTCCAAGGCAGGATGGTCGTGGCAAAGATGAAGGACGCGATCCCCAAGCCGTAAATGATCCAGTCCTTCTTGCCCTTAAGCCAGAGCCAGCCAGTCGCCAAAAAGGCTAAGAGGTAAAAGCTTAATTTCCAGCCCCGGCCAAAGCCAAAGGAGGATAATATCAATTGGAAAAAGCCCAAGCTATAGGAGATGCCAGGCTTGGCGGCGCTGACGCCCTGGCCTAAGAAGTCGGTGACAAAAGGTACAACAATTGGCAAAATTAAGCTAAAGCAGACGCCTCCGCTCAGCAAGAGGCTGAACAGTCGCTCTTTTTCCAATTTGTGGTCTAAGACCAGCTTGATGATAAAGATGATCAGGCAAAATTCCAGGACCAGCATGATGGACAAGATGTGGGCATAAGCGACAAGCGCCCCGCCGATGGCCAGGTAGTACCATTTTTTCCGGTTGCCAAAAAGAATTTCATAGTAGCCTAAAAAGACCAAAGGCAAAAAGCCAGCCGCGATGAATTCGCCAAAGACCGCCGTCCCCAGGTAAATCCGGTAGGGGGTGAAGACGTAGAGCAGGGTGAAGAGCAAACTCGGCAGGCTTTTGCCTGAGAAACGCTTCATGCTGAAGTAGCTGATGTAGACAGCCATCAGGGTGATCAAGAGATACCAGCCGTAAAAGGCGTTGACTGGGGCCAAGACAAAGCGCAGAAGGGCCCAGGGATAAAAGAAAAAGTAGGGGTAAAAAAGAAAGGACCCGGCGCCAGTCTTAGAAAAGGTGCGGCTGGCAATGTAGGTAAAGGGGTGGCCGCTTTTTAAATTTTGGTAGATTTCTTCAACCCGGGAAACGTGAAAGCTCCAGTCTGACCAGGCATAAAGGCCGTGGGTCCTTTGCATGTAAAGGGTACCCAAGAGGGCAACGAGGGTCAAAAGGCCGAGGTAGACCAAATCGTGATGCCGTTTAAAAAAGTTCTTGTTTAAATTCATTAGTTTGGTAATCGTTGCAATGATTGTTTATCGTTTTTCTTGCTTTTCTTGCATTTTTTCTAATTGGATAGTTAGTACTCTCATCTTATCATTTTCACTAATTGGCTTCAAAGTTTGGCAAAGAAAAAAGCGCCATACGGCGCTAGTTATCAACTGCAAATAATATTTTATGAACTTTTGTCTTTACTTGTTTTTGACCATGACCTTACTGGTCTTGCTTTCGCTGAAAAAATATCTAATCAAGAACACGAGGCCAATCCCCAAAAGGTAGCCGGCAATGTCAAAGGGAAAGTCGGTGGGGTCAAATTCCCGGCCCGGCACCAGCAATTTGCTGGTTTGGTCGAGCAAGGACCAGCCGGCGCTCAGCAAAATGGCATCCAGTACGTAACGCTTACGGCCTAAGCTGCTAAAAAGGCAGCAGGCACTGGCCCCTAAGGCGAAGTATTCCGCCGTGTGGGCAAACTTCCGCATCATGTGGTAGACCGGGTATTCCGGCGTGACCGTCCCGGTTAGGTGGAAGTGGACTTTTTCAAAAACGTTGACGAATTTCAAAGTCAGCTGGGCAGAGTGGCTAGAATTTTGAAAAGTGAAGGCACTGATGGCCAGAGCTGAGCCCACGCACAGCAAAAGTGCTAGTAACCTGTAATTTTTTCGCATCAAAATACCCTTCTTTCCTCGAACTTGCCTTCTAGGATAGCACCTGTAAAGAATGAGTTAAAGAAAAAAGGGTTAAGCATTACAATTTTTTAATAATCTGTCCTTGGGAATTACATGGCCGTAATTCTGTTAACTTTAGGAATTTTGCTGATGATAATGGCTGACAAGTAGCTCAAGGCAAAGACGATCAGAAAGATCAGGATCCGCATTAAGAAAGAGTTGCCCTTGACGTATTTGGCAATGAGCATAATAAAAATGTAGTGGGTCAGGTAAATGCCCATTGTGTGCTGGCCAACGCTGCTGACCAACTTGCTAAAAAGTCCCTCGCCAGTTTCAACTGGCAAAAACAAAGCCAGCAAGGCTAAAATCATTACTGGCATAAACAGTGAGTGGTAAGTAAAGGATGGATTGTAAACTGCGCTAGTCAGGTAGCCCAAGGACCAGCCAACTAGAACCGCGATGACGTAGCTGACAAAACCAAGCAAAATAATTTGCTTCCGGTATTTTTGGATAGCATCGAGATTTTGGTAAACCATCCCGCCCAGCATGAAGTAAAAGACAAACCAATCATAGTTGATAAAGTCAAAGACCGCTAAGAAGGAAATTGCTTCGCTTAAGAGATTGCTGCCAGTCAGGGCGACCAGGTACTGGTTGACGATTTTTAAAAGGGAAAGTCCCACAGTAAAGAAGCTGACAACGATAAAAAGGTACTTAAAGTAGTCAAAGTGCTCAAAGTGCTCTTCGTATAGGACCTTTAAGATAGGAACAAGGAGGTAGAGGGCCAGCAGGCTCTGCAAGAACCATAAAACGCCAGAATATTTGCTTTCATTTCGCGTGTTCAAGATTGAATCGATTAAAAACTTAAGCGAAAAATGAGCATTGGGATCAAGGAAAATGCCGATGGTTGTTAAGATTGCACTCCACAATAAAAGCAATAGAAAGATATTTTTGATTTTTTGCCAATGCCGCTTCATGGTAAAATGCGACTTCCCTAAAAGCAGGAAGCCGTTGATAAAGACAAAGATCGGTACGCCTTCTGATGCCAAACGCAGTGCGTATTGCAAGTGGTTGGCAGCAGTGGGATGACTCAAATAGTTAATTGACCACAAGGGAACGTGCAAGGCGATCACCATTAAGACTGCCAGAGCCTTCATCGCATCTAAGTAAAATAACCGCTTTTTGCTTTTGGTCATAGTCTTCCCCCACTTTTGAACAACATATATTTATTTCGCTAAAATTGTATCATACCATTACTTTGATTTTAGATACTAATTCTATTAGAATGATCTTTATATAACTAATTGACTAATAAAAAGGCGATACATTGATCTTGAGGGCAAGCAAAAACGGGAATAACAAGCCTTTTGGCTGATTATTCCCGTTTAAAATATATTGTAAAAAAAGCTTACTTTTTAGACTTGAAAATCCAGAACTTGCTGGCAACGTAGTTCAAGATGATGACTACGACGTTAGAAACGATCTTGATCACCATGTCATTTAAGCCCATCTGTTTAGCAAAGATGAACATGATCAGCCAGTCTAAGATCCCGGTGCCCAGACGCGCCGCAAAGAAGGCCAGGATTTCCTTCCAGTAGTCCTCAAAGGTCTCAGCTTCGCTGTGAAAGACCCACTTGCGGTTGGTGAGGTAGGCAAAAAGAACTGAAGCAAACCAGGCGATGATGTTGCTGACCATCATGTAGACGTGGAAGGCCCGGTAAAAGAGCCAGTAGGCGACGATGTTGACGACGGTTGTCAAAACGCCGAAGATGACGTAGGGGATCATGTCCTTGTACTTGTCCCAGAGCTGATTGATTTTTTCTTTGTCCATAAATCTTGATCTCTTTCTTTAATATCCTGATTTATAAAATAGCTAGAAACTTATCTCTTAGCTTAAGCTTTAAACATCAGTGAAAATCATAGCACAAAACGTGGTATAATTTTTACCAGTTTTGATCAACATAACCATTTTTTAAGAGGAATGAAAAGAGAGTGAAATTGAAGCGCTATCTATCACTAGATTATATCAGAGCTTTGGCCATTATTTTTGTGGTTAGTTTACATACTAAAATTTACTTTTTTAACGCTACCGTTCATGGCTCAATGGCTAACCTGATTACCGTCTTTGGCCGGCTGGGGGTGCCGCTCTTCGTCATGCTGACGGGCTTTTTGATGCTGGGCCGGGACTATGAAAACGAAGGCTATTTAAAAAAGTACCTGAAGCGGAACTTTTGGCCGCTGGTCGTCGCCTTTGAATGCTGGAATTGGCTTTGGTACCTCCTGGCCAAGTCGCCGTGGCTCCGCTATGGCAGCTTTATCCCGCGGTTAGACACGACGCTCAAGGCCAGCTTTTTCGCTAGCCCCACCAATTCCGCCCTGTGGTACTTGCAGATGATCATCCCGATTTACCTGGGCTTGCCGATTCTGGCGACCTTGATCAAAAAGGTGAAAGTGCCGGAGTATGTCAACTTGTTGCTAGGGCTGGTGCTCTTGTCTGGGACGGTGATCCCTACGGTTAACTACTTACTAGCTGCTTTAAAGCTGCCAGAAATCGTGGTGCCAATGATCGGCATGAACCTCTTCTCGCCCAAGCTTTGGGGCAACAGCGTCTGGACCCTGTATCTTTTGTGCGGCTACGGCGTGAAGAAGGGCTTTTTCAAAAAGCTGCCGTCCTGGACCTTATTGCTCGGGATGCTGTCAGCCTTTTTAGCCGCTTGGGGCCTGCTGAACCAGGGGAAGGATTTCGTCTCTTATGATTCAGCCTTGATTGTACTCGCTGCCGTTAGCCTATTTGAATTGGTTTACCGCTTGGAAGCAAAACTAGCAAAGGCTCCAAAGCTTCTCAACCAACTGGCTAATTGCCTGAGCCGCTACTCTTTTGCGGCTTACATGCAGCACTTGACGGTGGCTGGGATCACTAGCGGCTTTTTCTACAAGATCTTGCGGATCAACCTGCTGAATTCCGGCCTTGGCTTAGCCAAACAGTTTTTATGCTACCTAGTTTTTGTAATCCTTAACTTTGCAGGGACCTTTTTGATAACGTTTATTTTGAAAAAGATTCCGCCAGTTAAGAAGTGGCTGTACCTGATGAAGTAAATAAAAAGCTCAGATCTAATTAAAGATCTGAGCTTTTTATTTGGACTAAAGACTGATTACTTCTTCTTTGAAGTCTTCTTGCTAGTCTTCTTTACTGCTTTCTTGGCAGTTTTCTTAGTAGACTTTTTAGTCGTCTTCTTAGAAGCCTTCTTGGTAGTCTTCTTAGTTACTTTTTTTTTAGTACTTTTCTTAGTTGACTTTTTAGCAATGGTCTTCTTGGTTGACTTCTTAGCAGTAGTCTTCTTGGT
>NZ_JBJFHB010000064.1:0-63534 GCF_051893255.1 Lactobacillus sp. | reverse complement strand
TTGACTTTTTAGCAATGGTCTTCTTGGTTGACTTCTTAGCAGTAGTCTTCTTGGTAGTCTTCTTAGCAGCTGGCTTCTTAGTGGTCTTCTTAGTAGTCGTCTTCTTAGCAGCTGGCTTCTTGGTAGTCTTCTTAGTAGTTGTCTTCTTAGCAGCTGGCTTCTTGGTAGTCTTCTTAGTAGTTGACTTGCTACCCGCTAAAACTTTTGCAGTAATCTTGCTGCCGTGAGAGTTCAGCTTAGGGAAGTTGTGAGAAGTGGTTGCCAGGTAAGTAGGTGCGTTATCATCCCATGACTTGTACAGCCAAATGTCCCGCTTAGCGTAGCCGTAACCCACGCCAGACAAGGTGTCAGGAACGCCGTTTTCGACCCGGTGAAGGACGCTCTTGAAGGTGTTGCTCCAAGCCTTCAAGGAGTTAACGTCGCTAGTTGATTGGCTGGCAACGTAGCGCAGGTGGATTGGTGCCATAACCTTGTAGTATGACACAGGAGCGTTAGTAGCATTAGCAGTCTTTTCGAAGGTTGAGTTGTAGATGCTGATGTTCTTGTAAGTAGCGTTCTTATGAGCGTCGTCTACGCCGTGGCTGCCGACTGAGGCCCCGTAAGGAATAGTAGTGGTTGGCATCGCCTTGCCAGGTGCTTTGTTGACGATGGCACCGCCGGATACGCCGTTAATTTCTGGCCCGAAGTAGCAGTTCTTGATCGTAGCATCTTCCGTTGAAGCCCCGTCAAAGAGGGTTGAGCCAGCTGATGGGAAGTTCTTCTTGTTGACTTCTGAGTCGTGAGCTGCCCCGTCAGCGGTAGCAACGTCCAATTGGATGGCTTCTGAGAGAACTGAGTGGCCCTTCACGCCGCTCTTAGGGGTGGATTCTTGCTTGTAAATATCGTTCCAAGTGCTTTGGGTGAAGTTGCTGTCGCCGTAGCCGTAGAAGCCACAGTTGTCCCAAGTGATGCCCTTTGAGCCCAAGGAGTCAAAGACGTGGCGGTCAAAGATTT
Organism: Lactobacillus sp.; assembly: GCF_051893255.1. Classification (GTDB taxonomy): domain Bacteria; phylum Bacillota; class Bacilli; order Lactobacillales; family Lactobacillaceae; genus Lactobacillus. The sequence goes on along the minus strand of NZ_JBJFHB010000064.1, from coordinate 62,541 downwards.
GGGATTGGTGGAACTTCAAGTTTTGGAAGGTAATGTTCTTAGCGTGAAGCAAGATTACCTGTACGCCGCCTTGGCCATCGTCAGTCGCCTTGCCGTTCACGTACTTGGTAACGACAGACCCGTGGATGTCAGCATTCTTGATGACTTGGCCCTTGTGGTCGCCGCTGACGTACCAGTTCAGCTTGGCAGTAGCTGGCCAGTAAGGGAAGCCGTCGGCTGGACGAACTGAGCCCTTAGTGTGGCGGTTGATAGCGATGGTGGCGCCATTAAAGTCGATGGTCCCAGTTGACTTGTCAGTCAGCCAGAATCTGACAAAACGCATCACGTTCAATTGGTAGTTAGCTGGGAAGGTGATGGTGTCCTTGTTTTCGAACTTAAAACCGTTGAAGTTGTTGCGGTTAAATTCTGACATGTTCAAGAACTTGTTTAAGTCAGATTGCGTCTTGATGGTGTAGAAATATTCTGGCGCGGTTGCTTCGGCTTTTTGGGTCTTAACGGCAGCTGGCAAAATAGCTTGCACTTGTGGCAATTGGGTAAGGCCAGCAGCTAAAGACACAGCAACTAAGCCGGCAGCAAGCGCCTTCTTGCTGAAGCGGACTTTTTTGGACATAGCTTTTTCCCTCTTTTATTAAAAAATTACAACTTTTACAATTCATATTATAGAACAAAGTATCAAGAAAATGACAGCAGAAATCTATGAAAAGTTATACTGAAAAGATCTGTGGCTTTCCTTTCTGATTCGGTGGACATTGGTATAAAATATAGAGAACAAGAACTAAGAGCACGAAAATACTAAAAAGAGAAAAAGAAAAGTTTCTGGGGAAGTGAAAAAGAATGTACCATGAGATAACAATGCTGATCCGGCTAGTGGTGATTTTTGCCTGTGTAGTGGCAGGCTACTTTGCTATCTTGACCGGCAACCGATTGTTCCGGTTGATTGTGACTGTAGTTTATGGCTGTGCCTTAATCTACTACGTTTTTGCATCTAGGCTGATAACTGCCGCCATTTACTTTAACCAGCACGTGGCGCATTTGGCCAGTGGGCCGGAAGTCTTAGAGGACCCCATCTTTTGGAAGTGGGGGATCAACAAGGTCTTTGCCAGTTCCAGCTATGGTGGCCGCTATGGCTTTATGATGAACGTAATGCTGTTTATTCCCTTGGGCTACATCCTTCCATCTTGGACCAAGTGGCTCCACAGCATCATGATCACCACCTTTATCGGCTTTTGCCTGTCCTTTTTCATCGAGCACTTCCAGCGCTGGACGGGGCTTGGCGTTTATGACGTCAAAGACATGATCGCTAACACGACTGGCTGCTTCTTAGGAGCCGTGGCGATCATGCCCACGCTCTGGATGAAGGACCATAAGGCCCGGGTTAAGCGGCAAGCGCAGCTTAAAGCGGAAGCAGAAGCGCGCGGTGAAGCAGAAGCGGCCCGCCTTGACCGAATCAGCCGGCAGCTGGCCAACCCAGAATTGACGACTAGAACCGAAAAGATCAAGCTCAGCCGCAAGGCCTACCGAGAGCTGCAAAACAGCACGCCTAATGATTTGCCAGAAACAAGACAGGATGATCAGAAAAAAGATGATTAGATAGAGTAGGTGCTAACATGTTGCTCAAGTCAGTCGAATTGCACAACTTTCGTGGTTACCGGAATTTTAAGTTGAATTTTGCCCCTTTAACCAGTCTTTTGGGTGAAGGCGATTCAGGTAAAAAGACGATCCTGCGGGCACTGGATATCTTTTTCAACGGCTCATTGGCCAAGCGGCCATTGAAGCTGCAGGACTTAAACGAGCGCGCCTTAAAAGCTGGGGATTGGGAGATTTCTATTACCTGCTTTTTTGAAAAAGTTGCGATCAAGAAAAAGTATGATCTGAAGAATTACCTGGCAGAAACGGACTATTTTTGTGAAGAAAACGGAGAGTTTCAAGAAGTAACTCCTCAAAATCGCAATCATTTTCGACAATTGATAGCGCAATTGCCCATGTACGTCTTTTTTGACCGGGAATCAAAAGCCACCAGTCCCTTGAAATTTGTGGTCCGCAGCGCCATTCGCGACAAGCAAGCCGAGATCAAGGAAGTCCAAGACTATATCGATGAGCGGGTGGGACGGAACCTTTCCCAGATTCTGGCTAACTATAAAGACCTGGGCGAAGAACCAGCTCCGCAATTTGTCTTTGAAGAGCAAGACTTTGCCGACATGATTAAAAGGGAGGCAAGAATCAGCGAAAGTGCCAATCCCAAGCCGAGTCAGTTGATCTTGTCCTTTTTGCTGGCCCAAAGCGAAAATGCCAGCATCGATAACGTGATCTATGCCTTTGAAGAAGAGGACCTGACGGAAGACGAAGATGCTAAATTGGCGCAGGCCGTCTTGAAACTGGTTGCGAAAAATAAACAAGTAATCTTGATTCCTCATAGCCCCCACCTGATGGGACTGTTGCCCTTAGAAGGAATCAAGATTATTGAAAACGTCGGCGGCAAGCGGCAGATCTTGACCGATGACCAAGTTTTCGCCGCTGCCAAAAAGCTGGGAATTTCTGGCAGCCAAACGGCTAGCCGGTCTAGCTGCGTTTTGCTGGTGGAAGGGCAAGAAGACGTCCGCTTTATCACCAAGATCAACCAGTGGCTGTATGAAGAAGGCCTAGTCAGCGATACCTTTGACCACAAAGGGCTCTTCATTTTGCCAGTTGGGGGATGCGGGAGTTTGCTTGCATGGCTTAACTTTGACCTTTTTTCCAAGCTGAACGAGCCTTGGTTTATCCTGATCGACTCTGACAAGGGGACGCCAGAAGCTGGCCAAAGCCGCCACCACCTGCAGCAGATCAAGGCCAAGTATCCAGAAGATGCTGATCATATTCACGCAACTTACAAGCGGGAAATCGAGAACTACCTGGTCTTTAAGGACCAAGGACGCATCCTAAAGTTTGAGCCTTACGAAGACGTCAAGCAGCACATGTATGACCTGATGACCTCAAGAAACAAGCGCTGGATCAAGGATAAGACGGCGTCCAAATTAATGGAAAAAATGTCCCTCAAAGACCTGCAGGATCATTATCAGATCGATGGACAAGACCACCGCGAGCTGGTGGAATTTTTATTAAAGATCGATCAGTTTATTAACCAATTGGCAAAATAAAAGGACAGCTAATATCATTTATTAGCAATGCTTATAAGCGTTGCTTTTACAATCAATAAAAAGATAAAGTTAGATTTAACGTATTTAAAGCAGTTAGATTACTTTTTTAAGTAAACTGGCTGCTTTTTCTTTGTTTTAGTCTGTAAATCTTAATAAACAAAATGAATGGGATAAAAGTTTAAGGCAAGGTTGCAAAAGTGTAACGAAACTATTAAGATTGAGGTATAGTTGAATTTTTTGTGACTACAAAGAGGAGAAAAGCATGCAGAGAAAACATGGTTATTCATGGCTGATGTCAGGTGCTGCTGTGCTGGCTGCTTTAGTCAGTCTGCCATTTGGCCAAGCTGTTTCTGCTGCCAAACTGAAGAGTACCTATTCAGTTAAGGGCGGTTATGTTTACTACTACAATAAAAAGGGCGTCAAGATTAAGAATAAGACTGCCAAGATCAAGGGCAAGAAGGTCAAGTTTGACAAGAAGGGCCGGGTAACCAGCTTTAGAGGTCAAACCAAGATCAACGGTTCTTGGTACTACTTCACCAAGTCCGGCAAGATGGTCCGGTCAAAGAGCGTGAAGGGCAGCAAGTACGTTTACCACTACGCTAAGAGCGGTAAGCTACAATCTGCTATGTCTAGCCTGAAAGGCAAGAAATACTTCATCGATGCTAAGAGTGCCAAGCCACGGACCAACTTTATGTACAAGTCTGGCTCTAAGTGGTACTACTTTGACGCTAAAGGTCTGGGCTCAAATGCCTTTAAGATGCAGTTTTCTAAGGAAACTGGCTTGGTTAATACCAATAAGACTTTTGCCAAGAACAACCGAGCTTACAGCTACACTAGCGCAAGCATCGACAGCGTTGATGGCTATTTGACGGCTGACACTTGGTACCGGCCAAAGAAGATCTTGAAGAATGGCAAGACTTGGACGACTTCAACTGCTAGTGACAAGCGGCCACTGCTCATGTTTTACTGGCCAAGTCGCCCAATCTTTGTGGACTACTTGAACTTCATGAAGAAGAACGGCTTTGTTAGTGCCAAGACTAACTTTAAGACGACTAACAAGACTAGCGACCTCTTTAACGCAGCCAACCAAGTTCAAATCAACGTGGAAAAGAAGATCGCCAGCCAAAAGTCAACCACTTGGCTGAAGACCTTGATGACTCAATTCAAGAACACCGAATCCATCTGGACCAAGGCCAGCGAAAGCGAAGACTACTCTGGCAACCAGCTGCAAGGTGGCTTCCTGCGTTACGACAACTCTAACCTGACTCCATGGGCTAACTCCAGCTACCGCTTGATGGGCCGCTACCCATTGAACATTACTGGTACTGGTACAAAGCAAAAGGAATTCCTTTTGGCTAACGACATCGACAACTCCAACCCAGTTGTCCAAGCCGAACAGTTAAACTGGATGCACTACCTGCTTAACTACGGGACCATCACCGCTAAGGACGACGATGCCAACTTTGATTCCATCCGGGTTGACGCCGTTGACAACGTGGATGCGGACCTTTTGAACATTGCTGGCGACTACTTCAAGGATGTTTACGGCATGAACTCTGACTCTAAGTCAAATGCCCACCTGAACATCTTGGAAGACTGGGACCACACCGACCCAGACAGCGTCAACAAGATGGGCAACCCACAAATCACCATGGATGACAAGTGGAAGACCACCATCAACAAGGTTTTGAACCAAGACCCAACTGGTACCAGCAGCTTGATGGACCTGATCGGGACCAACTCTGACAAGTCCATGGTCAACCGGACCAACCTTGACGGTTCTGAAAGCGTCATTCCAAACTACGCCTTCATCCGGGCTCACGACTCCATGTCTCAAGAAAACATCCAACAAGCCATCAAGGATGTAACCAAGAGCAGCCAATATCCAAACGGCAAGGACTACACCACCTTCACCGAAGCTGAAGAAAAGAAGGGCCTTGACCAATACCGCAAGTACCAAGAATCAACGGAAAAGAAGTACAACCTGTACAACATTCCATCATCTTACGCTTTGCTGTTGACCAACAAGGACGTAATTCCTCGTGTATACTACGGTGACCTCTTCTTTGACGGCAGCGAATACATGGCTGAAAAGGGCATCTACTACGATGCAATTTCCAACATGCTGAAGTCCCGGATCAAGTACGTAGCCGGTGGCCAAAGCATGGCCGTTGACAATAACGGCGTCTTGACCAGCGTTCGCTACGGTAAGGGCGTGAAGAACGCCAGCGACAAGGGCAGTGATGAAGCAAGAAACGAAGGGATCGGCGTCATCGTAAGCAACAAGCCTACTTTGAAGCTGGGCGACAGCGACAAGGTGACTCTGCACATGGGTGCAGCCCACAAGAACCAAAAGTACCGTGCTTTGATCTTGACTAATGACAGCTATGACCAAAAGAATGACGGTACCAGCAAGGCATCTACTGGCGTGATCAGCTACGCTAGCGATGACAACGCCCCAACGGCTACGACCGACGCTAACGGTGACTTGACCTTTACTAACAAGAACTTGACGGTGGATGGCAAGGAAGAAGCCAACACTGCCGTTAAGGGTACGAAGAACCCATGCGTTACTGGCTACCTGGCAGTTTGGGTACCAGTTGGCGCTAAGGATGACCAAGATGCCCGGACTAAGGCAAGCGACAGCAATGTTGGTACTAGCTCCCAATACCGGGTTAACGATGCCTTTGACTCTAATGTCATCTTTGAAGGCTTCTCCAACTTTACTTTGAAGCCAACGACCACTTCAGAACGGGCTAACGTCCAAATTGCCAACAATGCATCCCTCTTCAAGAGCTGGGGCGTAACCTCCTTTGAAATGGCACCTCAGTACGTTTCAAGTACTGACCGGACTTTCCTTGACTCAACCATCGAAAACGGCTACGCCTTTACCGACCGCTACGACCTGGCTTTGAGCAAGAACAACAAGTATGGTTCAGCTGAAGACTTGCGCAATGCCATCAAGGCCCTTCACAAGGAAGGCTTGCAAGTCATGGCTGACTGGGTACCAGACCAAGTCTACACTTTGCCTGGCAAGGAAGCCGTAACGGTGACCCGGTCAAGCGACACCGGTGACAACTGGAACGCACCAAACATGAACAAGATCGTCTACATTGCCAACTCTATCGGCGGTGGCAAGTACCAGGCTGAATATGGCGGCAAGTACTTGGATGAATTGAAGCAAAAGTACCCAGACCTCTTTACCAAGAAGCAAGCTTCTACTGGTAAGCCAATCGATGGCAGCACCAAGATCACTGAGTGGTCAGCTAAGTACATGAACGGGACCAACATCCTGCACCTGGGCAGCGGCTACGTTCTGCGGGCTAGCGCCGGCAAGTACTACAACGTTGGCTACAGCAAGGATGGCAATAAGATTGCCCAATACCTGCCAGCCCAATTGGCTAGTGGTGCTGATCAAGAAAAGCTGGGCTTAGTAGCTAATGGCAAGAACTACAACTACTATGACGAAAGCCGGAACAAGAAGACCAGCAGCTTTGTTCAAGACAGCTTGGGCAACTGGTACTACTTCGACAAGAACGGCAACATGGTTAAGACTAGCAACTTCTACAACGTCACTGGCAAATCTGCCGGCACTTACTTCTTTATGAGCAATGGTGTCTCCTTCAGAGGCGGTTTGCTGAACAACGGCAAGCACACTTACTACTTCGACAAGAACGGTAAGATGGTGAAGGGCAAGAAGGTTAAGAGCGGGGCTTACACTTACACTCTGAACAAGAGCGGCTACTTGACGAGTGAAAGCTACACTCCATCTTCTAAGAACCAAGCCACTACCAAGAACTCACTTGGAGCTCTCAAGAAGACCAACAAGAAGAAGTAATTTGCGTATTAAGGCAAAGCAACAATAACTGGTTAGTGATTATTGTTGAATTTAAAACAGCTAAGACAAAAGTCTTAGCTGTTTTTTTGTGAAGAAAAAAGTACAATAGTAATTGTAGAAGTAAAATAATCTAGAAAAGTTAGAGTAGAAGTTTTAACTAAAACTCTCGAAGTAGATAGAGGAAATCCATCATGAAGAAAAAAGACCAGTTTGGCTGGCTGATGTCAGCGGCTGCCTTATCTGTTTTGGCTGGGTTGCCATTTGCCCAGCAGGCTAATGCGGCTAAATTGAAAAGCACCTATTCAGTTAAGGGCGGCTATGTATATTACTACAATAAAAAAGGCAAGCTGATTAAGAACAAGACTGCCAAGATCAAGGGCAAGAAGGTCAAGTTCGACAAGAAAGGCCGGGTAACCAGCTTTAGAGGCAAGACCCAAATCAACGGCTCTTGGTACTACTTCACCAAGTCCGGCAAGATGGTCCGGTCAAAGAGCGTGAAGGGCAGCAAGTACGTTTACCACTATGCTAAGAGCGGCAAGCTGCAATCTGCTATGTCCAGCTTGAAGGGCAAGAAGTACTTTATCGACGCTAAGAGCGCCAAGCCACGGACCAACTTTATGTACAAGTCTGGCTCTAAGTGGTATTACTTTGACGCTAAGGGCTTGGGCTCAAACGCCTTCAAGATGCAGTTTTCTAAGGAAACTGGTCTGGTTAACACTAACAAGACTTTTGCCAAGAACAACCAAGCTTACAGCTACACCAGCTCCAGCATCGACAGCGTTAACGGCTATTTGACGGCGGATACCTGGTACCGGCCAAAGAAGATCTTGAAGAATGGCAAGACTTGGACCAAGTCGACCGCTAGCGACAAGCGGCCGCTTTTGATGGTTTACTGGCCAAGTCGTCCAATCTTCGTGGACTACTTGAACTTCATGAAGAAGAACGGTTTTGTCAGCGCCAAGTCTGACTTTAAGACGACGGCTAAGACCAGCGACCTGTTTAACGCGGCTAACCAAGTTCAAATCAATGTGGAAAAGAAGATCACTAGCCAAAAGTCAACTGCCTGGCTAAAGACCTTGATGACGGAATTCAAGAATACCGAATCCATCTGGACCAAGGCCAGTGAAAGTGAAGACTACGGCGGTCTGCAGTTCCAAGGGGGCTTCTTGCGCTATGACAACTCTAGCCTGACTCCATGGGCCAACTCTAGCTACCGCCTCTTAGGCCGCTATCCAAAGAACTTGTCAGGCACGGCTGGCAAGTCCAGCGAATTTTTGCTGTCAAACGACATCGACAACTCTAACCCTGTCGTTCAAGCAGAACAGTTAAACTGGATGCACTACCTGCTTAACTACGGGACCATTACCGCTAAGGACAACGATGCCAACTTCGACTCCATCAGAGTTGATGCCGTTGACAATGTTGACACTGACCTTTTGAACATTGCCGGTGACTACTTTAAAGACGTTTACGGCATGAACACGGATGCCAAGTCAAATAGTCACTTGAACATCCTGGAAGACTGGGACCACTCAGACCCTGACTATGTCAACAAGATGGGCAACCCACAAATCACTATGGATGACAAGTGGAAGGGGACTTTGGGCGTTGTCTTGACCCAAGACCCTGATGGCAACAACAGCTTGAGCAGCTTGATCGGGACCAGCTCCGACAACTCCTTGGTCAACCGGACTAAGCTGGATGGCTCAGAAAGCGTCATTCCAAATTACGCCTTCATTCGGGCTCACGACAACAATTCTCAAGAAAACATCCAACAAGCTATCAAGGATGTCACTAAGAGCAGCCAATATCCAAACGGGAAAGACTACACCACCTTTACCGAAGCAGAAGAAAAGAAGGGGCTGGAACTTTACCGCAAGGACCAAGAGTCAGTATCAAAGAAGTACAACCTCTACAACATTCCTTCTGCTTACTCCTTGCTGTTGACCAACAAGGACGTGATCCCTCGGGTCTACTACGGTGACCTCTACTTTGACGGCAACCAGTACATGGCCGAAAAGGGCATCTACTACGATGCAATTTCCAACTTGCTCAAGTCCCGGATCAAGTACGTTGGCGGTGGTCAAAGCATGGCTACTGACAATAATGGCGTCTTGACCAGCGTGCGCTATGGTAAGGGTGTCAAGACTGCTAGTGACAAGGGCAGCGATGAATCCCGGACCGAAGGGATCGGCGTTATCGTCAGCAACAAGCCTACTTTGAAGCTGGGCGACAGCGACAAGGTAGTTCTGCACATGGGCGCGGCCCACAAGAACCAAAAGTACCGGGCATTGCTTTTGACTAACGACAGCTACGATTCAAAGAACGATGGGACCAGTCAAGCCGGAACCGGCGTCATCAGCTACGCTAGTGATGACAAGGCACCAACGGCAACGACCGATGAAAATGGTGACTTGACCTTTACCAACAAGAACCTGACTGTTGATGGCAAAGAAGAAGCCAATACCGCCATTAAGGGGACCAAGAACCCATGCGTTTCTGGCTACCTAGCTGTCTGGGTTCCAGTTGGCACTAAGGATGACCAAGACGCCCGGACCAAGGCCAGTGACAATAATGTCGGCACTAGCTCTCAATACCGGGTTAACGATGCCTTTGATTCTAATGTCATCTTTGAAGGCTTCTCCAACTTCAGCTTTATGCCAACCACGACTTCAGAACGGGCTAACGTACAAATTGCCAATAATGCCTCCCTCTTTAAGGACTGGGGGATTACCTCCTTTGAAATGGCACCTCAGTACGTTTCAAGTACCGACCGGACCTTCTTAGACTCAACCATCGAAAACGGCTATGCCTTCACTGACCGCTACGACCTGGCTTTGAGCAAGAACAATAAGTATGGTTCAGCTGAAGACCTGCGCAATGCCATCAAGGCCCTCCACAAGCAAGGCTTGCAAGTGATGGCCGACTGGGTGCCAGACCAGGTATACTCCCTTGGCGGCAAGGAAGCGGTCACGGTTACCCGGGTCAACGACAAGGGTGACGATTGGAACTCACCAAACATGAACAAGATCGTCTACATCGCTAATAGTATCGGCGGTGGCAAGTACCAGGCTGAATACGGCGGCAAGTTCTTGGATGAATTGAAGCAAAAGTACCCCGACATTTTTGCTAGAAAGCAAACTTCTACTGGCAAGACCATTGACCCAAGTACCAAGATCACCGAATGGTCAGCTAAGTACATGAACGGGACCAACATCTTGCACCTGGGCAGCGGCTACGTTCTGCGGGCTAGTGCCGGTCAATACTACAACATCGGCTACAGCAAGGATGGAAACAATATCGCTCAATACCTGCCAGCCCAGCTGACTAGCGGCACGACCAAGGAAAAATTGGGGCTGGTTGCTAATGGCAAGAACTACAACTACTATGATGAAAACCAAAAGAAGGTTACTAGCAGTTTTGTTCAAGACAGCCTCGGCAACAGCTACTACTTCGACAAGAACGGCAACATGGTCAAGACCAGCAGCTTCTTTAACGTCACTGGCAAGTCTGCCGGCACTTACTTCTTTATGAGCAACGGTGTGGCCTTCAAGGGCGGCCTTTTGAACAATGGCAAGCACACTTACTACTTTGACAAGAATGGGAAGATGGTCAAGAGCAAGAAGGTTAAGAGCGGAGCTTACACCTACACTCTGAGCAAGAGCGGCTACTTAACCAAGGAAAGCTACAGTTCTGTAACTAAGAACCAAGCTACGACCAAGAACACTCTGGGCAATCACGCTAAAAAGTAGTCTTTTTTAGCAAAATTCAGTCAAGGCGCAAGTCATGGCTGTTTTTTGTTAAAGATAATAGTAAAATAAGAATTGTAAAAAGAAACTGGAAAACAGCAAAACAGTAGAAGAGGAAATCCATCATGAATAAAAAAGACAAGTTTGGCTGGCTAATGTCAGCTGCTGCCTTGGCTACTCTGGCTGGACTACCATTTGGTCAACAGGCTAATGCGGCTGTTAAGAAGAGCACTTATTCCGTTAAGGGCGGATATGTGTACTATTACAACAAAAAGGGCAAGCTGATCAAGAACAAGACCGTCAAGATCAAGGGCAAAAAGGTCAAGTTTGATAGAAAGGGTCACGCAACTAGCTTTAGAGGCAAGACCCAAATCAACGGCTCTTGGTACTACTTCACCAAGTCCGGCAAGATGGTCCGGTCTAAGACGGTGAAGGGCTCTAAGTATGTTTACCACTATTCAAAGAGCGGCAAGCTTCTTTCGGCACTGTCCACTTTGAAGGGCAAGACTTACTACATTGATGCTAAGAGCGCTAAGCCAAGAACCAACTTCACTTACAAGTCAGGTTCTAAGTGGTACTACTTTGACAAGACTGGTTTGGGCAAGACGACTTACAAGGTAAGCTTCAAGAAGGCTAACGGCTTGGTTAACACCAACAAGACCTTTTTTGAAAACAACCAGGCTTACAGCTTGACGGGTGCCAGCATCGAAAACGTCAATGGCTACCTGACGGCGGACACTTGGTACCGGCCAAAGAAGATCTTAAAGAACGGCAAGACCTGGACCAAGTCTACGGCTAGCGACAAGCGGCCACTCTTAATGGTTTACTGGCCAAGCCGGCAAGTCTTTGTGGACTACCTGAACTTCATGAAGAAGAAGGGCCTGGTGACTGCATCAAGCGACTTTAAGACGACTGACAAGACCAGTGATCTCTTTAACGCCGCCAACCAAATCCAGGTTAATGTGGAAAAGAAGATTTCTAGCCAAAAGTCAACTTCTTGGCTGAAGACCCTGATGACCGAATTCAAGGGGACTGAATCCATCTGGACCAAGGACAGTGAATACGAAAACTACTCAGGGATGCAGCTCCAAGGTGGCTTCTTTACTTATGAAAAGAACTCCAAGCTCACTCCATGGGCTAACTCCAGCTACCGCTTGATGGGCCGCTATGCAGCTGACATCAAGGGGGACAGCGAACCTTTGACGGAATACCTGCTGTCAAACGACATCGACAACTCCAACCCAATCGTGCAAGCCGAACAATTGAACTGGATGTACTACCTGCTCAACTTTGGCCAAATCACGGGCGGCGATAAGGATGCCGATGCCCACTTTGACTCAGTCAGAGTTGACGCTGTTGACTTTACTGACGCAGACTTGTTGAACATCGTGGGTCAATACTTCAAGGCTGCTTACGGCATGAACACCGACGCCAAGGCCAACGCCCACTTGAACATCTTGGAAGGCTGGAACGCTAAGATTCCTAAGGCAGTTGACGCCATGGGCAACCCAGGTCTGAACATGGATGACCAAATGCGGCAAGCCATTAACGGTGCCTTGAACGACAACCCGGACAGCCGGTCACAAGAAGATCGCCTGACCCAACTAAAGAGACTGCTGAATGGCTCGATCGTTGACCGGGAATCGAGCAGCAGCAAGATCATCCCTAACTACTCCTTCATCCGGGCTCACGACTCCAACTCTCAAGACCAGTTGCGCAAGGCCATCCAAGATGCTACCGGCCAACCTTACGGCGTCTTCAACCAGGCTGAAGAAGAAAAGGGGATTGAGCGCTACTTAAAGGACCAAAACTCAACCGATAAGACCTACAACCTCTACAACATGCCAGCCGCTTATGCCTACCTGCTGACCAACAAGGACACGATTCCGCGGGTTTACTACGGTGACATGTATGCTGACGGCGGCCAATACATGGCTAAGAAGACTCGTTACTACGAAGCAATTACCAACTTGCTCAAGTCCAGAGTGAAGTACGTTTCCGGCGGGCAAAAGATGAACGTTGACGATAACGGCGTCTTCACCAGTGTCCGCTACGGCAAGGGTGCAAATAACGCTGACTCAACTGGCACTAGCGAAACGAGAACTGAAGGGATCGGCGTCATCATCTCCAACAACCCAAGCCTGTCCTTGAAGGACAATGAAAAGGTTGTGCTGCACATGGGTGCCGCCCACAAGAACCAAGAATACCGGGCTGTGATCCTGCCAAGCGAAAAGGCTGCTAACAACGGTGCTGTTGACAACAGCTACCTGCAAAGCTTTACTAGCGACACCGATGCTCCTACGGCTAAGACTGACGCTAATGGCGACTTAACCTTCACTAACCAAGACATCAAGAAGGATGGCAAGGCCCAAGCTGGCACTGCTATCAAGGGCTACTCCAACCCTGACATGAAGGGCTACGTAGCCGTTTGGGTACCAGTTGGCGCTAAGAGCGACCAAGACGCAAGAACCCAAGCCTCAACTGCTGAAAAGAAGACCAGCTCTGCTTATGAATCAAACGCAGCCTTTGATTCTAACGTCATCTTTGAAGGCTTCTCCAACTTCGTTTACTACCCAACCAAGGCTGACGAAGCTGCTAACGTTCAAATCGCTAAGAATGCCTCCTTCTTCAAGAGCCTGGGCATCACGTCCTTTGAAATGGCTCCGCAATACGTTTCAAGTAAGGACAAGACCTTCCTGGACTCCACGATCGACAACGGCTATGCCTTTGACGACCGCTACGACGTGGCTTTGAGCGGGGACAACAAGTACGGTTCAGCAACCGACCTGAAGAACACCTTGAAGGCCCTGCACAAGGAAGGCCTGCAAGTCATGGCTGACTGGGTGCCAAACCAGATCTACAACCTGCCAGGCAAGGAAGCCGTTACTGTTTCCCGGACTGACGACTTCGGCAAGAGCATCGGGCCAGACAACTTGAAGAATTTCGTCTACATCACCAATTCCATTGGCGGCGGGGAATACCAGAAGAAGTACGGCGGTGCCTTCTTGAGCGAAATCCAAAAGAAGTACCCAGAACTCTTCAAGATCAAGCAAGTCTCAACTGGCAAGGCCATGGATCCAAGCGTGAAGATCACGGAATGGTCAGCTAAGTACATGAACGGGACTAACATCCTTGGCCGCGGCGCGGGCTACGTTTTGAGAAATGCTAACGGCGAATACTACAACGTTGGCTACAGCAAGAAGGATGGCAAGACCACCTACAAGCTGGCTCAATACCTGCCAGAACAACTGACTGGCACTAGCCTCAAGGCAAGCGGCAAGGATTACGTCTACTACGACGAAAATGGCAAGACCGTCAAGAGTACTTTGGTCAAAGACGACGCTGGCAACTACTACTACTTCGATAAGAACGGCAAGATGGTGAAGTCTAGCGCCTTGACCAATGTTGCAGTTGACAAGAAGAGCTTGACTTACTTCTTCAAGAAGGACGGTGCAGCTGCTAAGAGCGGTCTGGTAACCGATGGCAAGCACACTTACTACTTTGACAAGAAGGGGCAAATGGTAAAGGGCAAGACGGTGAAGTCTGGTCGCTACACTTACACCTTGAACAAGTCTGGCTACTTGACCAAGGAAGCCTACAAGTAAAAAGTCAGATCTATTATTTAGACCAAAAGAAAAAGTTTCCGAGTAATCGGAAACTTTTTTGTTATGTTCACAATTAATAATTAGCCACGCTCTTTCTCAAGGCCATCATGTCTTCGAACTTGTTGGTGAAAAAGCCAGCCGCACCGAATTCGATGATCTTCTTGGCCCGGCGGGGGCTGTCCACCGTCCAGATCCGCTCTGGCACGTCAGTATCTAACAGCCGCTTCGGGTGGATGCCCTTAAGGCCGTGCTCCTTGGTAAAGGCGATAGGATTCTTGATCTTCTTGTCAGTCAAGAAGTAGTAGTTTTCCTCCGGCCGGATTTCCTTGGCGTGCAACAGGGTGTTCAGGTTGAAAGAAGAGAAGATGATCGGCTGGTTGAATTTGAACATCTTCATCAGGAAAAAGATCTTCTCTGGCAGACCTGGGTAGTTGAACTTGTTGGTCTTCATTTCCAGGTTGAGTTGCCCAGCGTAATTTTCCTTTTCGGCCAGCTTGAAGAGATCGGCCAAGCGGGGGATGCGTTCCCCATTGGCCAAGTGATAGCGGTCGAGCTCGCCCAGGGTCATGTCCTTGATCAAGCCCTTGCCATTGGTCGTCCGCTTGATGTTTTCGTCATGCATGATGACGGGCACGCCATCCTTGGTTAAGTGCACGTCGAATTCGATGCCTTCAGCGCCATGCTCCATGCAGTACTTAAAGCCTGCCAGGGAATTTTCCGGGAACTTGGCTGGATAGCCGCGGTGACCAAAAATCTTTGTTTTCATTTTCTTGTTTGCTCCATTGAAAAAATGTCTATTTTTCTGCTAGCAAAGTAATTATAGTCCCTTTTAAAAAAGTTGCAACTGGTTGTACTTGACCATTTTGACTTGACCAGATTCATCCATGGTCAAGGTTGAAATCGAGGCATTTTGCGGGTGGACGGTCGTATCAATCCCGTCAACTGCATAGCGCTCAGCGATGGTCTTGATGGCAAAGCCGTGGCTGACCAAAAGGATGTTGTCGGCTCCATCCAGCTGACTAATCAGCTTGAAGCCTTGCTCCCAGCGCTTCCAGAATTCCTGGCTGTTTTCGGCATCCCCGTAAGGGTCGGCTTCCTTGGTCCAGTCAGCAATCTGGTCGCTAGAAGCCTTTTGGTACATTTCAGCTAGGCTGGTAAAGCCGTGCCGAGCACCGACCATCCGCCAGGCCAGGTCGTTGTCCATCCCTTCAAAGTAGCCGTAGAAGTGCTCTCTGAAAAAAGGCGAGGTGAGCAGCTCCAAGGTGTCTTTGTTGCAGTTCTTGCCCATGATGATCCGGGCAGTTTCGCTGGCCCTGAGAGTGTTGCTGGACAAGGCGATGTCCAGCGGAATTTCGTGCAGGGCTTCGCCGGCTTTTTCCGCGCCTGCCTTGCCTTCGTCAGTCAAGGGCGTGTCGCACCAGCCCTGCATCTTGTTGTAGCGGTTGATAAAAGTCTTCCCGTGCCGTACCAGGTAAATATGCTTCATTCCTAATATCTCCCCTTATAAATCTTCTTCACTAAAGCTACGTCCTTAGGCTGAATGGCATAAATGGACCCAGTTGGGTACATGACGGTGACGCCGCTGCGGTGATCTAAGCCGATGGCGTGCCCCAGTTCGTGCTCAACCGTGTTGACGATCCGGGCTTGGGTGTAGTTGTAATAGCTGTTTTCCAAATAGTAAGTGTTGAGGGCCACCTTGGCTGAATACAGGCGGCGGATGCCGCTGTAGTACTTGTAGGTGGTCAAGCCCGCTGCGCCGTCTGACTTAGAGGCAGTCGTGACCACGATCTGGGCTTTTTTCCGGTTCTTGGTCTGCTTAAAGGTAAAGGCCCCGGTCTGATTCCAGGCCGCCATGGCGTTGATGGTGGCGTTATAGAGGTCAGCCTGCTTCAAGTTGACGTAGACGGTTGCCGTTGGCTTCTTCCAGGTATAGCCGGTTGTGTTCTTGGTTGTCTTGGTGGCCTTGGTCTCTAAGATGGTGCCGTCAGACAAGCCCAGGTTTCCGGTTTGGATCCCTTTTTCTGCCAAAAAAGAGCTGACTTCGCCGCTGACGTCGTAAGCTAGGTTCTTCAGCTGGTCTTGGTAGTTCAAGGCCACCGCCGCCAAGATGGCCACGATTAAGAGGTCTTTGATAAAGTTAAAAAAGCGTCGCATATAAATCTCCTTGCGATCATTATTATAAGAGCTTTTGGCCTTTTTTCCTAGGGGGAAGCTCAAGGGAGGGCAGAGATTTAAGCAGGATTTAACTATTTTACAAAAGCCTCTTGCTTTAGTTTTGCCTGAAAAAATGATAGAATATTAGGAAGTTTTTGTAAGGATAGAAATTTTTTGACTATTTAGAAAAGGTGTTTTTCATGGCTGAAAATTCAGAACGCATGGCCGAACAGGCCCACTTGGACCAGGTCCTGCACGAGATTGACCAAAAGGGTGACGAGCTGCAAAAGGCGATTGTCAAAGACAAGGAAGAAGCCCGCAGCATCAGTGCCCACTTTTACGATGACATCCGGCTGGACTTTGATGACTACTCGACTTCCATGGATACCGCCTTGTCGATCCAGCAGCAGCAGCAGCTTTTAAAAGAGCGGGACAACGCCTGGCAGGTCAATGACCGGGAACTCTCAACCTTAAAGAGACTGCACGTTCACCCTTATTTTGCCCGGGTGGACTTTACCGAGCCTGGCGAAGACCCCGAAAGCATTTATATTGGTCTGGCTTCCTTCATGGATGACCAAAACCGCCTCCTCATCTACGACTGGCGGGCTCCGATTTCCTCCATCTACTACGATGGCAAGATTGGCAAGGTGACTTACTATTCACCTGAAGGCCCAGTTGAAGTCGACATGAGCAAAAAGCGGCAGTTTATGATCGAAGATGGCATCATCATCAACATGTTTGACACCGATGAAACCATCGGTGACCAGATGCTGATGGAGGTCTTGTCAGAAAAGTCTTCTATCCAGATGAAGTCCATCGTCAAGACCATTCAGCAAGAGCAAAACAAGATCATCCGGGATACCGCTTCTGAGCTGCTCTTTGTCCAAGGGGCAGCTGGGTCAGGCAAAACCAGTGCTATCTTGCAGCGGATTGCCTTCTTGCTCTACCGCTACCGGGGCAACCTCAAATCCAGCAACGTGATCATGTTCAGCCCGAACCAGCTTTTTAACGACTACATCGAAAACGTTCTGCCGGAAATGGGCGAGCAGAACATGGTCCAAATGACCTACTGGCAGTTTATCGCCCGCCGCCTGCCAAAAATGCACGTGCAAAACCTCTTTGAGCAGTTTGAAGACCAAACGGCAGACACCGCCATCAGCCGGTTTAAGGACTCACTGGCCTTTTACAAGCTGGCCACCCGCTACGGCAAGCACCTGAACCAGTCGGGGATGATTTTTAGAAACATCTACTTTAGAACCAAGAAAAAGCCTTTCTTTGCTAAAGACGAAATCAAGGAGCTCTACTACTCCTTTAACGAGAACTACAAGCTGGGCAACCGGATTGACGCCACCCGCGAAGAACTGATCCGCCGCTTGAACAAGCGAATCTCCAGCGAAGCCAAGAAGGTCTGGGTGGACCGGGAAATCGAAGGCCTGACCCACCAGCAGATGATGGACCTTTATGACCGGCCAGACCAGGAATTCCCATCTGAAAAGGCTGAGCGGGCCTTTTTGGGCAAAAAGATTGCCATCAAGCACCTGGCCAAAGTGGCCCGCCGGATCAACCACAACGGCTTTTTGAATATGCCATCCCAGTACATTGCCTTTTTAAAGGCAGTGCCAAAGATGACCGACTTGGCCAAGTACGGCATTGGCGAAGAAGAATGGGCAGCCCACGTGGACGAGGTCAAGGCCAAGTTCAAGGAAAAAGAGATCGACATGCGGGATGCCTCAGCCTACCTTTACCTCTACGACCAAATCACGGCCCGGCAGACCAGCCTGGACATGCGCTACTGCTTCATCGACGAAATCCAGGACTACTCCGCCTTCCAGCTGGCCTATCTCCGCTACAACTTCCCGCGGGCCAAGTTCACCATGCTGGGGGACTTAAATCAGGCCATCTTTACCAAGGACGAAAGCAGCAGCCTCTTGAAGCAGATCTCTGGTCTTTTTGACCCAGAAAAAACCAAGGTGGTGCAGCTGACCAAGTCCTACCGGTCAACCAAGCAACTGACCGACTTCAGCAAGCAGGTCCTGCGCCGAGGCGAAAAGATCGAAAGCTTCAACCGGCAAGGGCCACTGCCAGCCATTTGGGCTAGAAAGAATGATGACGAAGCCATCGATGCCTTAATTTCTGCCTTAAAGGCCAACGATGAGGCCCAATTGACCACGGCCATCATCAGCAAGGACCTGGCCAGTGCCGAAAAAGTGGCCGCTGCCTTAAAGGAAAAGGGCGTCAAGGCGCACCTGATCTCTAGCGCCAACCAGCGCCTGGTCGAAGGGGACTTGGTCTTGCCAAGCTACCTGGCCAAGGGGCTGGAATTTGACGCCGTCATCATGTGGGATGCGTCAAAGGACGCTTATCACGAAGCAGACGAAACTCAGCTGGTTTACACGATTATTTCCCGGGCAATGTACAAGCTGGACATCATCTACAGCGGGGAAAAGAGCCCACTGTTGACCGTCAAGGACGGCACTTACGAGGCTAAGTAAGCCAAAAAAGGAAAATAATAGCCAAAAAGAAAATAAAAGCTTGACGGATTTTTAAGAATAGTTTAATATTACTAGCAAATAGATTTTTGCAATGAGCAGAAGAAGTAAGCTAAGCGAGGCAAATAGAGACTTCCCGGCGGTGGAAAGGGGAGCAGGGCTTAGACTGAACACACGTCTGTGAGCAGGAGGGGCGAAAAAAGCAGTAGCCTCTTCCGGTTAAGCCCGTTACCGCTGTAGCTTACATAGCTAGTGAGGCTCTGGCCGCGAGGTCCGAGCGAAACTGAGGTGGAACCACGTCAATTGCGTCCTCTTGATCCTGCAGGATCAAGAGGACTTTTTCTTTTCCCATTTTACTTTTTGAAAAAATAGAAAGCTGGATGACCATGAACTACGTCTTTGAAATCCTGCCGTCGCTCTTTAGCGGGGCGGGGATGACCCTTGAAATCTTCTTTGAAACCCTGATCTTCTCTTTGCCCTTGGGGGTAATCCTGTCCTTTGGCTTAAACAGCCGCTTCAAGCCGCTGAAGTGGCTGTTGAACGTTTACGTTTGGCTGATGCGGGGGACGCCGCTTTTGCTCCAACTCATCTTTGTCTTCTACGGCCTGCCGATCATCGGCTTAACCTTCCCCCGCTACATGGCGGCGATCGTGGCCTTCGTTTTAAACTACACGGCCTACTTCGCCGAAATCTTCCGGGGCGGCAACCAGGCCATCGACAAGGGGCAGATCGAAGCTGCCAAGGTCTTGCAGCTGACTTACGGGCAGACTTTAAGAAAAATCGTGATTCCCCAAGTGATCAAGATTGTCTTGCCATCAATCGGCAACGAAGTGATCAACCTGGTCAAGGACTCTTCCTTGGTCTACGTGATTGGCCTGGGCGACTTGCTCCGGGCGGGCAACCTGGCTACGTCTAGAGACGTCACCCTGGTGCCGCTGGTCTTAGTCGCCTTGATCTACTTGCTCTTGATTGGCTTATGCACGGTGATCTTGCGAAAACTGGAAAAGCACTACTCATACTACAGATAGGAGGGATGAAGGATGTTAGAAGTAAGCAACTTAGCCAAGTCTTTTGGCAACAGACAAATTTTAAAAAATATCAGCTTCACCTTGGCTGATGGGGAAATTTTGACGGTGGTTGGGCCATCAGGTGCCGGCAAGACGACCCTCTTGCGGATCATCGCGGGCCTAGAAACTGCCGATTCCGGCACCATGACCCTGGGCGGGCAGACCTACCAGCTGAGCGGCGAAGACCGGGGCGCGGTTGGCGTCGTTTTCCAGGACTTTAACCTTTTTCCCAACCTGTCCGTGATTGACAATATTACCCTGGCGCCTCAATTAGCCTTGAAAAAGGGTAAGGCCGAGGCAGAAAAAGAGGCTAAAGAGCTGTTAGGCAAATTGCAGATGGCCGACAAGGCCGACCTTTATCCCTTCCAGCTCTCTGGCGGGCAAAAGCAGCGGGTGGCCATTGCGCGGGCCCTGGCCATGCAGCCTAAGATGCTCTGCTACGATGAGCCAACCAGTGCCTTGGACCCAGCCTTAAGAGACCAGGTGGCAGAACTGATCTTGAGCTTGAAGGATTCTGGCTTGACCCAGCTGATCATCACCCACGATATGGACTTTGCTAAAAAAGTCGCTGATCAGGTCTTAGAAGTTAAGCCACTGGAGGGTTAAGATGAAGTGGGTCAAAAAATTAGCGCTGGTCGCCTTGCTTTTCTGCCTTACCCTGACGGCGGCTTGCAGCAATCTAACGGAAAGGGCAAATACGACCGATACTTGGGCCAAGATTAAGAAGAGGGGAACCTTGGTGATCGGTCTTGATGATACCTTCGTGCCTATGGGCTTTCGGGAGAAAAATGGGCAGCTGGTCGGCTACGACATCGACTTGGCCAAGGCGGTCTGCAAGAAGCTCGGCTTAAAAGCCGACTTTCAAACCATTGACTGGTCCATGAAGGAAACGGAGCTTCGCAACGGGACCATCGACGCCCTGTGGAACGGCTACAGCGTAACGCCCAGCCGGAAGAAGAAGGTGGCTTTTTCTAGAAGCTACCTGGAAAACCGGCAGGTTTTGGTAGTAAAAAAGAAGAGTGGAATCAAGACTTTTAGCCAGATGCAGGGCAAGAGCGTGGGCGTACAAAGCGGGTCAACGGCCCAGATTTGGCTGGAAGGCAAGCAAAAAACGCTGCCTTATAAAGACAGCGTCTTATACGATACGATTCCGTCCGCCTTTTTGGACTTGAATGCCGGACGGATCCAGGGGATCTTGCTGGATGAAACCTATGCGGAATACTACATTAAGCACGAGGCCGATTCTGGTTCTTACCAAGAAATCATTAACCAGGATGTGCCAACCGACCTCTTTGCGGTTGGCCTCCGTAAAGGCGACAAAACTTTACGAAAGAAGATCAACCAGGCCCTGGCCGACTTGCAAGAGAGCGGGGAATTAGCCAAGATCAACCAGAAGTGGTTTGGCAAGAAGAGCAATTATTTGGGCAAGTAAAAAGACTTGAGCGACAGCTCAAGTCTTTTTGTTAGGCTTCGCCGTAGTGGCCGCCAGGGTTGCGGAATTTCATGGTAAAGGCCAGGCCGAAGGCGAGAAGGATACACCAATAGAAGATGGCACCAACAATACCTAAAAGATCCTCAAAAAAGTAGCCAATGTCTGGGATATAACCATCAAAAATATCAAACAGAAACCATTCGTTAAATAGTAGCTCAATCGTCCAAAGAAAACACCTCAAATACTTATTTTCAATTTTATGATCAGCGGTATCTTCAAAGAATTTCGTAAAAAGAGCACTCGCAATTGTAGGAATGATTATTCCGGCTGTTAATTCAGTTTTAGATAACATTACATTCAATAGCGCATAAAAGCCACAAGTGTTAACAATGAATTGTAAGATCCACATTACTACGTTGCAAACTTGCTTTACTTTTGTATAAGTGGTAGCTTTCATTGTAAGTCACCTCAACCTTTTGTAATTCATTTCATAAAGCCTTCTTTTAAAAAAACGTATTTTTTACCAAAGACATTGTACCACTATTGCAGTTTTATGAAAGCACTTCATTGAAAAAGCGAGCAGAATTAAAGATTTTTTAAAAAATAAACTATTTTTTAAAAAATAAAGACTGCCAAAGGCCATCGCCCTTGGCAGCTATTTTAATCTAAATTAGTAATTTCGTTCGTAAGCACGTCAGCCAACCAGGAAATCCCTTTTTCGCTGTAGTGCTGGCCATCCTCCGTCAAGAAGGAAGGCAAATCTTGCAGCCGTTCCATCTTGTGGGTCAGGTCAAAGAAGAAGGAGTTGGTCTTGCCGGCATCCCTTTGCGCGGCTTCTGCGTATTGGTCCAGCCCTTCCAAGCTGTAGAACTTGCTGATCTCTTTATTGTTAAAGTCCGGCATGGATGGGGACAAGACGATCGTGTCGCTGGCCCCGGTCACCTTTTGGGCCTTTTTCAGCAGGCTTTCCAGATTTTCCTGGTAGTCGTATAAGCTGATGCCCCAGTCGTTTGAGGCGTCGTTGGTGCCGAATTCGACCACCAAGACATCGCAGGCTGGCAGGCTGTCCACGCGCGGTAAGACGTCAGCCGTCGTTGCCCCGCTAGTTGAGACGTTGACGATTTCGTAGTCGTCCCCCAGCCGCTTTTTCAAAGCGTCGGTCAGGCGGGTCGTGTCCCGGCTGCCGTCGTAGGCGTTAAAGATTGAATCACCGAATAAAAGTACTTTGTTCATAGGCGTCACCTTGTTAAAAAATTATCAAAGTTTGTTAAAAATACTGTTTATGTCTTCTATAATAGAATAAGACTGAGTAAAGGACAAATGTTATGATGAGAAATTATTCGGAATTTTCGAGACAGGCTTGGGCAGACCTGACGCCCAAGGTGAAATTAGCAGTCAGCAATGAGGACCTGGCCAAGGTCAAGTCACTGGGCGACGAACTGGACGTGAAGGACGTCGATGATATCTACGAAACCCTCTTGACCTATCTGAACCTGGCCTATGAGCAAAAGCGGGAAGCAACTGCCAAGAAGGCAGCTTTTTTAAAAAGAGATTTGCCAAAGCTTCCTTATATAATTGGGATTTCTGGATCCGTGGCCGTGGGCAAGTCGACGACGGCGCGGCTCTTGCAGCTGCTCTTGACCCGGTATTACCCGGCGCTCAAGACTCAGATGATGACGACTGACGGCTTTATTTACCCAAATGCGGAATTAGAGCGGCGGAAACTGATGCCCCGCAAGGGTTTCCCAGAAAGCTACAACATGCAGATGCTGCGGGACTTTTTGCGTGATGTCGTTTCCGGTAAAAAGGATGTTGTTTATCCCTTGTATTCTCAAGAACTAAGCGACATTGTGCCCGGGCAATATGGCCACGTGAACCAGCCAGACATCTTGATCATCGAAGGGATCAACACCCTGCAATTGCCAGAAAGCGGCCAGCTGGTCACCAGCGACTTTTTCGATTTTTCCATTTATATTGACGCTGATGAAGACTTGATTGAAAAGTGGTATATGCAACGCTTTAAGAAGATCATGAAAATGAAGAAGGATGATCCAAGCAACTTTTACTATGACCTGGCCAATGGTCCAGAGGAAGAGGCTATGCGGCTGGCTGAGGAAACCTGGCAGATGGTCAACCTGGTTAACCTGCGCCAATATATTGCGCCGACCAAGGAGCGGGCTAACTTGATTTTGCACAAGGTTGAAGGGCATTTAATTGACAAAATTTACCTTCGAAGCTTTTAACTGCTATAATGGATAGCGGTATTATTTACAAATTTAAGGAGATTTTTTAACATGCAAGCAATTGAACTGAAAAAGGGTATGGTCTTTGACGACGGCGGCAAGCTGATGCTGGTTTTGAGCGCTAACCACCACAAGCCAGGCAAGGGCAACACGGTGATGCAGATGGACCTGCGCGACGTCCGCGCCGGCAGCGTGATCCACAAGACCATGCGGCCAAGTGAAAAGATTGACTTGGTGGAACTGGTCAAGAAGAACGCCCAATACCTGTACGCTGAAGGCGACAGCTACAACTTTATGGACACGGAAACTTATGAACAGTACGCTATTTCCGCTGACCAACTGGGCGACGACGTCAAGTACTTGATGCCAAACATCGCGGTTATCCTGGAATTTACGGAAGCCGGCGAACTGTTGGCAGTGCAATTGCCATCAACGGTAACCATGAAGGTGGTGGAAACCCAGCCAGGCATCAAGGGCGCAACGGCAGCAGCCGGCGGCAAGCCTGCTACCATGGAAACTGGCTTGGTAGTGACGGTTCCAGACTTCATCAACGAAGGCGACGAATTGGTCATCAACACCTTGGAAGGTACTTACAAGGGTCGGGCTTAGTTAGGTTAGGTAAAGGCATCCCCAGCGGGGATGCCTTTTTTGTCTGAGCAGGTGGGGGCGGTCTCCCCGGTATCTTATCTACTTTTGTCCAGGTCTCCTCGGTATCTCATCTACTTTTGTCTAGGTCTCCTCAGTATCTCATCTACTTTTGTCTAGGTCTCCTCGATATATCATCTACTTTTGTTCAGGTCTCCCCAATATATTATCTACTTTTGATAAAAAGTTTCAGGACTACTAGATGATAGTAAAAGGAGACTTCGTGTCTAGTAGATGATATAGAAAGGAGACATAGCTCGCGCTAGATGATATAGAAAGGAGACTTGCCCCGCGCTAGATGATATAGAAAGGATACCTTGTTCCAGATAGTTGCTATAGAAAGGAGACCAGCTTCATTAAACAAAAAGCCCGCAGCCAAGCGGCTGCGGATCAAAAGTTATTCAGCTTCACTTTGGGATGAAGAACTAGCGTCTTCAGCCTGACTGGACTGGCTAGAAGCTGAGCTTGACGAGCTTTGCGCCGCTGAACTGGAGCTGGCGCTTGACGCCTTTTGGGCAGAAGAGCTCGATGATGAACTAGCTTCATCAGCCTGGTTAGAGGAGCTCTCCGCGCTAGACTGGCTGCTTTGGTTATCTGGCGCTGACTTGCTGGACTGGCTAGAAGGCTGATCGTCCTTTTTTGGCGGCTGCTTCTTGTCTTGGCTGGATGATGAGCTGGACTTGGAGCTGCTGGACACCGATGACGACTGGTTGGTTGAGATCTTGGAAGCAGCGGTGCTGAAGCCCTTGGCCACCGATCCGACTACGGCCAGCCCCATGATGACCCAGATTCCGTACTTCAAGAACTTGTCCAAGTTGATCTTGTCAAAAAGGTTAAAGATCGACTTCAAGCCGCGGACGCTATGGCTGTTGGCAACGGCCTTTTGGGCCTTGGCCAGCTTGATCTCAGCTTCCGTCTTCTTTTTCGGTGCTGGCGCTGCAGCCTGCTGAACCTTTTGCACCGGGGCAGCTTGCGCAGCAGGTGCTTCTGGCTGAGCAGCACTTTTTGTATAAGCATCCAAAAGCTTGGCACCGTCTAGCCCCAAGAGGCTAGCATATTGTCTGATATAGCTTCTAACAACTACAGGATTAAGACCAGTAAAGTTATCAGCCTCAATTTGCTGCAGAGTCTTTTCATCAATCTTCAAACTGCGGCTAACGTCAGTAAGCGACAGCTGCTTTTCCAGCCGCTTGCTTTGCAAACTTTTACCAATGGTCAAATTAATCTTCCTCCCTAACCTTAATTTGTTACCAAACTATTTTACGTCAAAAAATAGCTGAGCTAAAGTCAGAAAGCTTATTAAACGCCTTTTTTAAAAAAGCTTAAGCATTCAAAAAAGATGCTGCAATCATCGCAACATCTTTTTCAGCTTATTCACCTTTAAAAGTGCCAGCTTCCACTTCCTTGATGAAGTCAGCCAGGTGCTTGTAGTAAACGTCTGGGTTGTCCACCATGTGGTGGTGGCCGCCGTTTGGCGTGGTAACCAGGCGGGAGTTAGGGATCAGCTTTTGCATGGTCTTAGCCGTTTCTAGCGGCATGGTTTCCACTTCGCCAAAAGTCAGCAGGGTTGGCACCTTGATCTTTGGCAATTCGCTTCTAAAGTGCCAGTCCTTCAGCTTACCGGTAATCACAAATTCGTTGTCGCCTTGGAAGGCGTTGTAAACGGCGGTGCCGCCTAGGTCGCCCAGGTGGTAGAGCTTAGAAGGCTGCTTGCGGTCAACGAAGTTGATGTTCAAGATTTGTACGTCTTCTTGGTAGCGGGCGTTGTCGTAGTCATTGTTGGCTTCGCATTCGTGCATGAAGTCGATTTCCGTTTGCGGCAAAACTTCTTGCCGGCGGCGGTTAACGGCCGCAACGTATTCGTCGATGTCGTCGACCATGGAGGAGATGATGGCCCCCTTTAAGTGGTCGCCGTACTTAACCGCGTATTCTTGGACGAGCAGGCCGCCCCAGCTTTGCCCGATCAGGTAGAACTGGTCGATGCCCAGCTTTTGTCTGACTTCTTCGACTTCGTCTAAAAAGTATTCGTAAGTCAGGTACTTGTCAGCCACTGCTGGATCGCTGTAGTCTGGCTGGTCAGAATATAGTGACCCCAATTGGTCATACATGTGGACTTCCACGTTCAAGCCTTGCTTTAAAAGCTGCTTATGGGTGTCTTCCCAGTATTCGTGGTTGCCGCCAGGGCCCCCATGCAAGCAGAGCAGGTGGATTGGGCTTTGCCCCTGGGTGTTGGTCCATAGGTGGTAGCCGTTATCAAGCGTCAAGATGGTCGTGCCTTGCTTCATCTTTTTCCTCCTAAAAATCTCAAGATAATAATTAGTCTACTATTTATTTTACGCCTTTACTCTTGGGCTGACAGGTATTCTTTCATTTTTTCCAGTTCGCTGCTGGCCAGGTCAATGGTGCAGATGCGGTCAATGGCAAAAGCATTCTCTTGCCCGGTCACCGGATCGGCGATCACGACTTCTGAGTCAGACAAGCTAGTGATGTAGCCCGTCGTCTCCCCGGCTGCCGTAAAGTCGTCCACGCTGACCAGCTGCTGGCCGGCATTTTCCAAAACTTCTAAGGCACTTGGCACATGGTCCAGGCTTTGGGCCAGGCGGTCCAGGTTGTTTAGGTCAAAAATCCCCGCTTCTTGGTTGCGGGTGAGCAAGAAGCTGTAAAAGTCGATAACTGGGGATTCATGGCATTCGTGGATGATGTCTTCCCGGTTGACCAAGCAGATGGCTTCTAATTGCCCGTAGTCGTTGATGCTTTCTAAAAGCAGGTAGTGGTCATTTTCTAAAAGCACCCGCCCCAGCAGGTAGTTGCCAAAGCGGTCATCGTCTAGCCAGTCTAAGTAGAGCTCAACCAAGTCGTAGGGGTTGTTGGTGGGTTCGCTATCTTGGAATTCGCTCCACATCTTGCCAAGGGCTGAATTGATTTCCAAGCTGGAAATCTGCTTCATGGGGATGACCGAGTGGATCCGGTCGAGGGCAAAGTTGCCATCGATCTGCCGGATGCGGAGCTCTTCTAAAGTGGCTTCGGTCACGATGCCGCTGTAAACGACGCCGTTATTCAGGGTAACGTTAACCGGCAGCTTTTTAAACAAGGCTGCCTTGCCGGCATCAAAGAGGCTGGTCAAGTTGCTCTTCAAAAGTTCCTGGTTGACCGGCATCAGATTAAAAGGATCAGTGGACTTGCCCTCGTCGATCAGGCGTTGGCAGTAAGCCAGGCTAGGCGACTGCTCTACCATGCCGACCAGGTCCTGGTTGTTGACCAGGATCAGGCCACTGGCGTTGGCGTCATCGTCTAAGCCGATCAAGACGGTGATTTCCTCATTTTGGTAAACCAGGTAGCCCAGGTAGTAGCTTTCCGTCAGGCGGTCCGCCTTCGTATGCAGTTCAACAAGTTTCATGGTGATTTCCCCCTATTTTTCTTACAATTTACTTAATTATGTTACTGAAAATTGGTGTAATTTGACTACGAATAGATACTCAGTTCGATATCCATTACAACCTACTTTATAGCGCTCCAACTAAGTATTTATCTTAGTCGAAACTGGCAGGACAATTTTACGCTCTTTCAACCTTGCCTATACCTATTCCAATTTTTCTTCTTGAAGTAGAAAATCTATTTCAAAGGCGTACCTCAAAATTGAGGTGACCACTTCTTGAGTGGCCGTGACACAGCGCCAACTATCCTATCAGTAAGATCAAATCTCACATCAGGGAATACTTTTCTTATTATCTGCATTGCGCCATTTACATCTGCATTGACCAAGATACCTTTGTTAGTCTTGAACATGCCGCGGTGAATGCGTCTATTAGCAGGGCTCTTGCCCTGCTTTTTTCTACTCTTATTGCCGTTATTCCAGCACGGCTTTTCATTGTCTAGAGCACTAGTTTGACTGGTATAAGACTCATTGGTTGTGATAACCGTAATTCCAACCATATTAGCCTTGTAAGTAATCATGTCGATCATCTTTGCGTGAGGCAACCCAACAAAATTTTGGTTATTCTTCTTGCCCATATTTGATGATCTTTTCCAACTGTTATTTTTACCGATAATAATCGTGTTCACGCCACAGCTTAGCGCATAGTCAATGATACGCTTAGATGCTTTGTGGGCAAACTCTCTTAGCTTTTGATTACGCCAATCAGTAAGCCTAATCATTGTCTTGGTATAGTCATAAACAGCTTTTGGACCTTGCCTTGTGTTGATCATCCTTTCTAGTTGGTGGTACTGTGCTTGCTCGCGCTTCAGCCTTGCCAGCTTTTTGTTGTAGAACTGGTTAACAGACTTAGCAGGTCGACCATTAATCAGCAATGGGCGATCACCGGTATTAGTTACGCAAGCGAAAGCATTGTCAACGCCAGGATCAATCCCCATATAGTTGCCATTATCCTCAAGATAGTTTTTTTGAAGTTCAGTCACATCGTAGGGCACGATTACCTTATATCCGCCAGAAACTGGGACAAAAACCACTCTCTTAATCTTTTTGATTCCTGGGGCTAGCTTAAGCTTGAAGTTCAGTTTTTTGATAGTTAGCACACCGTTTTTAACTTTAGCATTTTGGTTGGTCACATAAAAAGTATGGCGTCTACCTCTAAGATATTTTGGAGCTTTTGGACGCCCAGAGAATCTGTGCGGATTCTTTTTATAAGCCTTCAAGGCTTGAAACCAAGCGTACCAGACTGTATCAACTTCTTTAAGAGTTTGTTGAGCGCTTTGAGCATATGGCATCATTCGATATAAGAGGGATTCTCTATTTTCAGCTTTCCTTTTAAAAATTGCATTTAATCCAACAGTTCCAGCATAGGGAATTTGGATCTTGTGTTTAAAAAAAGCTTGGCGCTTGATATAAAGTGCACAATTGTATATTTTTTTAGAAGTCTCTGCTGCATCGTCAAGTGAAGATGTGGCCTTAATAAAATATTCACTGACAAGTTGCTTATAAACAGTATTGTTTCTTGAACTTTTTTTCAGGATTTTGTTTTTCAACATTTCCACCTCCTTTGTTCAGTGAGTCTACTCTTCATATTATTATATCACAAGAAAGGGAACATACGTGCTAAAAAGTAGGAAACGACTAATTATCTAAACAAAGCTTTAAGACAAATTTATTTAATTTTTTCTAATTATATCAATGCCGGGAGAAAAGGTGATAAAGATTGATATAATGTTTAATGAAAGAGAGGGAACACGTCATGAGTCTCAAATATGCGCCAAAAGGCAAGGTAGCCCTGTTTACCTTTTTAGCCGCAATTAAGGCCTGCAATGTGTTGTTTGTGGCCTACATGTTAAAAATCATGCTGAACATTGCTTCTTCTGGCAAAAGCGACTACGGCCGCTTAGTCATGTTCGCCGCCATCACCGCCGGTGGGCAAGTCTTTTTTATGATCAGCAACTTCATCTACGAAACGACCAAGATGAACATCATCAAGGACGTCAATATGACCTTAAAAGAGGCCAATCTGCGGTATCTGGTCGACCAAAATACCCTGGACATCAAAGATGGCTTAAGCTTTATGACCAATGATTTAAAGCAGATCGAAACCAACCGGATCACGGCCCAGTTGGACATTATTTACCAGTGCCTGACCTTCTTTGGCTCCCTGGTTTTTGCTTTTTACAATTCCTGGGAAATGACCTTGATCTTCATCGTGGCGACGGTGGCGCCGGCTGTGGTCCAGATTATCACTAGTAAGATCATTACCAAGAAGTCCCGCATTTGGACGCAAAAAAATGCCGTCTACACCCAGTACGTGTCAGACACATTGAATGGGGCTCAGTCAGCTCGCCTCTATAATGTCCGGACCAATGTGGTCAACCGCGCCGTTCATGCTGCGCAAGACATGGAAACGGCTTTGCGGAACATGACCTTGACCCAGGCTTGGGCTTTGGAAATCATTTATTCAGTCGCTGAGCTCTTTTGCTTCATTATTCCCTGCACGATCGGCGGGATCATGATGATGCAAGGGCGCCTGGCAGTAGGGTCTTTGGTGATGATGGTTGACCTGGCCGTTAACTTTATTACGCCAGTGGTGACGATTTTTAACGAATTCAACCAAGTTAAGTCAACTGTCCCGATGTGGCAAAGAACCCAAAGATCGCTTAACTACGTGCAAAAAGCGGACAACTTCCCGGTTGACCACTTTGACGGGATGCAGATGAAGGACATTGCTTACGTGACCCGCCACAGCAAGCGCAAGATCTTTAGCCACGTGAACATTACCGTTAAGCCAGGGGAAAAAATCCTCCTCATGGCGCCATCGGGCTGGGGCAAGACCACGCTGCTGCGCCTGATGCTGGGGATCTACAAGCCAAGCCATGGCGAAATCACCATCAATGGGGAAGACGTGACGGGCAACTGGCAAATGGCCCACAACTACTACTCTTACGTCAACCAAAAGCCTTTTATCTTTGACGATACCCTGCGCTTTAACATTACCCTGGGCCGGGAAGTTGACGATGAAAAGCTGCTGATGGTCTGCCATGAAGCCGGGCTAGACGACCTGGTTCAAGACAATGGCTTGGACTACCGGGTTGGGGAAAACGGCAATAACCTGTCCGGCGGGCAGATCCAGAGAGTGGAAATCGCTAGAGCCCTCCTGTCTGGCCGGCCAATCTTGCTGGCTGACGAAGCCACCAGTGCCCTTGACCCGCGCCTGTCCTTAGAAATTCACGAGACCCTGCTTGGCAACCCGAAGGTGGCGGTTGTGGAAGTAGCCCACAAGATTTCCGATGTGGAAAAGGCCATGTTTGACCAAATTTTGGTTTTGGACAAGGTTGCTAAGAAAGAAAGCTAAAAAAGTAAAAATAAAGATTAACGAAAACGGCAAAACAAGTTTGTTGTTTTTTATTTCTCTTTTTTGACTTTTTCGTGTTTTTTACCTATTTTTTGCAAAATATATAATAAACTGTATATAAATTTACTTAAAATAAATCATTTTTGCCCTTGAAATGGAAATGCTTACAGGATATAATGGAGTTTGTAAAGTAATGAACTACATGAAGTATATTATGTAAATAATCTGATGATTAAGGAGAATTGATTATGGCAGAACCAAAATGGTTGCAGGACATGAATCCTGAAGAATATTTGAAGGAAGACTTTGAAGCTACTGGCCACAGCCGCTACACTGTAGATGGCTTGGACAAGAACGACCCAGAATGGCTGGACAAGGCAGCTGCAAAGGTTGGCGCTGCTGAAGGCGACGACTACATAAAGCTTGACTCAGGTTTGCTTACTGTTAACCAAATCAACTGGATGCTGCGCAACACCTTTGGTGAAATGACTTACGTGGACGACAACAACCAATTCCTGTGGTACAACCGTCCACAAGACCCTAACTACAAGATGAAGGCTAGCCGTGTCCCAGCGCAAGTTGGTGACACCATGGGCGCTGTTCACCCAGACATCCGTGACGTAATCCCAACTGCCAAGAAGGTCGTTCACGCTTTGCGGACTAAGGAAGGCGGCCACGACGCTGTTTGGATGCCAGTTCCAACTGGTAACTTGACTGAACTTGTTCTTCACTACTACAAGAGAGTTGAAGACGAAGAAGGCAACTACATGGGTATCTACGAATGGGTACAAGACATCTACCCATTTGTGAAGTACTTCTGCGAATCAACTGGTCAAAAGCTGGTTGTTGACCCAGATGCTGCTACTGGTGCAACTTACCGTCGCAACTCAGACCCAGACGCTAAGACTGGTCCTTCAACTAAGGCAGCAGCTGCCGCTGAAGAAAAGAAGGAAGAAAAGCCAGACGCTGCTTCAGGTGCTTCTCACCACTAATCAATTAATTGAGAATAATAAAACGACCCGAATGGGTCGTTTTATTTTTGGCTAGATTTTCTAAATGTAAAAATTAAAATTCCTGGTGCTGGTTGGGGTTGCGGTCAGGCCGGCGGCCATCTGGCTTGTCCAAAGCCGTAATCTGTTCTACCTCTTCATCCGTAAGCTTAAAGTCAAAAATGTCTAAGTTGGACAATTGGTGCTTGCTGGATGAGGCCTTAGGGATCGGGAGAACGCCTAGTTGCGTTTCCCACCGCAGGATGACTTGGGCTGGATGCTTGCCGTACTTTTGGGCTAGGTCTTGGATGACTTTTTTTTCAAAAACTTCACCTGCTCGCATCAAGGGACTCCAGGCCTCGGTCACAATGCCGTGAGCGTCGTCATATTCGCGAACTTCCCGGCTGGACCAGTAGGGGTGGAGCTCAACTTGGTTGACCGCCGGAGTGACGCCAGTCTCTTTGATAATCCGGTCTAGGTGGGCCGGCTCAAAGTTGGAGACCCCGATTGACCGGACCAGGCCAAAGCGCTGGGCGTCGGCTAAAGCCTGCCAGGCTTCCACGTAGTGGTCTTCTAAGGGATTTGGCCAGTGGATTAGGTAAAGGTCAAAGTAGTCGAGGCCGCTCCGCATCAGTCCTTCTTCGAGCTCGTTAATGGCCTCTTTGTAGGCGTGGTGGGCACCGGGCAGCTTAGAGGTGACAAAAAGCTCGCTTCTGGGCACGGAGCTTTCCCGGATGGCCCGGCCTAGTGCTCCTTCATTTTCGTAGCGGGATGCTGAGTCGAGCAGCCGGTAGCCATTTTCGATAGCCTGCCGGATCTGGTGGACGCCTTGGAAGCCGTTGATCTTGTAAGTGCCAAAGCCGAGTTTGGGAATTGAGTAGCCGTCATTTAAGGTGAAATATTCCATATATTGCCTCGCTTTTCTGCTTTTTCCTTAATTATAGGGCAAAAGTTTTGGCTTAGGCTAAAAATCAACTAAAATAGATTTAGTCTAAAAAAGTAAAGCGAGGAAAAGAAATGGCAAGAAAACGCAGGCGCAGAAAGAGCCGCAAGCAAAATACCAGCCTGGTCTCAGTTTTGGTGGCTGCGGCGGCAATTATTTGGGGCGTCTACACCCAAGGCGGGCAAAAGCAGGTCAGCATCCCCGGCATCACCAGCAGCATCAGCCAAAATACCAGCAGCAGTTCAAATACCAGTAATGGCACTTCAAGCACGGTTGCCAACGCCGGCAAGCAAAACACGGTTTACGGCGGCCTAGCCAAGAGCGACTACCAAAAGCTGGCCAACTTGGACTTCAAGTCTGGCGGCAAGGCCTACATCTACGTTAATAACAACCATTCCACCCTGGTGAAAAATGCCTGGCGGGTCAACCGGGTCATCTATTCCAACCTGGACAAGCAAAACCGGACTTCTAGCTCTAACACTGCCTTTTTGGAAAAAAGAAACCTGGCTAACGACTCGTTGCGGGTAAGACAGTATATCCAGCCAACCGGCTGGCACTCAAACAGCGGGTCCATCCAGATTTACAACCGGGGCCACCTGATCGCTTACTCCGTTTCAGCTGGCATCGACCAAGATGGCAACTACAACCCTAAGAACCAGTCTGGGGACCAAAATAACCCCAAGAACCTGTTTACCCAGAGCGCCTTTTCAAATCAGCGGATTCAAACCATTTTTGAAAGCAAGGTGCGAGCAGCTTTGAGACAGAACAAAAAGGTGATCTACCAGGCAACGCCGATTTTTCGGGGCACGGAACTGATGGCGCGGGGGATCAACCTCCAAGCTGTGTCAACCGACGGGACCTTTGACTTCAACGTTTACCTGTACAACGTGCAGCCAGGCTACGTTTTTGACTACGCAACCGGCCGGGCCAAGGTCAACCGGCAGCTGCAGGTGACGGAGTAATTTTTTAAAAAAGAAAAGAGGCAAAACATGCGGGATAATTGTACGACCATGCTGGTGGGCAAGGGCGCCAGCTTAGACGGATCAACCATAATCGCTAGAGACGAAGACTACGATCAAGCCTATAACGAAAAGCGCTTCGTCTATTACCCAGCTAAAAATTATGACGAGCTCTTCGTGTCCAAGGGGACGGGCGTGGAAGTTCCTCTAAAGGGGGAAGGCGCCGGCTTTACCGCGGTCCGGGATGCGGTGGAAGACTACGGCCGCTTTGATGAGCAGGGGATCAACTCCTTTAACGTGGCCATGAGCGCTACTGAGTCAGAAGCCAGCAACCAGCGGGTGCTAGGCCATGACCCCTTTGTTCCAAACGGTATCGGGGAAGACTCCATGCTCTACCTGGTCTTGCCCTTTGTCAAAAGCGCCAAAGAAGGCGTCTTGCGCTTAGGGAAACTCGTGGAAAAGTATGGGTCTAGTGAAAGCAACGGGATTGCCTTCGCCGACGAAGACGAGATCTGGTACATGGAAACGGGTGCCGGCCACCAGTGGGTTGCCCGCCGGGTGCCAGACGACAGCTACGTGGTTGCGCCCAACATGATGATCATCGAAGACATCGACTTTGATGATCCAGCCAACTTTTTATACGCTTCCGGCATCCAGGACTTTGTGGAAAAGTACCACCTAAATCCGGCGCAAGATGGCCGCTTCAACTTCCGGGACATTTTTGCCCCTAAAGACGAGGCTGACCAGCGCTACAACACCCCGCGGATGTGGTATGGGCAAAAGCTGTTTAACCCCGAAATTGAACAGGAAATTACCAGCTTTGACATGCCATTTTGCCGGGTGCCAGTCAAGAAAATCGCGATTGAAGACGTGCAGTTTTACCTGAGCAGCCACTATAACGGGACGGAATACGATTATTTGAGCTTGAAGGACACCAGCGAAGCCAAGAAGACCGCCTACCGGCCGATTGCCGTGACGACTGCCCAGGAGTGCTCTATTTTGCAGCTGCGCCCAGGAAAAAATGGCTACCAGGCCATCCAGTGGCTGAACTTTGGCCTTTACTCCGCTGCTCCGTGGGTGCCTTTTTACACCAATATCTTGGACACGCCAGAAGGCTACCAGATCAAGACGGGACAAGTCGACCCAACTAACAGTGCCTACTGGCTCTACAAGACCATCCAGGCCCTCTTAGAAGGCAAGCAAAAAGACTGGCAGCCAAAGCTGCGCAAGTTCCAGTACGAATGCCAGTCTATGGCGGTGCACCATGTGGACGTAACCGATGACCAGGCCCAAGAAGTTGACAGCAGCGATTTGCCGGAATTTTTGACGGCGGCCAACAGCGAAATCGCTGAAGCCATCACCAAGAAGGGCAAGGAGCTCTTTGACCAGCTGGTCAAGGAAACTTTGAACACGTCTATGTACAGCTACCGCCCTTAATGGCACAATAGAAGAGTATCGAAAAATATTGCAATTGCTTTTTGTATAGACTAGGAGAAAAAATTAATGACTAAAGAGATGACGATTATTGGCCAAGGATTAACGGTTAAGGGCAAGTTTGGCGAGCCGGTTAACCCTGTAGACGGAGTTGCCCCTTTGGTCATCCAGCCGATTGTTGAAGATGGCGACAAGTCAGAAGCCATCAGCCAGGTTTTAAACGCAGCCGGCATTTTGACTTTTAGCTTTAAGAGCGAAAGCGTAGAAAGCGCCGTGAAGGAACTGGAAGTCGTCTTTACTGAACTGAGGCAAGACGACCGCGTGGCTAGCGAATACATCGTCTTTGCCGGCTATGGGGAAGCGGGCCGGGCCAGCCTTTTGGCAGCCAACAACCTGGGTGCCAGCGTCGGCGGCATCTTCTTGATGGCCCCAGCCGTGAAGGTGGAAGATTTAAGAAGCACCTACCCTGGCCAAGCCATGATTTTGGCTTCTAGCCAAGACGAAGTCGTGCCCGTCCACAGCCTGGAAGAAGTGGCGAAAAAGCTGAAGCATGGCCAAGTTCTGGAAATCCGCGATGGCCACCACGCATACCGGGTACAAGATCTGGACCGGGCATCGCTTTTGCTTCGGACTTTTATCATGACCTTGAAGTAAGACTTTAAAAATATGTGGGAGTAAAAGTATGGAAGAAATCAAGCAGGTCCAGCCAGATCAAATCGACGAGCTGGTGGCCCTTAGCCGGGAGACCTTTGCGGCCACCTTTGGCAAGGACAACACGGCTGAAAACATGCAGGAATTTTTGAACAGCAGCTACAATCATGACCAGCTGCTGACGGAACTGGAAACGCCGGGATCGTCTTTCTGGTTCTTGTACGTGGACGGGCAAGTTGCGGGCTACTTGAAGCTCAACATCAACTCCGCCCAAAGCGAGCGGGTAGACGAAAACGCCATGGAAATTGAGCGGATTTACTTAAAAGAGTCTTTCCAGCACCGGGGTCTAGGGCAAAAAATGATGGATTTTGCCTTAAAGCGTGCCCGGGACTTGGGCAAGAACCCAGTCTGGCTGGGCGTTTGGGAGCATAACGAAAACGCCAAGAACTTCTATGCGCGAAACGGCTTTACCCGCTTCAGCCAGCATACTTTCGTTCTTGGCGATGATCCGCAGACTGATTTTTTGTTAAAAAAGAATCTAGATTAGTAAAAAGATTAAGCAATCGCAATTTGCCTAGTCGTGGGCTAGCAGCCAGTCACTCAAGAGCTGGCAGTAGCGGTCATTGTCCTGGACAAAGGGCATGTGGCCGCAACCCGCAAAAAGCTCCCACTTGGCTTGAGGCAAGTGGTCATACATGGTTTTGGCAACTAACGGCGTGCATAGGTCATCGGTCCCGCTGGTGATCAAGACCGGCAAAGTCAGATCTTTGAGCTGATCGGTGTACTCATAGTCATGCAGGTTGCCGATTGGCGTATATTCATTAGGACCCCAGGCGGTCAAGTAGGCGGCACTGCCGCCTTTTTTCTTGCGCAAGACTGGTTTTGGCAAATCTGGCGTCAGTTTGATGGCGTGCTGGTCCATGAAGAGCTGGTTGGCCTGTTGGTAGGCCGGATCGCTGTAGTTGCCAGTCGCTTCTGCCTTCTTGATTGCCTCTTGGTCTTCTTCTGGCAGGTACTTAATCAGGCGGTGGAGCTCCTGGCTCCACAACTTGGCTGAGGATAAGGTCGAAGACAGGATTAGGCTCTTGATGCCGGGGGCTTGGTAGCTGATCAGGTAAGTCAAGGCCAGCATCCCGCCCCAGCTTTGGCCCAGGAGGTGGATTTCGTCTAAGCCTAGCTGTTTACGCAGGTTTTCCAATTCCTTGACCCAAGTTTGGGCAGTATAGGCGACTTCAGCTTGGTCGTCGGGGATGCTGGACTTGCCGCAGCCTAGCTGGTCATACATGATAATTTGTCTCTGACTGCTTTCAGCTACCTGATCTAGAACTTCAAAATAGTTGTGGGTCGAGCCTGGTCCTCCGTGAAGGAGAACCAGGGGAGCCTTGTCAGTTTTTTCGCCCACGATCCGGCAGTAGGTTTGGTACTGGCCGAAGGGCAGATATTTCTCGGTGATTTGCATAATTTTTACCTTTTTAAAACAACTTTACTTTTAAAAAATGTTAACATGAATTAGATAGAAAATGAAGGTGGGGATTGACCATGATCAAAGAACAAATCTTTCCAATTGAGACCGGCTACAATTGGTACGATGTTAACGGCTTAAACGAGCAAGACAGCCGGCGCTTGCAGACGGAATTTTACTTTACGCCAGAAATTATCTCTTACGTATCCGACTTGCATGAACGCCCCCACTACGACTACGACCAGTATACCGACACCCACCTGCTGGTTTATGACGTGCCTGTTTGGCCCACGACCGGCAGCAAGCACTTTACCTCCCGGCCAATTACTTTTTTGCTCCAGGGAGAAAACCTGTTTACCTTCCACACCATTGACACCAGCTACGTTTTTGACGAATTCAATGACCCCCAGGTCTTAAGACGCCTGTCCCATGCTCAAGACGTGACTGAGCTCCTGGCAACCTTTTTGATGTACGCATCTCAGTATTTTCAAAGGGCCATTACCCAGCTGGATGCCGAAAGAAACGACCTGGATGCCAAATTGAGCGATGACATCGACAACAAGGACTTGGTAGAATTGTCCAATATTGAAAAGTCCTTGGTCTACCTGTCCAGCTCCATCCAAACCGACCAGATGATGCTGCACAGCCTGCAGCACTCCCGCCTGAACTTTACCAAGGCGGCCAAGGAAAGACTGGACGACGTCTTGATCGAATCCAACCAGTCTTCCGAAATGGTGCAGATTTCCCGCCAGGTCACTAAGACCTTGTCGTCAACGTCCAACAACATGATGAACAACAACTTGAACGACACCATGCAGTTCTTGACGGTGTGGTCGATCGTTTTGACCATCCCAACCATCTTGACCGGTTTTTACGGGATGAACGTCAAGCTGCCAATCTTTGGGGCCAACTATGACTGGATCATCATCATCTTGCTGACGGTGGGGCTGATGGCCTGGTTGGTCATCTTGATGAAGAAGCACCATCTGTTTTAAGTTGAGTTTAGTTAAGGGATTACTTTTCTAATGAAAAATAACATTCTCGTTGGCGCCTTGATCGCGTCGCTCTTGTCCTTTATTGTTTATACCAGCACCTATAAAGATGCTGAAAATCGGAAATTAAACGTAGTGCAGGTGAAGAAGAAGGGCACGGTAAAAAATAAGCTCTCGTCTGCCAGTCAAGACAAAGAGCCTAACGTCAATTCGATTGAATACTCTAACCACGTTACCAGCAAAAAAGGCAGCAACAAGACCCTGGTCAAGGCCATTAAAAAGGCTATGGGCGAAGATGCCAGCTACCAGGTGGCGGCTTATAGCCTGACCAAGTCTAGCTTTGCCGAAGTCAAAAATACTTCTAGCGCCCAAAAAGGGGGAAAGATTTTTGAGCTCTACCTCTTGATGGCCCTTTACTACCAAGAGAAAAATGGCAAGATGGGGGCTAGCACCGCCATCAAGGTCACCAAGGCTGACCACGCGACTGACCAGAGCGTCAGCGTCGGCATCAGCTACGGGCCAAGCTACCTGCGCCAGCAGATGCTGAAGGGGAGCACCACGGCGGCGAACGCGCTGCTTCGAACCATTGGGGCTAAGACGGTCTTAAAGGTGATTAAAAAAGCCGGTGCAACCAACACCAAGATTACCGGCAACTTCAAGGGTACGGTCGGGACGACCACGGCCGGCGACCTGGCAGCCGTGATGACCAGCATCTACAAGGGGAAAGTCATTGGGGCAAGCTATGGCCAGCAGCTCATGGTTCTGCTAACTGGCAAGAATGCCTTGACCAGCAAATTGTCTGGTACCATCTACCAAATTGCCAGCGACAACCTGGCAGTTGCCATCGTGCAAAACAGCGGCCACAACTACGTGATCGCGGCTTGGGCCGATAAGACCGACAATTACGCTAAGCTAGGTTCAGCCATCGGCAATTTTATGAACAAGCAATAATTTTTAGTAAAAATCCAAGTGGTTAAATAATAAAAGAAAATATATACCAATTTACACTAACCACAAGAAGTTTCCTTTCAACTGTAGTAGGTTGTGTAATGATTCAGAAAGAGACTGTAATCCAGCTACTGTCTCTTCCATTGTTCATTTACTTAATTCAATTTCAAAATAAAAAGCGAGTCTACAAAAGTACAGACTCGCTATTTTGATGCTTTCTTTTTCTAGGTTTATAAGTCTTTTGTGCCACCCACATGTACCAGGCAAACTGAAATTCAACGATCATGACGCAGACTGCAATTAGGAGAAAGACAACTACAAAGGGATTGATGTAGCTGCCATCATCGTAGCGGTAGCTAAATAAAAAGACGTTCAGATATGCAATTAATGTAAACCAGTAGAGGTT
The DNA here is from genome assembly GCF_051893255.1 of Lactobacillus sp. Lineage (GTDB taxonomy): Bacteria > Bacillota > Bacilli > Lactobacillales > Lactobacillaceae > Lactobacillus. The sequence goes on along the minus strand of NZ_JBJFHB010000064.1, from coordinate 22,610 downwards.
TGCAGACCACCAAAGTTTCATTCAGTTTCATCTCCTATCTGAATACATGATAGCGCTATTAGTAACCGTTTTCAAGGTAAAAGGCAAAATAATCTACAAATTGTAGATTGTATTCTTCAACTAGTAGTTATATAATAACTACAGTTGAAAGGAAAAAGTGATCGCAATGACTCAGAAAAGGACTTTGGATCTGGATAAGGTCTTGGCCAAGGCGACCGAGTTGCTAGAGGCGCGCGGCTTAAACGAAACCACGATGCCCAATCTAGCCAAGGCCCTGGGCGTTCGCAGCCAGTCGCTGTATCATTACGTGAACAATCGTTCTCAGCTTTTGTCCTTGGTAGCAGCCAGCCGGGTCCGGGTTCTTTATGAAGACCTGATCAAGCAGCTGGTTGGTCTGTCGGGGCGGGAGGCCCTCTTTAAGTTTTCCGATATCGTCCGGGACCACCTGCTTAAAGACAAGGCGTTATCAATCCTTTTTTACCAGTTGAATGAATTCTCCAATGATTCAGACTTGATTCAAGAGGTAAAGAAGGTTCTGGAACTTGGCGACAAACTGCAACTGGCCAGTGACGAGATGGTTTCTCAACACGCGCTAGTTGGTGCGGTTTTGGGCTATGTCTTTTTAGACAAGCTGATGGAAGACCAAGAAAGTCCAGAAGAAGCTGAGCAGAATTATCACGATATGATTTGGCGCCTCGTAGGCACGGGTGAGCCGGCAATTTCCGATCCAGCTTAATTGTAAAAAGAAAGGAAAAGTTAAGTTGAAGAAACTACTGAAGAACCATCTAGGCGCTTTAATTGCCTGGATCCTCATTCTGGTAATTTCTTTAGTAGCTTTGCCAAACGTTGACTCCTTGACGCGGGCTCACAGTGAGATTTCCCTGCCAAGCAGCGTAGAAAGCGAAGCTGCCAAACTAATTAAGAATGAATGGGGTAGTAAGAAGAAAAATACTTACGAAGTTGCAGTTGTTTTCAACAAGAAAGATGGCAAGCTGACCGATGCAGACAAGTCAAACATTCAGACTTCCATCGATCGCTTAACCAGCAACAAGAAGAAGTACGGGATTAAGGACTACTTAGCTCCGCAAGACAACATCGCGACCAAGAAGCTGATGAAGTCAAAAGACGGCACGACTTGGGTCATGCAGATGAACATCTCCAAGAAGCACGGGACTATTTCCCAGGTTTACGATGAGATCAACAGTGCCGTGAAGACTAGCGGGGTGCGGACCTACGTCACTGGTGCTGATGTTTTGAACAATGACTTTACGACTTCAATTCAAGAAGGGATCAAGAAGACTGAATTAATCACGGTCGTCTTCATCTTCATCGTTTTGATCATCGTCTTCAAGTCACCAGTGGTGCCACTAGTTTCACTGCTCACGGTTGGGGTTTCCTTCTTGGTTTCATTCTCAATCGTAACCAACCTGGTCAACCAGGTAAACTTCCCATTCTCCAACTTCACGCAAGTCTTTATGGTGATCGTCCTCTTCGGGATTGGGACGGACTACAACATCCTCCTTTATAACCACTTTAAAGAGGACCTGGGGAAAGACTTTAGTGTGCCGGATGCGACGAGAGACTCGATCAAGAAGGCTGGCCGGACCATCCTTTACTCTGGCTCCTCCATCCTGATCGGTTTCTCAGCCTTAGGCTTGGCAAACTTCTCCGTTTACCGGTCTGCTTCCGGTGTTGCCGTCGGCGTTTTGGTCTTGCTGATTGTCCTCTTGACCCTGAACCCATTCTTCATGATGACGCTGGGCAAGAAGATGTTCTGGCCAACCAAGACCTTCACGGGTGAAAACCCAAGCAAGCTTTGGCACGGGATTTCCAGTGCTACCTTGAAGCGGCCAATCGTCTTTTTGGCAGCGGTAGCGGTAGTCGTAGCGCCATTCTTCGTTACTTACTCTAACGTTTTAAACTACGACGATACGGCTGAAATTTCTGACTCAACCCCATCCAAGGTTGGCTTGAACCTGGTGCAAAAGCACTACTCAAAGGGGATGGCGATGCCATCATATCTCTACATCAAGAGTAACCACACCCTGGACAATGAAAAGGACTTGAAGCTGATCGACGAATTGACGCAAAAGCTCCGCAAGTCTGAAGGCGTTGATAAGGTTATTTCCGTAACCGAACCATACAACGAAAAGATCAGCTTGCTTTACGTGAAGAAGCAGATGAAGTCAGTTACTGACGGTACTGACAAGCTGGAAAAGGGGGTCTCCAAGTTAACCAAGGGTAGCGAAAAGGTGACTAGCGGGGCTAAGAAGCTAGCTAGCGGTGCCGATACCTTGTCCAGCGGGACTGATACCTTGACTGATGGGGCTAAGAGCCTATACACGGGTACGGTTAAGCTTTACAACGGCTCAATTGCCTTGTACGACGGTGCAGGTACCCTTTACAACGGTACTAAGACTTTAGCCGTTGGGACCAACTCCCTTTACAGCGGTACTAAGAAGCTGGCTAATGGCGCAGGTACCTTGTCTAGCGGTGCTAAGACTTTGAAGAACGGGACTAGCTCTTTGGCAAGTGGTGCCGGCAAGCTTTACAGCGGCTCTAAGACCCTGCAAAACGGGACGACTACTTTGTACAACGGTACCAAGACCTTGAAGAACGGTACTGCCAGTCTTTACACTGGCGCTGGTACTTTGAACACCGGGGCAGCCAGCCTCTACAGCGGCGCTGGCAAGGTTAACAGCGGTGCAAGCAGCCTTTACACGGGTGCTGGCAAGCTGAAGACTGGTTCAGCTAGTCTGTACAGCGGTACTGAAACTTTGAAGAACGGTACGGCTAGCCTCTTGTCTGGTGGCTCTAGCTTGACTAGCGGCACTAGCAGCCTGGCCAGCGGTGCTAACGAACTTTACACTGGCACGCAAAAGCTGACTAACGGTGCTAGTGAATTGACCACCAACATGAAGACCTTGGTAGCAGGTCTTGACCAGCTGAAGAGCGAGCTGCAAGCTCAAAGCAGCAGCCTGGATTCAAGTCAATTGACTCAATTGTCAGACGGCTTGGCTCAACTGGACAGCGGCTTAAAGCAATTGAACTCTTCCGTAAGTTCAGTTAATATTGGAAGCATTGACACTTCTAAGATTTCCCAAGTTGCATCTGGCTTGCAAAGTCTGTCTAGTCAAGCAACTACCTTGGCCAACTCTTTGAATGGTGCCAAGTCTAATGCAGCCGCTCTGTCTGCCTCAATTAACAAGGTTTCAGATGCAGCTCTGAAGGCAGAATTGCAAAAGGAACTTGCTTCCTTGAGTGCCAACTTGTCAACTGCCGGCAGCTCAGCAACGACGATTAACAATACAATGTCTACTGCTAAGAGTGAACTGAGCGGCTTGACTAACTCAACTAGTTCTTTGAACAGTCTGTCATCAACCTTGTCAACCTTGAAGACCAGCGTAGCAGGCCTGTCAGCTGGTGCTAGTCAGCTGAACACTAAGGCTCAAAGCGGGATCTCAAGCCTGTCATCTGGTCTGTCCAAGATCAGTGAAATGCAAGCAGCCGTTGACAAGCTGGACGCTGGTGCCAACCAGCTTTACACCGGCTCCAACAGCCTCTACAGCGGTTTAAGCTCCGGCTTAGCTGGTGCCATGAAGCTAGCTGCAGGTGCAAAGCAAGTTGATACTGGTGCTAACAGCCTCTACAACGGCATCAGCCAAGTCAACACTGGTGCCAACAGCCTCTACACTGGTGCAGGCACTTTGAACACTGGCATCAACAGTCTTTACACCGGCGCCGGTACCTTATCAAGTGGTACTGCTAGTCTTTACAGCGGTGCTGGTACTTTGGCAAGCGGCGCTAACAGCCTCTACGCTGGTGTCGGCAAGGTTAACAGCGGTGCTAACAGCCTTTACACTGGTGCAGCTAAGCTCAACAGCGGCGTTGGTACTTTGACTACTGGCGCAAGCTCCTTATCAAGCGGCGCTAACAAGGTTAACAGCGGTGCTGGCCAGCTTTCTAGCGGTGCAAGCAAGCTGTCAGCCGGCTTAAACAGCGGCTTGGTTGGGGCAGCCCAATTAGTCAACGGTGCAAGCAAGCTGGCAACTGGTGCTAACAGCCTCTACAGCGGTGCTAGTCAGCTCAAGAACGGCTTGGCTCAAGGCGCAAACGGCGCTAGTCAACTGGCAGAAGGCTCACAAAAGCTTTCAAGCGGTACGACCAAGCTGAAGAACGGTGCTAGCCAATTGGCTGACAAGACGCCAGCCATCACTAGCGGCTTGACTGCCGTTAACAACGGTTTGGTTTCAGCCGGCTCTTACCTGAACGGTCTGCGCAAGTCTCCAGCTTCAGACACCTTCTACATTCCTAACTCTGTTTTGAAGAACAACAAGGATATCAAGAAGTCAATCAGCGTTCTGCTCAGCCCAGACAAGAAGAGTGCGATGATCATCATTATCCTGGACTCTAACCCAAGTTCTGAAAGTGCCGCAAAGCACTCACAAGCCTTGAGCGCAATGGCTCGCAAGTCCTTGAAGGGTACTGACCTGGGCAAGGCTGACGTTGAAATGGGCGGTCAAAGCTCAACCATCGAAGACACCAAGAACACGGCCAGCGGCGACTTTACGAGAACCATGGCCATCATGCTGATCGGGATCGGCATTGCCTTGATCTTCGTAACTCGCAGCCTCTTGCAACCACTCTACATCTTGGGTACCTTGCTCCTGGCTTACGTCAGCTCACTTTCAATCACCCGCTGGCTGGTCAACGCCATCATGCACAGAAGCATGCTGGCTTGGAACGTTCCGTTCTTCACCTTCATCATGTTGATTGCCTTGGGCGTTGACTACAGCATCTTCGTCATGATGCGGTACCGTGATAGCGACCACCATGCTCTGCCGAGTGAACGGATCTTGGAAGCATGTACGGTTATCGGGACGGTTGTCATCTCTGCCGCCATCATCTTGGGTGGTACTTTCGCAGCCTTGATCCCATCCGGCGTGCCAACCTTGATCGAAGTTGCCATCGGCGTCATCGTCGGGTTAGCAATCCTCGTCTTCTTGATGCCAATCAACTTATCAGCAGCAACGAAGCTGACTTACGAAGGCTTCCCATGGCTGAAGTGGCCATTTGGCAAGAAGAAGGCTAAGTTAAACAGCAACAACTAGCTTAAAAGCTAAATAAAGCTTAAAGAACTCGTTCATGAGAATGAGTTCTTTTTTGCTTGATGAAGGAAATGCTATAATGGTGGATAGATTAACCGAGGAGGGCATCTATGGAAAATTGTCCAAATTGTGGATTCAGCTTGCCGGGTCAGGAAAAGTTCTGCCCGAATTGTGGATTCAATGTGGAAAAATATCGCCAGGACTATTTAAATAAGCAGGCGGCTGATCTCGAGAAGACGAAAACTGTCGATAATCTCCAAAAGATTGTCAACACTGAACAAACTGCAGTCAAGCCTGAAACAGAAATAGAAACAAACCCAGAAGCCAAAAAGGAAACAAAGTTAGAATCTAAGCCTGAACTCAGCCGGTCGGCCTACCGCAAGGAGAGCAAGACCAACTCGGTTGAAAACAACCCAATTGTGGAAGGGATCATCAAGTGGCTGAGAGACAACACGACCATTGCCTTTTTAGTGGCCGTTGGTCTCTTAATTGTCATGAGCTTCTCCCGGCCACTTGGCTGGATCTTGTTTGTGCTGGCCATGGGCTGTTTAGTCTGGGCCGGACACAAAACCGGTGGGCAATATCCCGTCGACCGCAACCTGACAGATTGGCTGAAGGAAAAATTCTCTAAAGTCTTCAACGCCTTTGACTCTAAAGAAGATGAGCTTGAGGAAAAGAACGAGGAATTCATCGAAGCTCATCCACAAGTGGAAAAGCAGGTTGAAGAGGTTAAGGAGAAGGTGAAGAAGCCCCACAAATTTACCGTTGTGCAGCTTTCCATTTACTTGACCAGCGCCATTACTCTGATTTTGCTATTCATGGGGACCGGCTTTGTGACTTCTAAGACTAAGCTGACCGTAGCCAGTGTCTTTTTCGAAGTGGCCAACAAACAGATTAGTGCAGGGAACTTCGTCCCGGCCTTGATCCTGTATTTAACCTTGGCTATCTTGCTCTTGATGCCAATCTTCATTATGCTGGCGGTCAGCCAGAAGCAGACCTGGGACAATGTGAAGGGGGCGCTCTATTCAGTCTTTGAAAGTGGCGTTTTGATCTACCTCTTTTACCGCCTGTCCCAAGCAACGGCAACTGACTCCTACATGGGTCAAGCTGTTTCCAGCTTGAAAAATTATGCCGTGGCGATCGGCGTATCCGGCTACCTCTTGATCATGGTCTCTATCTTGACCACGATCTTAACCATCGTCAACATCGTCCAGCAGCTGCAAAATAAGCAGGATTATGTGGAATAAAAGTAAAGGCCTGATTTCCAAAGGAAATCAGGCCTTTTGTTGTTTATTATTTTCTTGTATGCTGTTTTCTTGTTTTCTTGTGGATTAGCTGTTGAAAACTTAAATTAACTATTTGCTGTTTTGGTCGGTAAAGTCGATCACCAGGTGCTCGTTGACGAAGGCTTCAAGTCCCAGCGGACTTAATTCCCGTCCGTAGCCGGACTTCTTGACCCCGCCAAATGGAAGAGAACCGTCCGTGATCCAGCGACCGTTGATCACAGTCATCCCCGTTTCGATTTGGGCCGCCACTTCTTCAGCGTGCTTGATGTCGCTGGAAATGACGGATGAGCCCAGGCCGTAGCTAGAGTCGTTAGCCAGTTCAATGGCTTCGTCTTCATCTTCCACCTTGTAAACCACGCAGACTGGCCCAAACATTTCCTGGTCAAAGACCGGGTTGTCTTTCGTAACGTCGGTCAAGATGATCGGTCTGAAGAAGGCACCCTTTGAGTCAATCTCTGGGTACTGGTAGTAGACCTTGGCCCCGCCTTCGATGGCTTGGTCAACTTGCTTTTGCAACTTTTCCTTGGAAGACTCAGAGTTCATTGGCGGCAGGGTGGTTTCGTCTAAAAGCGGATCGCCCCACTTCAGGTTTTCGTAGACTTCCTTCATGTCTTCTAGGACTTCTTCATAGCGGTCTTTAACCACGATCATCCGCTTGGAGGAGGTGCAGACTTGGCCGTTGTTGTAGCTTCTAGCGTCGCTCAAGGCCTTCTTTAACACAGTAGGATCAGCGTCGCTTAAGACGATGAAGGCGTCGTTGCCGCCCAGTTCCATAGTGGACTTCTTCAGGTTCTTGCCAGCATGTTCGGCAACGGATTGCCCGCCCCGTTCAGACCCGGTCAAGGCCACCCCTTGTACGCGAGGGTCAGCAATCACTTCGTCTAACTGGTCATAGCTCAAAAAGAGGTTAATTAGAGAACCTTCCGGAGCCCCGCCCGCTCTGACCAGCTTGGCGGCCATGTTGGCAGAAGACGGCACATTGTGGGCGTGCTTTAAAAGTATAGGATTGCCGACAACGAAGTTTGGCGCAAAGACCCGGATTACCTGGTAAAGGGGGAAGTTCCATGGTTCACAGGCCATGATGACCCCGGTTGCCTGCTTTAAGTAGTAGGCGCGGCCGTATGGGTTAGGCAAGTCAACCGGCTTTAAGAGCTCTGGGCCGTGGTCTGCGTAGTAGTTCATGATACCGATGCAGATGTCTACTTCTTCAAGAGACTCGCTCAGCTTTTTCCCCATTTCAAGGGTCATGATCTTGGCCATTTCTGCTCTTTTCTCAGTAAACTTAGCCGCAATCTTCTTCAAGGTCTCAGCCCGGACACTTGGATTTTCGTGGCGCCACTTCTTGTAAAGGGCGTGGGCCAGGGCCAGGGAGTCTTCTACGTGGTCCTTAGTTGGGTTTTCGTAGGTTGCGAAAACTTCATTGGTATATGGATTGACAGATGCGTATTTTGCCATCGCTTGTTCAGCTTCCTTTCTCAAACAAATAGCGTGTTGACGCTTTTTTATCGCTTTATCACAATTAATTTCACAAAGCCTTACGAGTCCATTATAAACCGCTTTCCAGATCTGGTATAGAGAAAATTTGGAATAATTTTTTAGGATTTTTAGCTAAAAAAGTCAAAAAGCCCGGTATAGTAGGGAATAAACCGGCAAAACATGGTAAAATAACTTGAACTGAAAGGACAAAAATCATGCGGGTTAATATTTTGCAGCACACCCCTAACGAAGGTCCAGGCGCCATCAAGTCTTGGATCAAGGAGCGGGGGCACAAGTTTTACATCTACCATCCAGAAAACTTTGGCATTTTGCCGAAGGCCAGCGAAACCGACCTTTTGGTCATCTTGGGCGGGCCAATGAGTCCAGGCGACGACTTGCCATGGCTGCCTGAAGAGCGGAAGCTGATTGCGGAATGTCTGAAGAGTCATATTCCGATCTTGGGCATCTGCCTTGGCGCTCAGCAAATTGCCATGACCCTGGGCTCCAGCGTCCACCAGGCGGCCCACAAGGAAGTGGGCTGGGCTCCAGTTTACCGGCAAAGCGACGCCTTGCCAGGTCTGCCGGAAAAGCTGCTGGCTCTGCACTGGCACCAGGACATGTTCGAGATGCCAGAAGGCAGCACTCTGCTTTATTCTAGCGACCTCTTGGATAACCAAGGCTTTTTGGTCAATGGCAACGTGGTGGGCCTGCAGTTCCACTTAGAGCCAGAAGATGACAACGTGCGCGAAATCGTGATCAACGATGGGGCCTATGCTGAAGAAGGCAACGACCTGCACCAAAGTCCGGCTGAAATCATGGAAAGGCCAGTTCCGGCTGCCAACAAGCAGGCGATTTACACCATTTTGGACTACTTAAGCGTCCACTAGTTAGGAGAAAAGAAATTATGACGATTGCAACTGCCAGAATTTACTTAGGCTCATCTTTTCATAGAGACCACCACCAAGCCTTTGCCAAGCAAGTAAGAGAACTGCTTGCCCAAAACCCAACGGTGGAAAGCGTCCACTTCCCCTTTGATCAACAATTCGTTGATCCCGATGAAGATCCAAACGTGGCTTTTGGCGAAGAAAGAAGCCAGCTCTGGCAAAGGGTAACTTTCCAAAACGACCTGAACGGCATTGCCATGGCCAACTGCGGGGTCTTCTTGTACGATATGGATGAATTAGATGACGGCTGTGCCTTTGAAATTGGCTTCATGCGGGCTCAGCACAAACCGGTCATCCTGATTCCTTTCACCCAGCACCCAGAAAAGAAGCTGGTCATGAACCTGATGATCTCTCAAGGGGTAACTTCCTACTTTGACGGTAACAAGGAATTGGAAGAACTGAAGACTTACGACTTTAACTCCTGCCCAAGCCGGGTCGTAACTGGCTTTGGCACCATCTAAAAAACGTCTCCCAGATTTCGGGAGGCGTTTTTATATTGGAAAGTTTTGGATTGATTTTAGAATAAAGGTTAGGCTACAGTGTAAAGGCGGATGTCAGGTTCATCGGCCCAAGTTGGCTTAAGGCCTGGTGCCACCTTCTGGGTGAAGAGGTCAGAAGTCAGGTAATCCTTGGCGTGGTCCAGGCTGTCAAAGCCGTGAACGACTTGGACGTCTTCGTCTCTAACTAAAAGTTCCTTGGTTAAGGCACCAGGGATGGTGTCTAAGAAGGGTTGCCGGTAGTCGTGGTAAACCTTGGCTACGGCTGCCCGATTTTCGGGGTTAACAGTCATCGTAATTTGTAAATAAGCTTTTACTTCGCTCATATTTTTGCCTCCTAATAATAAGTGCGCTAGGTATTTCCTTAGCGCACTTGTTAGTATAGGCGCCTTTTTCCTTCGTTTAAACTTGTAAACAAATTAATGAGTAACTATTAAATTTGCAAGTAATTGCTTCATCGGGCTTTTTGAGCATTTTGCCGGTAAAAAAGTTGGTTTTGGTGTATTCTAAGGGGCGCGAGGTGAGCAGATGTATCAAAAGAAAGTTGCGGAAGATATCCGTTGTCCGCTGGAATATGGGTTAAAGATGTTTTCAGGAAAATGGGAATCACGGGTCTTGTGCGTCTTAAATCAGAAGCAGAGTCTGCGCTATAGCGAATTGCGAAAGGAACTGGGTGACGTGACAGATGCAATTTTGGCGGACACTTTAAAAAAGATGATGCAAAACCAGCTGCTGGAGCGGCACTCTTATGATGAGATTCCGCCGCGGGTGGAATACTCGCTGATTAAGAAGGGAAAGTCACTGATTCCGCTGCTGAAAAGCATCTGCCAGTGGTCACTGGATTATTGGCGGGATAGCGCAGATGATGACTACGAAATTTGTGATTACAGCAGAAAAATTGTGGGACGGTAGGTTCCACAATTTTTATTTTTGGGGTGGGTAAAAGGGAAGTTCCATTTCCTAATAGTAGAAAAATAATGCTTGTATTAGTGATATTAGTGGGTATATTATATATCGTATAAAAAAGTTGTTTGTATCTAATGGCGTAGAAAAATGAAGATAAATGAAGCGTTACTTTTGGAAAGAAGACGACTTAATTTAACTCAGAGAAATATGGTTAAGGATACTGGGATTTCTGTATCACACTATTCAAAATGGGAGCATGGGATGCAAATCCCGTCTGCTACAGATTTGTTCGAGCTGCTTGTGGCAAGAAAGATATCTATCGAGTCTTTTTATTCTAAGCTAGAATATGGCGGAGATGAACAAACTTTAGATGAAAAAATTGAAAGAGAATATTATCAACAAAGTTCTAAATCTGAGAAAAAAGCACACCAACTTAGTATCAGTGACCAGAAATGGGTAAAAGAGTTATTCTTATCTAGCGGAACTTGGGTTGAAGATATATCTTTATTACAAAGATTTGCTAACACTATTGCTTGGGTAAAAATTCCGATAGGTTTGTGCTTAATGGATTCTCTTTATCAAAAGTACTATCATATTGATCAGTTCCCAATAAGAGAGCAAAAAAAGATAGCAATAATATTAGCAAACTTTTTATACTTACTTACTCAAGATCAATCTTTAGAACTGGGAATAAAATATGTCAACTTGCTTAGAAGTCTTTCTAAATTACCCGAATTGGCGATATATCTTGAATTAGGAGATTATTATTTACTATTATTAAATGGCAATCTCCTAGAGTCAACTAAATTAGCTGATAAGCTTGATAGATTAGTGCCGAATTTTACTAAACGTCCTTTAATATGCTAAAACAGAAATAAAATAGTCTTGATTTTCCAAATGGAAAAAATCGTTATAATTCCTTAACAAAAACTCTAATATTATTTTTTTCTCTTTACTATGGAATATAATTTACTTGTAAGAAAAAAAGAGATGAGTAAATTTAAGAGGAGATGTTAATAAAATGGACATCAAGAAAAAGTTTTCCTGCTGTGTGTTAGTTTTGGGTTTGGTTGGTGGAATTTTAGCAACCCCAACAGTTACTTTGGCTGATAGTCAGGATACGACTCAAACTGCAACAAGTACTAGCTTGTCAACAAAGCAGATTCAAGAAGCGAATAAGTACGTTGAAGTTTCAAACAACCAGTATGTTTTATCAAAGGCTGGCCAGAATGAGCTCTCGGATAGTACTGAAGCCGCTGTAGAGTCAAAGCTATCTGAAGTTAATACAGATATCCAAAAAGACAATCTAGTTATTGATCCTAAGACGAAATCAGTTTCAACTAGAGCCGCATACGTATCCAAAGCCTCAAAAGTAAAAGGGGCAATGAAGTTTCATAGTGGTTGCTATGTAAGAGCGTTTTGGTGGGGCGTTAGAGTTTATTTCACGTCTAATGCAGGTGTGAGATGGTTTGCTTCAATGGCTGGAAATACTTCAACGATTTCGACTTTGGTTTCTGCAATCACAGCTGTCACCGGCCATGGAATTGCGTCTACTTTAACTGAGGCATTTAGTATGTATGTTGATACTTTCGAGCGTCAACTGATTAATTACAATAATAAACACAAGAAGAGTAAGATTTATACTGATATCAATTATGTAGCTGGATTTTCTTTCCATGTCTACAAGTAGTATACTTGTTGGCAAGCTTTAGTTATTGCTAATATGCGTAATCTTAAAGGCGTTAAAAAATATATGCAATTGTCTTATTGATGCCAATCTGCTATATTTAGGATGATATATGCTATTTATTTGTAGATTGATAAAAAGCATAAGTCTTTGGAGGTTATAAAATGAACACTAATGAGGTTTTGATTGTTTTAGTGTTTGTAGTACTGATCGCGCTCTTGTTAACTCAGTTTTATCGTAACTACCAAGTATGGCTACTAGAAAAACTAGGTTATTGGAACGTAATGGTGCTAGTTTTGATCGTAGTCCTTGCTAACGTAGGGACCTACATTTGGTCTGGCATGGCAATGCTAGCTATGATGCTCCCTGTGGATGTCATCTTGCTCATTGATGCAATTTACACCTATTTTAGAGTAAGACGCTACAAGAACAGTAAGACTAAAAGCTAACTTGATCAAACGTAAGTAATTTAAAAGACTAGATCGTTTTATTGTGGTCTAGTCTTTTACTATTACTTTTCAATCTTAAAGGGAGAGTTTTATCGCTTTTGGGAAAGCGCTTGTGGTAAGATAAGACCAAATATATTATAAGGCTGTAGCATGTATATTGGGAGAAGAATGGAGATTATTAAACTTCTATTTTAGAAAGAAAAAATAAACAATATGTGGACAGATTATAGAAATAAGGGATTAAGATGCAAGTTGATATGTTAGATCTACTGTTATGGATTTTTCTAGTAATAGTTTTGGGAATGGTTCCGTTGATTGAAAAAGTTCAAGGGCGTTTTTTTGCTAAGCTTGGCTACTGGAACTTAGCGATCCTGTTAGTAATCTTTGGTGCTTTTAACGCGTACGTTTTTCAAAGTGCCAAAGGCTTTGAAATTATGAAGTTTATCTGTGATGATTTACTTTATTTGGGTGCAATGTACTACACTTACTTGCAAATTAAGAAGCAAAAGAAAGGATAGATTTGGAGACAGAAAAATGAACACCAATGAAATTTTGATTATCGTGTCGTTGGCTGTGATTGCTGGCCTTTCAATGGCTCCTTTTTATCGTAATTGCCAATTGTGGTGGTTAAAAAAGCTTGGCTATTGGTATGCTGTAGGTCCGATTTTGATTGCCGTCTTTGCTAACGTAGTCGGCTGTATCTGGTCGGGACCAATCGTACTGTTCATGATGATCCCGTTGGATGTCATCTTGCTGATAGACGCAATCTACACCTATTTTAAGGTTAGATTCTACAAGAAAAGTAGAAGGCCTGCCTAATTAAGTGAAAGAAGCTAGATCACGTAATGTGGTCTAGCTTTTTTACGTGTTTAATAAATACGTAAAAAACACAATTAGCTTTTCATCTTTTTTACGTGTACAAAAAACACGTAAAAGCAGATTTACGTGTTAAAATTAATACGTAAAAAACACAATTAGCTTTTCGTATTAAGCAAGGAGAAGATGCAAATGCGTGAAACTAAAAATCTAGAATTTAAGGAAAAAGTATCTAATACATTTCTCAGAACCGTTAGCGCTTATGCCAACTATGGAACCGGTAAAATTATTTTTGGCCTAACCGACTTTGGGAGGGCTGTGGGAATTAATGATCCAGTAGCTACTTGTCTAAAAATCGAAAATACAATTAATGATGCTATCAAGCCTAATCCCAAATATGATTTAGATATTGACTCAGACAGGAACTTAGTTGTTTTGACCGTCCATCAAGGTAAGTTTCCCCCTTATTTTTACAAGTCTAAGGCCTACAAACGCAATGATAGTTCTTCAATTGAAGTCGATCCTTTAGAACTGTCTGAATTAATTTTAAAGGGTCAAAACCGCTCATACGACAGCCTACCAGCGCCTGACCAAGATTTGACCTTTGAATTTTTGAAGAGAACTTTTCAGCGAGACTTAGGCATATCTGATCTTACTCGTGATACTCTAATCACACTCAACCTCTATGAACAAGGTTTAGGATACACAATTGCAGGGGAACTCCTTGCTGATCAAAATACTTTTCGCGGGATTGACATGGTACGCTTTGGAAGCGACATCAATACCATGAGAGAACGGATAATCTTTGAAAAGGAATCTATCTTGAGAGAGTACGAAGAAGCTATCACCAAATACCAGCAATACTACCAGTATGAGCAAGTCGTTGGCGCATACCGGCAAAAGTTTGAGCTGATTCCTGAAGATGCCTTTCGTGAAGCCTTGGCCAACGCCCTGGTTCACCGGAATTGGGCAATCAATGCTCAAATCAAAGTAGCAATGTTTGATGATCGGATCGAAATTACCTCTCCTGGCAATTTGCCTCAAGGCTTAAGCGAAGAAAGTTACTTAAATGGCGAAATCTCAGTTTTACGAAATCCGATAATTGCCAACATTTTCTTTAGACTTAAAATTATTGAGCAATTTGGTACTGGGATTCAGCGAATTCTTACTAGCTACAGCGACAGCACTATACAGCCTCAGTTCTCTATTTCTGAGAATTCGATCAAAATCATTTTGCCGGTAATTCAAAATGAAGCTAGCTTAACTGGTGACTTGAAATTAGTATACGATTCTCTTCAAAGCATCCCCTTAGCAACTTCTGACCTGATGCAAGTAACCGGTTTTAGTAGAAGCAAACTTGTAAAACTTTTAAACGAGTTGATTAAACAAGGTTACGCTGTTAAATTAGGACGGGGCCGCGGCACTAAATATCGCCAGGCACAAAAATAAGAGCAATAAAAAGCTAGACCACATAACGTGATCTAGCTTTTACTTTGAGTTTTTATTCTACTGCAACTCCTCCAGCAGCTTTTGCCCATTTTCCAAAACAACTTCGTTCTTGTTCAAGCGGGCAAAGGCCAGGGCATCGTTCAAGTGCTCTAAGGCAATCTTCTTGTCCCGCTTTTGGGCTAAGTCATCCAGGGCCAATTGGTAGAGGACTCTAGCCACGAAGTAAACCATGTGGTGCTTAGAAGCTAGGTCGTAAGCGTAGTTCAGCAGGTCATCGGCTTGCTTGTAGCGCTTCTCAGCCCCGTAGAATTCCCCAGCCGCCGTCAAAATCGACATCACTTGCAGCTGCCGCAATTCGTCCTCGATTGGGACCTTCTTGATTTGCCCCACCAATTGGTCAAAGTAGTGGCTGGCCTTGTCCAAATCGTTTTGCGTTGCGTAAACCTGGCTGCAGCCCTTCAAAGCCAGCAGGCGGTAGATGTTGTCTGCCTTCAGGTTTTCGGCCGTCAGGATGTTGTTGAAGTAAAAGAGGGCGGAAACGTCGTTATGCTCGCTGTCCAAGGCCAGTTGTCCTTCCAGGTAGTAGTAATGGAGCAGGTCTTCCTTGTCCTTGATCTTCTTTGGGTTAATTTGCTTGAGCAGCTTCTTGATCTTGTCGTAGTCAAAAGTGATGAAGTAAAAGTCGGCCTTAAAGAGCTTTTGGGCAATTTCACTTTCCGTGCTGGTCAGCATGATGTCTGATAAAGAAATGTTCATGCGGTCGCAGAGCTGCTTTAAGATCTTGAAGGATGGAATCTGTCCATTATTTTCAAACTTGCTCAGGGTGGACTGAGTACAGATTCCCCGGCACAGTTCGTTTTGGGACAGTTTTAAAGACTTGCGGATTTGGATAAATTTAGGAATGTTGATCATGTTAGTTCTCACCAATTTTCATTTTTTGGAAATATTTTAAATAGTTGATGCTCTCTCTTAAGCGCTCGCGCCCATAATCCATGGCGTGGCCGTTTCCAGGCAGGATTTTTAATTCCACGGGGTGGCCGTCTTTGGCTAAAAAGCTGGCGAAGTCGTAGACCCCAGCTAGTTCAACCAGTTCCTCAGCTGAATTATACATGAGGAGGGGCCCAAGCTTGCCGTAATCATAGCTTTTGGCATCCATTTTTGCCAAAACATTTTCGTTGTCTTGTCCGGCATAGGTCAGGGTGAAGTACTTGTAAAAGGACTCGTTAATGGCTTTTTGCTCGGTTAAGCCTAGTTCTTCGCCAGCCTTGACGGATGGCTGAACGGCAGGATGCTGCTTGACCCAATTGCTGAAGTCAACTGGGGCTGACCAGGTGATGGTCGGGAAGCCGTAGATGCCGGCGACTTCTAAGGCCAAGCTGCCGCCGCTGGACGAGCCAATTTGAACGATATTGTTTTCATCGCCTACGTCGGTATAGTCGGAGGTCAAGAGCCAGGAGACGAAGCTCAGGGCATCGTCATGGGCAGCCGGGAAGACATTTTGCGGTGCCAGCCGGTAGTCCGGCACGAAGGTCATGAAGCCGGCATTGGCTAGGTCAATGGCTATGTCCTTCATGCTTTCCTTGTTTCCTCTGAAAAAGCCCCCGCCATGCCAGAGGATCAGGATCTTCGTCTGCGAGTCAGTATTGTTTGGATAGTAGAGATCGGTTTTTAAGCCATTTTTTTCGTCATAAACAATATTCTTGACAGTTACAACCATAATTGGACCCTTTCTAGAACAACGCTTATTAAGATTATTATATACTAAAAGCAAAGGACTCTGTCTAGCTTATTAATTATTTTAGTGAAGAAAATCTGCTAAGATTGGCTTAAACTTGCCAAAAATCTTTTCCGGATAGAATAGCTTTTGCTAAAATAAGACTAATTATTTACGGAGGAAAAAATGAGTCCAGAACAAAGTCGCAAGCTGATTAACCGGCTAACCACTGGGGCTGGTTGATGGGGCCAAGTGGCTGGGGTAAGTAAGACTATGATCGAAGGAAAAAGAATTTATTTAAGAAAAGTCGAAATTGGGGATGCCGACCAGCTCTTAGCCTGGTCCCAAAATTCCCGCTACCAGTATTTGGCTGGCTTTTCCCATTATGAGGATTTGGAACAGGCGCGAGAAGGCGCTCAAATTTACCATGACCGGCCAGCCAGCTACTTAATCTGCTTAAAAGACGGAACCAGGATCGGCCTAGCCGAGCTGTATCCTAGAACAGAAGACACTAGGGAAGTCGGCTTTATGCTGGATGAAGCTTATGAAGGCCGGGGCTACATGACTGAAAGCCTGGCTTTGCTGTTTGACCAGGTTAAAGAATGCGGGATCACCGAAATTTGGGCCTGCTGCCGAGATGACAACCTGCCTCCGCAAAAGCTGCTGACCAAAATGGGCTTTAGCCAGCAATATGAAGTCGACTACCGGCAAATCCCACCTTTTTTTAATTTTTCTGCCAAGTACTATTTGCTAAAGTTGGCAGAATGGAATAAAATAGAGACAAACACGAAATCCTAAGACCACTGACAGAGAGTCCGCGTTGGCTGAGAGCGGATGAGCGTCGTTTCCAGATTTCTATAGTGTGGGCAATTAATAGTTGCACGGTTTGGCACCGTTAGCGCCATTTGAGTGTGGTCACTAGACCGAAACTGGGTGGTACCGCGAACCGTGCGCCGATTCGTCCCAATTGTGGGACGAGTCGGCTTTTTTATTTTTTACTGGAGGTTTTACATGCTGGATATTAAGGTCATTCGCGAGAATCTTGACTGGGCCAAGGAAAAGTTGGCAACTCGGGGGATCAAGCCTGAGCAATTAGACGAATTAGTAGCTATCGACGCTAAGCGCCGCGACGCCATGGTGCAAAGCGAAAACTTGAAGGCTGAAAGAAACGAAGTTTCTAAGAAGATCGCTGAAGCTAAGCGCAACAAAGAAGACGCTGCTGACGCTATCAAGAACATGCGCGAAGTTGGCGCCAAGATCAAGGACCTGGACAAGGACATTGACGAATTGACTGAAAAGCAAGAATACATTTTGCTTCGTTTGCCTAACTTCCCAGCTGACTCAGACCCAATCGGTCCTGACGAAAGCTACAACGAAGAAGTGCGCCGCTGGAGCGAGCCAACCAAGTTTGACTATGCACCAAAGGCTCACTGGGACCTGGGCACTGACTTAAACATCTTGGACTGGGATGCTGCAAGCAAGGTTTCTGCAGCCCGCTTTGTCTACTACAAGGGTGCCGGCGCACTTTTGGAACGTGCCGTTTACAACTTCTTCTTGGATGAAAACACCAAGGAAGGCTACACGGAAATCATTCCACCTTCATTGGTAAATAACGAATCTATGCAAGGGACTGGTCAATTCCCTAAGTTCACTGAAGACGTCTACACCATCGTGGAAAACGATGACCCAGAAGTTCCACGTAACTTGACTTTGATCCCAACTGCTGAAGTTCCACTTGTTAACTACTTCAGAGGCGACATCATCGATGGCAAGAACCTGCCAATCAACGTGACTGCTCTGTCACCAGCCTTCAGAAGCGAAGCTGGTTCAGCTGGTCGGGACACTCGCGGCTTGATCAGAATGCACGAATTCCGCAAGGTTGAAATGGTTAAGGTCGTTAAGCCAGAAGACTCATGGGAAGAACTGGAAAAGCTGACCCACAACGCTGAACACCTGCTGCAAAAGCTGAACCTGCCATACCGGGTTGTGGCCTTGTCAACTGGGGATGCTTCCTTCACCAGTGCCAAGACTTACGACTTGGAAGTTTGGATGCCAGCCCAAGACACCTACCGGGAAATCTCCAGCTGCTCCAACTGTACTGACTTCCAAGCTCGCCGTGCTCAAATCCGCTACCGCGACGAAGATGGCAAGGTTAAGTTGACCCACACTTTGAACGGGTCAGGCCTGGCAGTTGGCCGGACTGTAGCCGCAATTTTGGAAAACTACCAAAACGAAGACGGTACGGTTACTGTGCCAGAAGTCTTGGTACCATACATGCACGGCATGACCAAGATCACTCCAGAAGTGAAGTGGCACTAATTTTTTAGAGCTTAAAAGAACCTCTTCGGAGGTTCTTTTTCTTTTGCCCAAAATTTTTTTCGAAAAAAATCTGCTAAAGTGTAACCTGAGAGAATTAATGGTGTCTATTAGGGTGAGGAGATGAAAGGACCTCGAAAAACAAAAAGTTACAGATTGGAGAAGACAGTGAGAGAATCGGAGATTATCGCGCTCTTCTTTGCCAGAGATGAAGCAGCGCTCACTTCTGTCCAAGAAGATTACGGCGCATATTGCAGCACGATTGCCCGCAACATCTTAGCGGATCAAGAGGATGTCAAGGAATGCGTTAATGATACCTGGCTGAAGGCTTGGGAGACCATCCCGCCGAATAAGCCGCAAAGCCTGCTCGCCTACTTAGGCCGGATTACCAGAAACCACGCCATCAACATGGTTCGGAATCAAAACCGGCAAAAGCGGGCTGGCAACAAATACACCGTCGCGCTGGACGAACTTGGAGAAGCGGCAGCAGCGGCGGATGACAATCGTGAGCTGGAAGGGATTGGCACGAGCAAGTTAGCGGAGATCATTAATGAATTCTTGGAGCAGCTTCCTAAGGAGAAGCGGATCATTTTTGTCAGACGCTATTTTTACATGGATGCAGTTGCGGACATTGCGGCCAGCAACGGCTTGACCGAATCGAGTGTCAAGGTCAGCCTGATGCGGATGCGGCGGCAATTAGGCAAGAAATTGAAAGAGTATAGATTTATTTAAGGAGCAGATCACAATGGAAAACAAAGATTTAATGAACGCAATGGGGCAGATCAAGGTTGATTACATCAAAGAAGCTGCCGAAAACCGGGCACAAAAGCAGACTAGCAATGTAGTTAGCTTGCACCAAGCCAAGGCTAAGCGGGGAATTGTCAAGCTGGTTGGCGGAATCGCTGCGGCATTCCTGCTCAGCGTGGCCCTGCCTAACACCACCCCGCAAGTGGCCCACGCCATGCAGGAATTGCCAGGGATTGGCAGCTACTTCAAGCTGGTTACCTTTAGAAACTACAGCTACGAAAGCAAGACCCACTCAGCTGACGTATCCGTTTCTAAGGTAAAGACGGTAAAGTCCAGCGACAAGACGGCTGCTAAGCAAGCCCAAAAGTCTACGAAGGCCATCAACCAAGCAATTGCCAAGGAAACCAACAAAGAAATTGCGGCCTTTAAGAAGTCACTGAAGGAAAAGGGCTACGGCAGCTTGACGGTCAAGACTAATGTAGTAACCAATAACGCCAACTGGTACGTCTTCCGCCTGTCTTCAACGGTATCAAAGGCTGATAGCCAAACGACCAGCCAATACTACGTTTTGAGCAAGAAGACCGGCAAGCAGGTCACATTAAGCGGGATGTTCAAGCCTGGATACCGGAAGGCTTTTAGCAAGAACATCATTGCCCAAATGGAACAAGCCATGAAGAAGGACAAGAACAAGTCATACTTCATCAAGGCCAAGGGCGACATCGACGGCTTCAGCCAAATCAAGGCTAAGCAAAACTTCTACATCAACAAGAAGAACCAGCTGGTCATCGTCTTTGACCAAGGCGAAGTGGGTCCAATGTCCATGGGCGCTCAAAGCTTTGTCATCCCAAGCAAGCTGGTTGCCAAGTGGCAAAAGTAATTTTTCAGGAGATTTTTAACATGAAAAAGCAGGTAATTGGCCTCATGCTGGCTAGCGGGTTGTTTTTTACCTTAGCGAGCGGCAAAGAGGTTAAGGCAGATACGCTTAAGGCTAATCAATATCAAATCAGTGCCAAGCTGGACACGAAAAAGCGCGTCCTCACGCAAACCGTGACCATGACCGTGACTAATTCGGGCAAGGCGGCGCTGAAAGAAGTCGTAGTAGTTAACCCAGCCAAGGGCTATCTGGCTTATGACCGGACCAATTACGCCGCTTCCGTGAAAAAGGGGGCAACCAGCCAGATCCAAATGGCAGCGGCTGGTAAGCGCAAGCTTCAGTATAGCCTGGGCAAAAATAGTTCCGTGAAGGTGAAGCTGGCTGCTCCTTTGAAAACTGGCGGGCAGACCAAGCTGACTTTTAAGGTCAAGACGGCGATACCCAAGCGGGATGACCGTTTTGGCTATTCCAAGCTGAAAAAGGGAAGCCTGTACAATCTGAGTTTTTGCTGGCTCTACCTGGCTAAGTACCAAAATGGCAAGTGGCTGACCCACCCATATACCGACAATGGCGAAAACCGCTATAATGCGGTAAGCAACTACACGGTAACCTTCAAGGCGCCAAAGTCTTACGTGGTAGCGGCTAACGGGAATGCCGTGACTAAGAACGGGGTGACCAAGATTAAGGCGGCCAATGTCCGCGATCTGGCCATCGCTGCTAGCGACCAGTACCGGGTCAAGACTTTTAAGGCTTCCGGGATTACCGTCAAGAGTTACTACCTGCCGGGCAGGTATGCTGGCTATTATAACGAAGTCGTTAAGCGGGTGGCCGGGGATGCCATCAAGCTCTACACCAGCCGCTTTGGCAAGTACCCGTATCGGGAGCTCTCTTTAACCGAGTCTTTGTTTGGGGTGGCCTTTGGCGGGATGGAATTCCCGGGGTTAGCCATGATCAACGGGTCCAGCATTTACACCGCTAAGAAGAGCGACTGCGACTTTTTAGCCATTCAAGAAGACGTGGCCCACGAAGTAGCCCATCAATGGTTCTACGGGACGGTGGGCAATGACGAGTACGCTGAAGGCTGGCTGGATGAAGGCTTTGCAACCTATTTTGCCACGGTCGACTATGGCATCTATAGCAACTTGCCAAGCATCAGCTACGTTAACAAGCTGGCTGGCTATTCTGAGAAAAAATTTGCCACTTACAAGCAAGAATACGCAGAAGACCTGGCTAAGTCTTTGAAGTCGACCAAAAAGTCTTACGTCAACCGGTCAATGGCTTACTGGGACAAGACGGGGTCTGGCACTGGCAACTATGACCAGGGATCGCTGTTTTTGGCAGAACTGAGAAGCGTGATGGGGGATGCCAAGTTCTTTGCCGCGATGAAGGAATACTACCAGACTTACTACCTGAAAGAAGCAACCACTAAGGGCTTCTTGGCTATCATTGCCAAACATGACAACTCCCAAGCCGTGCAAGCGGTAATCAGCAAGTTTATTAAGTAGAAAAGGCGTGCCTTAGAGGCACGCCTTTTTTAGCTGCTGCGAGGAATTTTTTAAAAAAGCTAGCCAAGTAAAAAAGAAAACGATATCATAGAGCAGGAAAAGCTAGGTGAAGGAATTAACAAGAAATAGGTGATAGACATGACAAAGAGTGAGAGAATCTGTGCGCTTATCTTAAAGGCAGTGAATAGTGTCTTATTTGCGATTTGTGCCTTTGTGATGTGGATGATGGGGGCACATTCAACCGGTTATTCGGATCAGGCGGACGTTGTTAAGCCTGGATGGGCGATCCTGGTGATTGCAGCTGGCTTAATTGTGGCGATTGCCGCGGTCTGGGTCCGCAAGAATCAAATTATCTTTTGGGCTGCCGAAGTCTTGCTAGTGGGGGGCTTTATCGCCTTGCTGCTTTTGCGGACGATGAATGGGGATATGGCCTTTACTACGCTGGGGCCAGCAGCAATTGTGGCGATTATGCACTATTTGAAGTTTGAGAAGCCGTATATCGGGCCGATCCTGATTGTGCTGCTCAACTGCGCATACATTTATTTGTCCACCGTTCCTTATGGATGGTACGCAAATTATTGGTTTTAGAAGCAGATATCCAGGAACTTGGTTTCCTGGATTTTATTTTGAAAAAATTTCGGGATATTTTTCCAGTGAAAAAAGGCAAATTCGGAACAATTTGTTTACCTTTGTGGGTGATAATCGGAATATGTCTGAACAATTTGGATCAGGCGAGTAGGGAGCTGAAAACAACCTTGCCGGGTGTTTATCGCCAATTACAGACAAAAAGGCTGATTTGACGAATTGATTTAAACGAGTATACTAATATTTGTTGT
>NZ_JBJFHB010000063.1:0-1779 GCF_051893255.1 Lactobacillus sp. | reverse complement strand
CTGAATACCGCTCGCTAACCACCTTGCTCCGCGCGTGCAAATACGCCAGCGATCGCCCGGCCTCAGCCAGCGGCAGCACCAGCGCCACCTCGCCGTACCCGCTAAAAAGCCGGCGGGTGATCAACCCCGCCAGCGCCTTGATCGACGCCGGGTCCTCGGCGCTATACAGCAAGTCGCCGCCTTCCACCTGCGGGTAGGCACGCCCGGTCAAATCCGCCTTGTTGTAGGCCGTGATCATTGGCCGCCCCGTGATCCCGATCTCGTCCAGCACCGCCAGCGTCGTCTTGATCATCTGGTTCATGTTGGGGTCCGACGCGTCCACCACGTTGATCAGGAGGTCGGCGTCCTTGGCCTCCTGCAGGGTCGCCTTAAAGGAATCAACCAGCTTGTGGGGGAGCTTGGACACGAAGCCGACCGTATCCGATAGGATAAAAGTAATCCCATCCCCTAGGTCGATCCGCCGCACCGACGTGTCCAGCGTCGCAAACAGCATGTCCTTGGCCAGGACCTCCTTGCTACGCTCACGAGCACCATCGCGGCTCCGCGCGGCACCGCCACCAAACTCCCGCAGCAGCCCGTTCATGGTCGTCGACTTGCCCGCGTTGGTGTACCCCACCAGGGCCACCTTCGGCACCGAGCTGGCCTTCCGCCGGGCGGCCTTCACCGCCTCCTGGTCGGCCACCTCCCGCAGCTCCCGCTTAATTGCCGAGATCTGCTTGCCGATGGTCCGCCGGTTCAGTTCCAGCTTGCTTTCCCCGGCCCCGCGGTTGGCAAAGCCGCCGCCCCCGGCTGCCCCGCCATTCCCGCGCTGCTGGTCGAGACTATTTTCAGAAGGGTGGAGCCGCGGCAATTCGTACTCTAGCCGCGCCAGCTCCACCTGCAGCTTAGCCTGCCGGGTCCGGGCCCGGCTTGAAAAAATCTCCAAAATCAATTCCGTCCGGTCGATCACCCGCAGCTTAGTAATATGCTCCAGATTCCGGATCTGCACCGGCGTCAGTTCATCGTTGACGATCAAAACCTTGGCGTCCAGGCCTTGTGCCAGGTCCCGGATCTCTGCCACCTTTCCCTTGCCCAGGTAGGTGCTGGCCACCACGTTCTCGGCCTTCTGGCTGGCTTGCCCGACCACCTCGTAGTTATTCGCCTCAGCCAATGCGGCCAATTCGCTCATCGAGTAGTCAAAGCCAGGATCATCCAAGTTGACCCCAGCTAAATAGGCCTTAACTTGCTGCGTATTATTGTTAATCATAAATAGTGCCCCCTGGTAAAAAATTTTGCCTTGCTTCTTTACTAAAATTCTACTCTACCCCAAGCCCGAAAGCCAAAAATCCGGCCCACCCGCGCCCTAGTGTGGGTATTCGTAACCCATAATATATATATATATATATATTAACCAATATTACAAAAACGTTACGCAATCGTTTTCCTACTTTGCTTACAACATAATATCGTTATATAATTAATTAATGTATAAAATGTGATAAACTAAAGAAGTTAATCGTCGTATTAACTTCAAAAGCAAATTTATCATCTAAAAAAGTGGAGAGAAAGAAGTAGTTATGTCTACAACTGAACAACAACCAGTTCACCATCATCACCACCATCACCACCATCACCACCGCCACCACAAGCGTCACATTTGGCGCTGGGTTGGCGGGATTGTGCTTGCTTTGGTTGTGGTGATTTTATTGGTTACTGGCTACATGTACAAGAACGCCCGGGATGCGGCAACGACCATGTACACACCTGTTTCTAAGGCAACCAAGTCTAACAAGAACCGGT